>DAISWS010000037.1:3595-22142 GCA_036826275.1 Vulcanimicrobiaceae bacterium
GTCTTTGGTTCCCCAGCGCGCTTCGGCGGCCTTTTTCGCGCTCGCCTTGCGTTCGTCAGGCGTTAGAGCTTCGGCTCTTGCCTTGCCGCCTTTTAGCCCGCCTAGACGTCCAAGCTGCCGTGCTGCCTCGTTAATCATCGGCGGCTCGATGTGTTCCGCTTTACCCGTCACCCGTTCAAGGATCGATTTTGCAGCCTGCGCTGGATCGGCAGGAGGCTTCTGTGGCTTCGGCAGCTCTTTGGCAGCCGCGCCGGTGAGAATTGGCGGAGTCGGCTTTTTCGGGACTAGCGCACCTGCCAGTCCGTCGTCGTCATCATCCGTAACGCGCGGCGGACGCGAGGGACCTGGGTTGGGGAGCTTAGGATTTTCCGGCTTGCGTGACCGCTTAGGCATGCCTCAAGCGTGACGGGCTAGGCGCTCAAAGTCAAGGGGTGCGTGATTTCAAAAGGGACCACTACCGGAGGGGACCGGAACCTTAATCCGCACCTTGCCGCGGTCACCGCGGACGGCAGCCCCAATCATGAGACCGACCATCCCGGCCACCGGCAAAACGGAGAGCCAAAGGGCGACCACCTGCGTAATATACGGATGTGCAAACGTTGACGTGACCATATCTGCTCCGCATAACTCGCCTGCATTGGCTTTGGATGCAAACGCGTGATGCTTTTGGTATCGAGGGCGGCTCTATCTCGATTGTACGGCGTGCCCCGCCCGCTTCAAGAGACAAAGGTACCGGGCGGTATAAGGTTGCGAAACCGCGACGTTAAGCTCGAGTTAAGCGGGCTACCAAGGCGTCCGCACCTTCGCTAATCTCCCGCACGATTTGGGCCGCCGGCTTCACTTCGCGCAGCAGCCCGACGGACTGCCCGGCGTAGATCTTCTCCTTCGGGTCGAAATGCGCGCGTGCGTTCTCGTTTGCCGGGAGCTCGTCTTCGCGTCCGGTCCATTGCTCGAGAAACGGCGTGCGCAGCGCCCGCCCGCCGAACTCTTTCGGCCACGCTTTACCGGTCATACGATCGTAAACGCGCGTGTAGATCGTCTGCGTTTCATCGCTCGCGCGGATGCGCTCGCGCGCCGTATCGCTGTTGCGGGCTTCCTGCGCCAGCAGAAACGGCGTGCCGATCCATGCGCCGGCCGCGCCGGCTGCCACAACGGCGGCAAGTCCTCGTCCCGTTGCAATGCCCCCCGCCGCGACCACCGGTTTGTCCGTCATATCCAAAACGATCTGCAGCAGCGGCAGCGTGCCGACCGCGGCACCCGTATGGCCACCGGCTTCCGTCCCTTGCGCAACGAGCATATCGACGCCGGCATCGAGTGCGGTTAGCGCCCACGCGCGCGATTGCACTTGCGAGCACAGAAGAATACCGGCGGCGCGCACGCGTTTGACGTACGGCGCGGGATCGCCGAACGAAATACTGATGAGCTTCGGTTTGGCGGCGATCGCGATATCGAGCAGCTGCGGGCGGCGCTGCAGCACCCACGCGACCAGGCCGATGCCGAACGGAATTGCCGGCGCGGCTTGCAAAATCGCCAGCTGCTCGCGGATCTGATCTTCGGATTCGTCCTCGTCAAAGCCGAGCATGCCGAATGCGCCCGCTTCACTAACGGCACGCGCGAGTGCGCCGCCCGCCTGCGGCGTCATCGGCGCATTGAGAACCGGGATACGAATCCCGAGCAGGTCGGTAAGCGCGGTACGCATCGCCCGAACCTACTTCGTTTTAGTGCGCCGCGGTCATCCTGCGCAGGCCCGCAATCGCCGGACGCACCGGCGCCGGCTTACGCGCACGCCGGATGCTTTCGAAAAAGCGCGCGCCGAACATGATCGTGAACAGCACGACGATCGGAATCAGTGAAAGATAAAAAGCGGCGCTTTGTACCGCATACGAGTGGCCCTGGTGCATACCCGGCGTAGTCTATCACACCGCGCGCGCGTTGACTAGCGCAATACACGGCGCGCTCGCTCGAATGATGTGCGCGTTGGGACTCAAAGCTTCATGGAAAACCTCCGATAACCGGATCGGAGGGCCCGATCAACGTTACGCTGGTCCATCGATTGCGCAGACGCCCAAGCACTCTCGCGCGCGCGGCGTGAAATCATCACCGAGCTGAACCGCTCCGGGTGCGGTGAGGCCAATCTCTTCGACATCGAAATCGTTTTGGGAGAGATGTTCGCCGCCCAGGTCGAGCGCGGACATCTCGCGCTCGCCGTCACGCTGGAACGCCGCGGGCGCAGCCCCTCCATTCACATTTACGCGCAAGGCAAGCCGTTCGAAAGCACCTTCGATAGTCCGGTTCGGGCGGCGATCCTGCGCGAAACGCGCGTGCCGATGACGATCGAACGCAGCGACCAGGGCACGCATATCTGCCTGCGCCTGCTGCTCGGGCACGAACAGCCGCTGCGGCGCCGACGCGTCGAATTTCGTACTTCAAAGTTTTCGTTAAGTTTTTAGCGGGGGTTTGGCTTCTCGGCGGGCGCGGGAATACCCAAAGAACTGGAGGGTCCCCCGGCGGTTGAAATGGTCTATTGACTCCGCCGACGCCTACTCCGTAGCGAAGGTACGCCGATCGGTTATCGATACGCTTCGCACGATGACGACCGACCGTGCCGACCTATTTACGCTCGAGACAGTCTTGGGGGAGCTGCTCGGAGCGGAGATGGAACGCGGGCATTTGGCGCTCGTGATTACGGTAGAGAGTGGTGTCGGCGGACCGAGCATACACATCTATACGCAAGGCCGCCCCGGCGTCTCGTCGACGCAGGGCGAGCTGCGCCACCGCATTTTACAGGCGACGCGCGTGCCGATGTCCATTGAGGTCAGCGCGCAAGGCACCCATGTCTGCATTCGCGTGCCGATGGATTACGAACGCAACGCGAGCGAGCATGCGGCATTATGGCGGGACGCCATCGGCACCGTTCGCCAACGGATTAAGACAGTAAAGGATCGCTTGGACGCATAAATAGCCGGCATGTCACGCATCGCCGGCTTTTTCGTACGCATCTTCGAGTACGCCGTTCCCGACCCGTACATCTTCGCCGTAGCCCTCACGCTCATCACGGCCATCCTCGCGTTTGCTTTCGCGCCGCACCACGCGCTGAACGACGTCCTCGCCGCCTGGTACAAGGGGATCTTCGAACCCGGAAACCTCGGCTTCGCGCTGCAGATGATTTTGATTCTGGTCACGGGGTACGCGCTCGCAAGCAGCACACCCGTCGCACGTCTGCTGCAGTGGCTCGCCGCGCGCCCGCGGACGACCAAAGGCGCGGTATCCCTCACGTTTGTAGTATCTGCGGTCGCGTGCTGGCTCAACTGGGGTTTCGGACTTGTCGTCGCCGGACTGCTCGCACGCGAAATCGCCCGGCGCATGCGCATCGACTTCGGCTGGCTGGTGGCGGCTGCATACAGCGGCTTTTTGATTTGGGCCAGCGGCATATCGAGCTCGATCGCGCTGGCACAAGCAACGCCGGGCAACAAACTCAACATCGTCCAGCAGTTCACCGGCCACAGCTTGCCGATCGGCACCACGATTTTCACGTCATTCAATTTGATCCCGTGTCTCGTGCTCTTGATCGTTCTACCGTTTGTATTCCGCGCACTCGAGCCCCAAGACACCGTAACAGGCAACACACCCGCGTTCGACGCAGCAGCGGCGCCGAGCGCAGTCGAGGCGCGTTATGCACACCCCGGCACCCTCGCCCACGCCCTCGAAAACGCGTGGATACTCAACGCTATTTTCGCGATCGCCGGACTGGGCTACATCATTTCCACCTGGCTGCGCGGCGGATTTTACCTCGACATCAACGCGGTCATCTTCATTTTTTTCTGCGTCGGCTTACTGCTGCACTGGACGCCCATCCGGTACGTACAGGCAGTCAACGGCGCAGCTCGCGTAACCGGACCGCTGATCATTCAGTATCCGATCTATTTCGGCATCATGGGAATCATGACGGCAACCGGCCTTGCCGGCGTCATCGCGCAATGGTTCGTCGCGTTCGCAACCGCAGGTACGCTGCCGTTCTTCAGCTATCTCAGTTCGATCGTCATCAGCCTGTTCGTGCCGAGCGGCGGCGGGCATTGGGCCGTGCAAGGCCCGTTCGCGGTTCCGGCAGCGGTAAAGTTGCACGCATCGCTCCCGGCAACCGCAATGGGCGTCGCGATCGGCGAAGAGGTCGCGAACATGATTCAGCCGTTTTGGGCGCTTCCGGTCCTCGCGATCGCCGGCGTCGGCTTGCGCCGCGTAATGGCGTTCACCGTGGTCAGTTTCGCGATCGCGTTCGTGGTGTTCAGCCTAGCGCTGCTGTTTCTGTCATAAGCAGATCGCAGAACCAAAAGCCTTTCGTCACCTTGCGGTCCGGCAACGCGCACGCGTCGGAGCCGGGGTGCGTGCGTTCGACGGGGCGGTACACGCGCTCGCCGCATTCGATGTTGAGCGGCGCGCGAAAAATCGGCCCGGCATACGCGAACGAGTGAAACTCGCCGTTCTCGCCGCACGGGTCGACGTCAGCCGGAAGCGATTCGATGAAGTCCTGGTCGATGTCGCGGCCGACGGCACTCTCGTCTAAGTACGCGTCGTTGATGCAGCAGATGCGCGACTTGAACCCGAGGCCGATGAACTCGCGGATCAGCTCGCGCGTGTCGTTCTTCCACAGCGGAAAGATCGCGCGCATGCCGAGTTGCGCGAGATTTTCCTCGCGCCACTTGCGTAAGTCTTCCAGAAAGATGTCGCCGAAAGCGACGGTCGTGACGCCCTGCTCTTTGTAAAAGAGCATCCGTTCCGCCATTTTCAGCGCGTATTCTTCGTTCGAACTGCGCTGGCTCACGAACACCTTGTCGAGCGGCAAGCCAATCGCGTCCGCTTGGCGCTCCGAGAGTTCCAGGCGCACGCCGTGCATCGAGACGCGTTGAAAATGCTCGTTGTAGGTGCTCAGCAGCGCGACGACGTCGTACCGTTCATCATGCTGCAGCCGGTATAACGCGAGCGCCGAATCTTTGCCGCCGCTCCAGCAGAACAGAACCTTTTCTTTCACGCGCTCTCTATATCGTTGCCATTAGCTAGCGTTTGAGAAAGTGGCTTTCGCCGAGTCCGTTCAACACAAACTGCACGGCGAGTGCGGCAAGAATAATGCCGAGCACGCGCGTGACGACGTGGATTCCGGTCATGCCGATGAGATGCTGATACTTGGCCGCGCCGCGCATGAAGAGCCACGTGATGAGCAGTGCCACCGCGCATGCAACGAACACCGTTGCCAGACGCATGCCGTCGTTATGCGCGAGATTCACCAGCAGCATCACTGTGGCGATGGTGCCGGGCCCGGCTATCATCGGAATTGCGAGCGGAAAGACAGCGGGATTCTCGGTGAGCGCGGCTTCACGCTCTTCTTCTTCGGTCCGTTTTGCGCCGGTCGGCCGCGCGAAGAGCATGTCCACCGCTATCAGAAACAGCAGAATGCCGCCTGCAATCAAAAATGCGGCGAGTGTAATGCCGAGATAATTGAGCAGCGGGCGGCCGATGACGCCCATGACGAGCATGACGGCCGCAGCGACCATCACCGCTTGATCGACGACCTTGCTGCGCCGCTCCGGCGGCATCGCGACGGTCGCGGTCAGCGTGAGCGGAATCATGCCGATAGGGTCGATGATCGTGAACGCGGTAGCGAACGCGGTCAGCGCAAATTTGACGTCCACGCGTTACGGCAGCCGCTGCCGGCCGTGCGGCGCGGTGAGATCGAGCACGGGTCCGATCGGAACGATGCGCGTGGGATTGATTTCGTCGTGCGTGTAGTAGTAATGGCGTTTGATGTGATCGAAGTCGACCGTCTGCGCAACGCCGTCGTACTGATACAGATCGCGCACGTATCCCCACAGATTCGGATAGTCCACGATACGGCGCAGGTTGCACTTGAAATGGCCGTGATAGACGGCATCGAAGCGGATCAGTGTCACGAACGCGCGCCAATCGGTTTCTACGGGCCACGGCGCAACCAAATACCGCCGTGAAGCCAGGCGCTCTTCCAGCGCGTCGAGCGTTTCGAACACGCGGTACGCGGCGCGTTCGTACGCGCGCTGCGTGGTTGCGAAGCCGGCTTCGTAGACGCCGTTATTGAGCGTTTCGTAGATCCATTCGTTGAGCGCCTCGATTTCATCGCGGTGCTGCGCCGGATACAGATCCAACGTTCGAGCTTTTTCCGGATCGTTCGAGAGCGCGTCGAACTCCGTTTCCAACATGCGCATGATGTCGTCGTCGGAGTTGCTTACGATGGTGCGCGTCTTTTTGTCCCAAAGAATCGGAACCGTCACGCGCCCGCGATAGCCGGGCTGCGTCGCTTGGTACGCCTCGCTCAGATACGTCCAGCCGTTCACCGGATCGTGCGAGTAGCCGGGGCCGTCCCGAAACGCCCAGCCGCGCTCGTCGCGCACCGGGTCGACGACCGTCATGCCGACGGCGTCCTCCAGGCCTTTTATCCTGCGAACGATGACCGTCCGGCTCGCCCACGGGCACGCGAGCGAGACGTACAGATGGTAGCGGCCGGCTTCAACGGGAAACTGGCCGCTGCCGATCCAACGCCGGAAGGCGTCTTCCTGGCGTTTGAATTGCCCCGCTACCTGCTCATCGGGGAACTGCGCTCTTGCCATTGCGGTGCATCTACCTCGCCGCGAACGGCGCCGCCTTCAGAGCCGCTCTCACCGGCGAGGCGCCGTGCTTGCTCCAGCGTGAGTTCCTTGAGATAGCGATCGGTGCCGGGCTCTTGTTTTTTGCCTTCGCGCAGCGGACCGGCGTCATAGGGGACGAAGCCCGCGTCTTCGATCAACTGCGCGACCTTCGTTTTCATCTGCGGATAATCGCCCGCGTAAAAGATCACGAGTCCTTGGCCCGAGCGATCCCTCAGCGTTTCGTCGCGCAGCGTGTTGAACGCCTTGATCACTTTCGCGCCTTCGAGTCTGCGCGCGATCTCCTCGCTCGATGACGTGTTCTCCGGGAACTGCTGCACGTTCATCTGCTCGTCGATGTACGGATTGGTCGTGTCGATCACGGTCTCGCCGTCGAAGCGGCCGATCTGCTTGAGCGCTTCTTCGACCTGCGTCCACGGCGGCGAAAACAAGACCACCTCGGAAAGCGAAACGGCTTCGTACGGCGTCACCGCACGCGAGCCGTTGCCGCATTCTTGCGCGAGGCGTTCCAGTTTCTGCCGGTCGTGCGAGAAACTAAACAGGACCTTGTGACCGCTTTTGGCCCATAAGCGGCCGAGCGTCGAACCGATATCTCCCGAGCCAACTATGCCAATATTCATATGGAGATTCTTCCCCGTTCACCTTAACCGCCATAGAGATCGAGAATGACTTCGGTTGCCAGCGCGATGACGAAGCCGCAAGCAAGCGCAGACGTGACCGCGACGTTGATGCCGGTTTTGCGCAGCACGCTCCACAGCTCGCCGATGACGAACACCAGCGCGCCGATCGCCGTAGCAAGGAAGAGAACGGAAAGTATTTGCGAGTGAAACGCGTAGCCGATCACCGTGCCCAAAAACGTGGGACCGCCTGCAACGACGCCTGCCAAAGCGAGAATGCGCCAGCGCGGTACCACGCGCCCGGCAAGCGGCGCGGCGATGCCGAAACCTTCCGTTGCATTGTGCAAGCCGAAGCCGATGATGAGCCCAATCGCAATCGCCGTCGCGCCCGATGCGGCAGAGGCGCCGATGGCGAGCCCTTCGGCAAAATTATGCGCGCCGATGCCGATCGCAATCACCGCCGCAAGCACGTACGGATCGTGCGCCTGTGAAGCCGCGCGTTTGGCCATGCGCATGGCGAGCGCGCCCAAACCGACGAGTCCCACAAACAAGCCGCCCACATAGGCGATCGCAAGCCAAATGACGTCTGCCGGAGATCCGCCCGTTGCATGCCAGGATTGCACGGCGCGCACAAGGGGAGCGGTCGCGTTGCCGGCGATTTCGACGACGAGATACACGAGAATGCCGATCGCGATCGCGTTGAGCACACCGATGGCAAGCGGTGACACGTTTTTCATCCGCGCAATGGGCAGGCCCAGCAAAATCGTCAATCCGGCGATTGCGCCAAGCACGATCGTCCAACCGAACGAGAGCGGTCCACGCGTCGCGCTTCCGAAACTCGGAAGCATCGAGCGCATCGCCGTGTTCATCGCAGCGCCGCGATCCGGCGTCCCTTCGTAGTGGATCGTCGTCACGAGCCCGTCGGGCATGCCCTGAGAATCTTCGGTGTGGTCGAGCACGTGGCAATGCACGAGCCAATTCCCCGGTGCCTGATTTGCATCGACGACGACGTCGACGCGTTGTCCTGGCCCCAGCAGCACCGTGTCCTGGACGTCAGGCTGCGCGACCGGCTGGGCGTCGCGAAAGATCACGCGCTGGTAGTGCCCGTGCGTGTGCATCGTGTGAAAACTCTCGCCGGAGATGTTGATCCAGCGGATGCGCACGCGCTGGCCTCTGCGCACCGTAATGGGCGCGGTTGCCGGATATTCTTTGCCGTTGATCGTGAAGTGGTTTTCGCTCAGGCTCTGGATCGTCCACGACGAGAGCATCTCGACGTCGTCGCGATCCGCGCGTTCTTGCGCCGTCGGATGCGTGGGCAGCACGACGATCGCGCCGTACAGCCCGCTGTTGAGCATCTCTTCGTTGTCGTGGGTGTGGTAGATGAACGTTCCGGGATCGCTCGCCGTAAATTCATAGCGGAAGCTTGCGCCTTTCGTCACCATCGGTTGCGAGATGCCCGCAACGCCGTCCATGTCGACGGGAATGCCGTGAATGCCGTGCAGGTGCACCGTGTCGGGGACGCTTTGATCGTTACGGTAATCGATGACGACGCGATCGCCCTGATGCACGACCAGCGTCGGACCCGGCACGACGCCGTTGTACGTTTTTGCCATCACGGTCAAGCCGGGCTGAAGCGTCCAAGGCGCATCGCGTTCGACGAGATGGAAGACGCGCGTGCGTCCGCTCATCTGCGGAATAGCGGCATAGGTGCCGTCCTCCCGCTTGACCAGCCGCGACTCGCCCGGCGCCGGCGTCGCAAGCGGAATCGCTCCCCGAAGCGGCTGCAGCCCCACGGCCGATGGATTGACGCCGGTGGTGGTCTCGTCGGTGTCCGCCCGCGCGGTCCGCGCGAGTCCCCCGCCCAGCAGGATGACGGCCAACAGGACATAGGCAAGGCGAATAAGCGACTTCGGCACGCCTAACGGTTCCGCGCTCCCGAGAAAAACCCCGCCGTTCGGGAACAGGATCACCGTCATGGCTACAACAGGCAAAGACTCACAAGTGGTCGTCATTACCGGCGCCTCGGGCGGCATCGGCCGTGCAGCGGTGCGGGAATTCGCAAGGCACGGCGTGCGGCTCGCGCTGGTCGCGCGCGGCGAAGAGGGACTTGAAGCGGCCCGGCGAGACGCGGAAACCCTCGGCGCGACGGCGATCGCCATCCCGACCGACGTCGCGAACCCCGAAGAAGTCGAGGCTGCCGCGGCCCGCGCCGAAAGCGAGCTCGGCCCCATCGACGTCTGGGTGAACGTCGCGTTCACGAACGTCTTCTCCGAATTTTGGGACGTCACGCCGCAGGAGTGGCGTCGTCTCACCGACGTCACGTATCTGGGTTACGTTTGGGGCACGATGGCCGCGATCAAACGCATGCGTCCGCGCAACCGAGGCACGATCGTGCAAGTCGGATCGGCGCTGTGCTACCGCAGCATTCCGCTGCAATCACCGTATTGCGGTGCGAAGTCGGCCATCCGCGGCTTCACCGATTCGCTGCGCTGCGAACTCATTCACCACCGCAGCAACATCAAGCTGACGATGGTGCAGATGCCGGCGGTCAACACGCCGCAATTCACGTGGAACCGCGTGAAAAGCGGGCTGAATCATCCGCAGCCGCTTCCGCCGATCTTCCAGCCGGAAGTCGCGGGCCGTGCGATCTATTGGGCATCGCAGAAGCAGCCGCGTGAAATGTGGGTCGGCGGATCGACGGTTCTTGCGATCGTGGCGCAAAAAATCGCGCCGCGCATCGCCGACGTGTGGCTCGCACTCACGGGTTACAAGTCGCAACAAACGCCGCAGCCCATCTCCGCGGACCGTCCGGACAATCTCTACCGTCCCGCCGACATCACCAAGGACTTCGGCGCGCATGGAGAATTCGATGAGAAAGCCAAACCGCGCAGTTGGGAAACCGAACTGATCATGAACCGCCAGTGGCTCGCCGCCGGTGCGGCACTCGCGGGCGCGGCAGCCGTTACCACATTGATCCGCCGCCGACAATAACGTACAGTATCGGCCCGATCCCCCAAACCACGCTGACCGCACCCCACACGATTTTTTGCAGTGAGGTGAGGTCATCGCGTCCCGCCAAGTTGACGAGCACCAGTATAAACGCGACCGGATGCAGGATTAGGGCAACCACGATTTCGAGTAAGAGCTTCATGCCCTGGTTGTACCGCAGTCTTGCCCCGGGTGTTGCGTCCGGTGGCTAATCCTTTTCGTGCTCGGCACAACGCCCCCGTAGCGCTCATCACGATCACCGTGATGCTGGGGCTCATCATGGCGATCATCGATGCGACTATCGTAAATGTCGCGCTGAACGACATCGCGGGCAACTTGGGCGCTTCTATCGACGAAGTCTCGTGGGTTGCGACCGGTTACATCCTTGCAAGCGTGATCACGATGCCGCTGAACGGCTGGTTGACCGCGTACCTCGGCCGCAAAAACTTCTATGCCGGGTGTTTGGCCGTCTTTACCATCGCGTCGTTCCTCTGCGGTACGGCGCACAGCATCTGGCAACTCGTCTTTTACCGCGTGCTGCAAGGATTCGGCGGCGGCGCGCTGCAGCCGACGGCGCAGGCGATTCTTTTCGAAACGTATCCGCCGGCAAAACGCGGCGCCGCTATGGCAATCTTCGGTCTGGGTGCGATGGTCGGCCCGGCAATCGGCCCGACGCTGGGCGGCTACATCATCGACAACTATTCCTGGCCGCTGATCTTCTACATCAATTTGCCGATCGGCATCGTCGCGTTCATGATGACCCTGATGTTCATACCGAATCCGCATTTCTTGCAAAAACCCAAAGGCGGCATCGATTGGTTCGGCCTCGGACTGCTCTCCGCCGGGCTTGCGTCGCTGCAATACGTGCTCGAACGCGGACAGCACGACGATTGGTACAACTCGGGCACGATTTGGATCTTGACGATCGTCTCGGCCGTGGGGCTGACGTGGTTCATCGTCAAGTCGCTGCGGGACCGCCATCCACTGGTCGATTTGAACGTCTTCCGCTTTCGAACGTTCACGATCGGCAACATCATCGGCGCGATCAGCGGCTTCGGATTGTTCGGAACGAGTCTGGTCTTACCGCTGTTTTTTCAGACGGTGCTCGGCTTCACCGCGTTCGATACCGGTATGGCACTCTTGCCGGGCGCAATCGCTACCGCGATCTCGATGCTCGTCGTCGGACGTTTGACCAACCGCATCGACCCGCGCATCCTCGTGGGCTTCGGCATGATCGTGTTCGGCATCTCGACGTGGTGGATGGGCGCGCTCAACGAACACGCGGGCTATTGGGACGTCTTTTGGCCGCGCCTGGTGCAAGGCTTCGGACTCGGCTTTCTCTTCGTGCCGCTTTCCACCGTAACGCTCGGCGCCGTACCGAAGGAAGAACTTGCCGGCGCGAGCGGCGTTTCGACACTGCTCCGTCAGCTCGGCGGCAGCTTCGGCATCGCCGTGCTCACGACACTACTGGGCCGCGAAGCAGCAATCGCCCAAAACGCACTGGCCTCCGGCGTCACGCAAACGCACGGCTATCCGCTCGCAGTGCTGAACCAACTCGTCGGCATAGCTTCACAAGTGATCAGCTACGACTACCTCTTCCGCGTATCGGCGATCATCTTCTTCGTATCCGCACCACTGGTAATCTTCATGCGCCCATCACGCCGCTCCGGCGCGATGGCACTGGCAGCAGCCGCCGAGTAGCCGGATGACTTTAAAAAAGTGAGCGACGGCTGAAGATGGACCGCTAAGACACTTTGCCACGAAGTCTCCGACTTTTTCGAGTTCGACAGGATGTCGACTTCAAAACTTCGTTTTCTCGAAAAAGCGGGGAAGTAGCAAATTCACACGATGTGAATTTGCGAACGTCTTCGCGGCAAAGCGTCTTAGCGGTCCAGCCTCAGCCGTCGCGCAACGCGCGCATGCGTTCCAGTTCGCGTTTGGTGATGCGGCGTATCGCCGCGTAACATTCGCATGCATGCGTTTCCAGCTTGGCGCGATTGTGAATGATCACGCTGCGCCGTTCCAGAGAGATCGTTCCGGTCGCGGCCAGCGCCTGCAGCGCGTAGGTGACCGACGGACGGTGCACGCCGAGAAACTCCGCGAGCACGTCGTGCGTCGTGCGCACGCGAGCGCCGCCGAGGCGATCGTGCAACTGCAGGATGCAGCGGGTCAGGCGCTGCTCGATCCGGTGCAGACAGTGACACGCGGTGAGCTGGCCGAGCACGGCGATGTGCAGGTTCGTATAGATGAGCAAGGCATCCAGCAGCGGGCTGTGCGTGCTTCGAACGTGCTCTTGAAAATCCGAGACGCCGATCATCAGCGCCGTGCCGTCAATCTGCACGGTGCAGGCGCCCACGCTCTGAGGGCTGCCGAGGACCGGCGGCAGGCCGACGACGCCGTCGTTGCCGACGATGCCGGCCTCGACCGTTTCACCCGTTAAGAGTTGAATAAGCCGCGAGACCGCGCCGCTCTCCGGGAACCACAGCGCGGCCAAAGACTCATCGACGGAGCATAAACGCTGCCCCGCCGTGAGCGGTACTTGCTTTAAATAGCGTTGGAGACGCGAAAATTCGTCCGCAGGTAGAGAATTGAGGATTTGGTTCAATGTTTAGTGGCCCCGTACACTCGCACCATGGTAAGTGCAGAGGCAAGCGCCCACAGTCTTGTAGTATACCGTCGGCTACTACGCCGCCAATCTGCGGATCTCCCGAAACGTCGCCGCCGTGCGCCGGCGGATCCTTTCATGGCACTCACAGGCCTCGAGCTTCAGACCGTCCGGGTCGGTGATCGTCACCCGCCCGCGCGATACGCGCAGCAACCCACGCGCTTGCAGCGCCTTCAGCGCGTTGGTGATCGATGGCCGATAGGCCCCAAGCATCATGCCGAGTATTTCGTGCGTCATGGGCAAGTCGTCGCGCTCGGCGCGATCGTGCATCTCGAGCAGCCAGCGCGCCAAGCGCTGCTGGATCTGATGCACGCGGTTGCACACCGCGGTTTGCGCGACCGTCGCAAGATACAGGTTCGCGTACTTGAGCAGCGCATCGCAAAAGGAATGCCCCGGGCGCAGCGCCTCCTCGATGAAGAGTTCGCGCGGTATGCGCGTTGCCGTTCCGGGGACCTGCACCAGGATTTCGAACGGATTGGTACTCTCACCGAGCACGAGCGGCAAGCCGACCATGCCTTCGTGGCCGATAAGTCCCACTTCCACCGCCTCACCGCTGCGCGCGTGCACGATCGCCGAGCAGACGCCGCTCTGCGGAAAGTATGCGTAGGGAACGAGTTCGTCAGGAGTGCATAGCACCGTATGCGCTTCGATCGTGACCGTTTCGCAGAACGGCGCGATGCGTTGCCGCTCGTTCTGGGGAAGCACCGCGAAGAGCATATTGCCGGTCATAGCGTAGGGTAATGTACCCTGCAAGCGAACCCGCGCCTCATGCTTCGAACCTTTGCCAGCGATAACAACGCACCGGTGGCCGCGGAGATTCTGCAAGCGATCGTCGACGCAAACGCGGGCGACGCCGTGTCGTACGGCGACGACGAGTACACGCGGCGCGCGCTCGACCGGATTCGCGGCGTCTTCGGGGAGCAAAGTGACGCCTTCTTCGTTTTCAACGGCACCGGCGCCAACGTCGTGGCGCTCAGTTGTTTACTCAAACCGTGGGAAGCCGTAGTATGTCCGGCCTCCGCGCATCTGCAAACCGATGAATGCGGCGCCTTCGAGCGTTTCACCGGCGGCAAGATTCTGCCGGTGAACGCGCCGGACGGCAAACTGCACCTCGCCGATCTCGAGCCGTTCGCGCATGCCAGCCGCGAAGAGCATCATTCCCAGCCGCGCGCGATATCGATTTCACAATCGACTGAGTTCGGAACGCTCTACACGCCCGATGAGCTGCGCGAACTCTGCGCGTTCGCGCACGAGAGCGGGTGGCTCGTGCACATGGACGGCGCCCGCATTGCCAATGCCGCCGCGGCGCTGAGTATGGGCCTGCGCGAATGTACCCGCGACCTCGGCATCGACGTCCTGAGTTTCGGCGGGACCAAGAACGGCATGATGCTTGGCGAGGCGGTCGTGTTTTTCGACAAGCAGATCCATCGCGATGCCGCGCGTTTCATCCGCAAGCAAGGCATGCAGCTCGCCTCCAAAATGCGCTTCATCGCCGCGCAGTTCAGCGCGCTCTTGGAAAACGATCGCTGGCGCACCTATGCCGCACACGCGAACGCGATGGCGCAACGCCTCGCCGAGCGGGTCGCGCAGATCCGCGGCGTGCGCATCACCCGCCCGGTGGAATGCAACGCCGTTTTTGCGACGCTGGACCGCGAAGCGATTCCCCGCATCCAAAACGAGTATTTTTTCTACGTGTTCGACGAGTCGCTGCCTGAGGCTCGCTGGATGACGCATCACGCGACCAGCACGCAAGACGTCGACAACTTCGCCGAAGCGATTACGCGAGCAGTCTGCGCGCCTGCGGGTTGAGCGCGCGCAGGCGCCAGCGCTGCTCGTAGTTCGCGCGCATCAGCGCATTGGCAATGCGCTGCCGCGCCGGCTGATAGCGCGGCACGATCGCTTCGACGGCATCGAACTGCGCGTGCAATGTGCCGCGCAGATGCCCAATGAGATTCTCCGCCGCGGGCGGGTGCTGCCCGTGAAAGCGCATTACCGTTCGCCACTCGTGCGCGAAGCTGCGTTCGAGTTGCGGCATGTCGAGTTCGTGTTGCGGCAGCATGTCGCCGGGACGGCCGAGCTCCGCGTATTGCCGCTCTTTCTGCGCTTGCCTTTCGATGGGCAGCACCCACCCGTAGTGCGCGAACACGTAGGGTAACGCAATACGCTTACCGGATGGGCCGTGCAGTTTTTCGTGCACGGCGCCTTCCCAGTGAAAGCCGGGGGTCGCGCGAATAAACATTTTCGCGCGCTCTATCGAGCGGTACCAGTCGAACGACTGGAAAAAGTGCCACGTATAGCCGTCGACGAAATCGACCTTGGGGCTGACGCCGTCCAGATTTGTCGCGACGACGTTTAGCTGCGGCCCATGCACCTCATCCGCGTCCACGAACAGCATCCACTCGCAGGCGCCGTGCTGCTCGTGTAAACGCACGCACACGTTTCGCGCGGCGGCGAAATCGGTGAACGGCGTGCGGTCCACGACCAGCGTCCCGTCCCGCGCGAATGCGCTCTCTTGCAGCGTGCGCGTATGCGGCGAGGGTTCCGGCGAATTATCGTTGACGAGCATCACGTCCGCAGCGCCGCGGATCGACTCCAGCATTGCGCCCAAAAACGGCTCTTCACGCGGTCCCAAGATGAGATGCGCGGCCACGCGGGTAAGCATCCGCCTCGGAATGCCACGCGCGCACGTACCGGACCTGCACATCCATCTCGCGACGGCGCTCGTGCGCCGCGGCAACGACGTGCTGCTCGTTGCCTCGCGCTATCCGAATCACGAGCAGCCGCTCTGGAATCTGCCCGGCGGGCGTCAGCAATCCGGAGAACTGCTCGCACAAACCGCCGCTCGCGAGCTGCGCGAAGAAACCGGGCTCGAGGGAACGGTGCGCGAGCTGTGTTACGTGAGCGAGTCGTACGACGGCGCTACGCATTTCATCAACACGACGTTCGCGCTCGACGCGAACGGTGTTATCGCGCCCGGCATGTGCGAAGGCGATCACGTCGTCCAAGCGGCATGGGTACCGGTAGAGCTGCTGCCGGAGCGTTTGACAGTGGCGGTCGTTCGCGAACCGCTGCTCGCGTTCTTACGAGAGGGCCGGCGCTACGCCGGATATGCAGAAGCCGGGATCACGATTGAATTTCCCCACTGAATCCAGTGCTCGCGTTCCATACGGTGCATCAGTACGTCCACGATGTGCCCGTTCACGGTCGCGCCGCGCGGTAAAACACCCTCGCCGGAAAAGCTCAGTTTCTCGAGCAAATTCCGCGAAGGCATATTTTCGGGCAGACAATACGCGTTGATGCGCGTGAGCCCGCCTTGCGTAAAGGCCTCGTCGATGAGCGCGCGCACCGCTTCGACGGCGATGCCGCGACGCCGGAAATCACGCACGATGCTATAGCCGATTTCGCCCGTCTCGAGGTCGCGCTCGGCAATGCGCAACGAGACCCAACCGACGGGCTTGCGAACGCGGTTCATGTAGACGAGCCACTCGAAACGGCCGCTCGTCCCCGCGCGCAGAACTTTCGGCCGCTTGGCGACCATGTCGGTGAACGCCGTCATGCCGACATTCGGTAATTCTTGATAGGTCCGCAAACCCGGCTGCTGCAGCACGGTCCACAGCGCACCGGCGTTCTGCACGGTCACCGGGGTCAGGCGCAAGCGTTCGGTCCTCATGATTCTCATCGCCGGTCTGTATCGTACCACGTTTCGTTGCCGGGCACTCGTCGTGAAGGATGCGCATGAACCTTCAAAGCGCATACGCGGGAACGAATCCTGCGGAAGTCACGTTCAACGCACTGGTCACCAGCACGCCCCGCTTCTTCTACGGTTCGAACACGCACTGCATGCACGAAGCGTTCAACGCGCAAACCGGAGCGGGGAACGTCGAAATCGTCGACAACGTCGGAATCGCGCCGCGCGTTCCGGTGCAACCCGGCGACCGGATCGAAGTACGCGGCGAAATGGTGCACGACCCGGGACGGCCGCCGGTCGTTCACTGGACGCATCACGATCCCGACGGCCGCCACGAGAACGGCTTCATTCGCTACCAGGGCCGAGTTTACGCGTAGCGTTTTTTCGTAATTGCATCAGGCGGGGAATCGTCACGAACGTGTAGCCCTGCGCCTTGAGATTATCGATGATCAGGCGCGTCGCCTCGATATCGCTGCTGCGGTCGCACACGTGCGGCGGCAAATGCTTGAGCGCGCACAACTGACCGCGGTTCCCGTCGTGCAGCACGATGACCGAGCCGTCGGACACGTGCGAAAGTATTCGCTGGGCGATGACGCGCGGCGGCGGATAGTCCCAGTCGTATGCCAGCGGCACCGACCACATCACGACGGTATAGCCCATCTTGTGCGCGACCTGCATCACCATCCAATCGCGCGCGCCGAACGGCGGACGCATAAGCCGCGTATGCCGGCCCGTCGCGGCATAGATCGCGTCGTCCGTACGCTGCAGCGACGCGCGCACTTGGGACCGCGTCAGTAGGATGAGATGCGCGTGATCCCACGTGTGATTGCCGACCGCATCGCCATCGCGTACTTCGCGCTCGACGACGGTTGGATACGCGCGCGCCGCGCGTCCCACGAGAAAGAACGTCGCCGGCACGTGCTCGGCTTCGAGCACGTCGAGTATTCGGCCGGTGTACGGCGGGTTTGGTCCGTCGTCGTACGTCAGCGCCACGACGCGCTCGTTCGTCGGCCCCTGCGTGAACGTTCCGCCGAAGAATTGGTTCGTCGGCTGCTCGATGAGTTCGTATGCGACGAAGCCGATGAGTGCGAGTGCCGCAAGCAGAGCGAGCCCCGGCAACGCCACCCGCCGCAGCCCGCGCATCTATTTCGAGGCGCGCACGAGCGCCTGCGCCTGTTTGATTTTGGCGCGGAACGCATCGGATCCGAAGGCGCGGAAGGCGTCGACGATTTTTTCGAAGCGCGGATCGGCAAGCGTCGTGCTTTGCAATTTCATCAGGTCGGGCACCGGACTATTCGGCGAGAGCTGGATGTGATACTCGTGTCCCGCCTGCACGGCCCAATAGCGCGGATCGGTGAACGTAATCGTGCGCGAGCCTTGCTTCGTTCCGGCGACCTGATGGATGTGCAGCGTATAGTGGATGTTCGTATTTCCCGCGTCCGGTCTGTTCGTCAGCTGCCAGATGCCGTCCTGAACCACTTCTTCGAAAAAGAACGTGACCGCATACGTCTTGTCCGGCGGCAGCGTGAGCGTTATGACCTTGCCCGAGTATCCCTGAATTTTGTACTGCGCGGTCGAGACGCCGTTGTCGTTGTGCATCGTATACTGTTCGAGATAGATCGGCGGCTTGTCGTATTTCATCGTCAGCGAGAGGTCGAGCACGCTCGCGCCTTCGGCGATGTTCGTCACCTCGCGTTTGTGCTGAAAATCCGGCCACGGAATGAAGATGGTCCCCAAGATGATGAAGACGACGGCGAAAACGAAGATCGCCGTGCCGAACCAGTTATTTCGCGGCATCTAAGACCCGGTTCACCACGGCATCGGCAAGCGCATTGTCTTTGCGGCGCACGTGTTTGATATCGACGTGTTCGAACTTGCGCAGCAGTGAGGTCACGCGCCGGTGCAGCGGCTGCAAATCGGG
>DAISWS010000038.1:0-13875 GCA_036826275.1 Vulcanimicrobiaceae bacterium
TCGTTTCCAAGATCGCTGTTGTAGCGCTGCACGATCTTCTCTTGCGAATAGGAGAAATCGCTGCCGAACGGCGCTTCTCGCAGTAAAAAATAGCGCATCGCGTCGGCGCCGAAGCGATCGGCGAGCGCGAACGGATCGACGACGTTTCCGAGCGACTTGCCCATCTTTTGTCCTTCGACGGTAATCCAGCCGTGCGCGAAGACGCTCTGCGGAGCGGCTTCGCCGATGCCCCAGAGCATCGCCGGCCAAATCAGCGTGTGAAAACGAGCAATCTCTTTGCCGATCAAATGCACCGACGCCGGCCAAAACTCTTTGAACTTCTCGCCGTCCGGCCAGCCGAGCGCGGAAATATAATTAATCAGTGCATCGAACCACACGTAGATAACGCCGTTAGCTTGTCCTGAGTTTGCCGAAAGGGGAACCGGAATGCCCCATTCCAAGTTCGTGCGCGTGATGCTCAAATCGTCGAGGCCTTCCTCGAGCAGCGCCATCATTTCGTTGTAGACCGCGCGCGGGCGCACGAAGTTGGGATGTTCGATGAAGTACTGCTTGAGGCGCTCGGTATAGCTCGAAAGCCGGAAAAACCAATCGTCTTCGGACAGCCATTGCACAGGACGTCCGCACGTCGGACATTTTCCGTCGACGAGCTTGGATTCCAACCAGAACGTCTCGTCGGGGACGCAATACCAGCCTTCGTACTTGCCAAGATAGACGTCGCCGCGCTCGCGCAACTTTTCGAAGACCAACTGCACGACGCGCTCGTGGCGCGGCTGCGTCGTGCGGATGAAATCGTCGTACGTGACGTTGTAGCGCGCGAATAGCGATTGCCACTGCGGGATGAGATCGTCACACCATTGCTGCGGCGATTTGCCGGCCGCGGCGGCGGCGTCGGCGACTTTTTGCCCGTGCTCGTCCGTCCCCGTGAGAAAATAGGCCTTCCCGTGCGCGCGTTCGGTGCGGGCGAGCACGTCCGCGACCACCGTCGTGTACGCGTGGCCGATGTGCGGGTTGCCGCTGATGTAATAGATAGGCGTCGTGACGTAAAACGGACGGGATTCCATTGCATTTTCTCTATCGCGGTGCGGCGGACGCGTCCCTTCGCAGGCGTTTACGGCCGGTCGCGCGCGCATAGATGTGGCGGCGCTCCCCGAACCCGCGCTCCGAAAGCGCCTTGGCAACCGCGGAGACGCTCGCGCCCGTCTCCAGCAGCGCATCGATTTCCCCGTCCAGATCGGCCTGCGCCACCGGCTCGGACGGCACGGGCGAGGGATCGACGACGAGCGCAATTTCGCCGCGCACCCGCTCGGCGAGCTGAGCGGCAATCTGCTCTGCGGAGCCGAGAATCTGCTGCTCGTAGCGCTTGGTGTATTCGCGCACCAGAAAGACGCGTGCTTGGGCATCGACCGCTGCGATGTCCTCGAGCAGCGCGCGAATGCGTTGCGGCGATTCATACCAGATACTGGGGATGCCGAGCGCGAAACTGCGCGAAAGCGCCGCTCGGCGAGCGCTGCTCGTGCTCGGTGCGAAACCTTCGAATACGAAACGCCGCAAATCGAAGCCCGACAGAACCGCCGCGCCGATGGCGGCGCTCGCGCCGGGAAGAACGTCGAGGGCAACGCCCGCTTCGCGTGCTGCTGCGACCAGATCGTTGCCCGGATCCGAAATGCCGGGCGTTCCGGCGTCCGTTACGACGGCAACCAGCGCCTGCGCCGCCCGATCCAATATCCCGGCTGTCGCGGCGCGCGCATTGTGCTCGTGGTAGCTCCAGATCTCCTTACCGGGAAGCGCGAGCGCATTCAGCAATTTGCGCGCCACGCGTGAATCTTCGGCTACGACCAAATCGCAGTCGCGCAGCACGTCGAGGGCGCGCAGGGTGATATCGCGGAGGTTGCCCAGCGGCGTCGGAACGAAGACGAGCGGCATGGCTTCGCCTTTCGACGTGAAGAACGTCCCTCCGGGCGCGACGCTCGAGCTCTACATCAGTCCGGACTGTCCCTACTGCGCGCAAGCGATGGAGCACTACCGGCGCACGGGCGTGCCGTTCGTGGTCCACGACGCGCAGAACGGCCGGCGGGCCAGGGACCGCATGTTCGGCTACACAGGGGACGACCGAACGGTGCCCGCCATCGTTATCGACGGAACGTACGTCCAATCGGGCTGGGGCACGCCGCCCCGCGGCTGAACCGTCTACTAGCATGGCGCCCGGTCGGGTGCCCACGAACCCCGGCAACTAACGGGACCTGCCCCGCAAGCCGATTCTAAAGGGAGGTCCCATGATACGTACGCGTACCTTGCCGCGCGTGGCTCCATCCACGGTGCGGCGTTCACGTCTCGAACGCTGGCTGGCGACGCACGTCGCCGTGCCGTTGCGTATGCTCGTAGCTCCCGCTGGTTCCGGTAAGAGCACGCTGCTGCTCAAGTATTTGCCGAACAGCACGGTCGACACGGGCTATTGCGCGATCCCCTCCGGCGCCTCGATCGCCGCGTTCGTGCAACTCGTGGGCACCGCGCTCGCACTGCCGCAGGCGCCGCATTCGTACGATGAACTGATCGACGCGTTGCGCTCGGCGATCGTGCGCCCGACCGAACTCGCGCTCGACGACGTCGATAATGCTTCGCCCGAAGTGCTCGCGCTGCTCAAGCAGATCGTCGAGGACGCCCCCGAGCACCTCACCTTCATCTATACGTCGCGCTCGCGCGATGCGATCGACGCGAAGACCTGGGTCGCGCGCGGCCTCGGCGTACTATGCGATCACCGCCGCTTGGCGTTCGACCCGGCGGAGACCGAACTGCTCGCCGAAACGTGCGGCGTTCCGTGTTCGCATTTGGAAATCGGCCGTTTGCTGGAAGAAAGCGAAGGCTGGGCAATCGTCGTGAGCGGCGCGGTACGCGCGGCAGCCGAAGACAGCCGCTCGCTCAACGATGCGTACGAGCACTGGCGCGTGCGCTACGGACAAGTGTTTACCGAATTCATCGCGGCCGATCTCGATCGGGCACCGGAAGAAGATCGCGCGCTCGTGCGCAGTCTGATTGCCGGCGCGACGATCGACGATCAAGAACGTTTGCACCGTTTGGAGGCGCAAGGCCTCTTCGTCGTCGCCGACAACGACGATTACCGGCCGTACCGTCCGATTCGGCAACTGCGCGGGCGCGTGCGTCTCTCGCCGAGCGCGCGGCTTTCGCCGCTGATCGTGCGCATGTTCGGCCGCTTCGAGGCACAGATCGACAATCAGGAGATCAACTGGATACGCCGGCGCGACCAGCAATTCATCAAGTATCTCTTGCTCAAGCCGACGGGCAGTGCGACGCGTTCCGAACTCGCGAGCGTCTTTTGGCCCGATGCGGACCGCCAGCTCGCGGCGCAAAGCGTGCGCACCGCGTGCAGCAATATCCGCAAAGCGATAGCGGCGATGGTCGGCTACGCGTGCGTGGATCTCTATTTCAAAGCGGATCCGGACGTTTCGCTCGATTTGACCAACGTCGTGGCTGACGTGCGGCGTTTCAGCGCGCACGTTGGGGACGGCGATGCGAGTTTCGATCGCGGTGACGTGCAAGAAGCCGCCGTGCACTATCGCGCGGCGGAAGAGTTGTACAGCGGAAGATTGCTGGACGGCGATCCGCCCGAAGCGTGGTTTGGGAGCCACGCGCAGGTGCTCGAGGAACAGTTCGTCATCGTGCTCGAGCGCCTGGCGCAAACCGCGTTCGACGAAGGCGACATGAAGAGCGCATCCGAGTATGCGTTCCGCGTGCAAAAGATCCGCCCGGATGCAACGGGCCTGGTAAAGATGCTGGGTCGCATCGCGCCGCCGTACGGCGGCACACCGGCATCGCTCGAAGAACACCGGCGCAAACGCTCGAGTGCCTAGCCGCGTCCGCGCGCCGCTGGCGGCCGGCGCGGCGCTGCTGCTGATTCTTTGGCAACTGCACGTCGCTTCGAGCGCTCACGCGCTCTTCGGTGATTTCCGCGCGTTCTATTGCGCCGCGGGCGCCGTTTCGCACGGCGCGAATCCATACGCGGCGTCCGCACTCTACGGCTGCGAACGCGCGCCGATGCCCTTCGGCCTGTATCAAGCAACGCCCGGCGTTGCCGTGCCGGCGCCGTTGCCCGGCTATGCGCTCGTTGCGTTTGCTCCGCTTGGCCTCTTGCCGTATCTTCCCGCCTGTATCGTCTGGGTCGCGATTCTGCTTGCCGCAGTATACGTGTGCGCGCGCGCGCTTTCCATACTGCTGGAGCGCCCCATGGACACGATGCTCTGGACGGTGGCAACCGGATTCGCCGTGATTTCGATTCCGTTCGGCGAACTCGGCTCGCCAATCGTCGCGGCGATTCTGTCGATGGCGGTGGCGCTGCGCCGCGGTGCATGGGGCTGGGCCGCCGTCGCGGCCGGCGTTGCGATGATTTTGCCGCACGTTGCGCTTCCGGCGATTCTCGGCGCCGTGCTGTGCGTGCCGGCCATGCGCACGCGCGCGGCGGCACTCGCCGCCGTCTTGTGCGTTCTCGATCTTTTCTGTGGCAGACCCGCTGTTGCGATCTCGTATCTGCGCGACGTCTTGCCCGCTCACGCGCGCTCGGAGATCGGCAGCACGGCGCAGTACGGCATGACGTGGATTCTCCATGGCTTGCATGCGAGCGATGGTGCCGCAATCGCGGGCGGCGAGCTGTCGTATGCAGTCATGACGCTGCTGGGTTTGTGGGCCGCGTACGTTTTGGCGGCGCGCCGCCGCGATGCGGCGTATGCCGCGCTGATTCCGCCGGCGTTTGCCGTTTTAGGCGGAACGTTCATGCACTACACGCAGATCATGGTCGCCATTCCGGCGGCGCTGCTGCTTTGGGCTCACAGCACGGGACGCGTGCGGACGCTGTTTGCCGTTGCGTTTCTGCTGCTTGCGTTCCCGTGGCTTTGGGCGCTCGGGCAACCCGTGCTGGTCATCGTGTACGCGCCGGTGTGCGGTTTTCTTGCCGCAGCGGTGCTCGGCTGGAACGCTTCGTGGGCACTGCGCACGGCGCTTGCCGCCGCCGTTCTCACGGGCGCCGTCATCGGCGCCGGCTATTACTACGGGCCGGGATTGCCGGCGCACGTGCACGGCCTTACGATGCATGCCGGCCTCGCGCAAGCGTCGTGGGAGCAGTTCGTGCGATCGCAGCGCGCGAGCACCGGGCCGCCGTGGTGGGTTGGCAAGGCCCCGACGTGGATTGGACTGCTGGTGTTAGCGCTGAGCTGTGCGTACGTCTTGTCGAAGGAAAATTTCGTAGCGCCGGTCGCGGTAGAAAAGATGCCAGTCACGCCGTAGCGCAATCGCTTGCGCGAGCGAGTTATTTTTGTCCACGAGCACCGCGTCGACGTTCCAGTGTTTCAGCACGCCGGCCCACGACGGCGTTACCCGTTCGACCGCGAGATAGTCGGTCCACACGCGCGCCGGGAACGGATCGCACCGGCCGTCCAGAAACGTACGCAGGTTATTCTGCTCTAGCGCGAGACTGCACCACGCGAAGTCCTCGCAATACAAATTGTGCGTTCCGGGAAGATCCGCGAGCGTGACGATCGCCTTTTTGGGAAGCGTCACGCCGGAAATCTGCGGAACGTGCGCGAGATTGAGCACGATGATTCCGCACACCAGCGCGCTGCAGACGTAGATGAGGATCTCGCTGAAGTGTTCCTGCAATACTTCGTTGATGCGTGCATGCGACGGCACGAGCGCTGAGACGCGCTGCGCCGCCATCGGCGCGACGATCATCGCCGCAAGCGGTATGTGGCGTACGGCTATTCCGGTGATGAGCGCCGCGACGCCGAACAGCATGCCGTCGCGCCAGCGTTCGCGAGGCGCAGCAATGCCGAAGTAGCAGCAGATTGCCAGCAGCGGTAACAGTCCCCATGCGAACCCCGGAAAAAGCAGGTCCGGCGGTTGCCATTCCGCGATTGCGCTGCGGATCACGCTGGTCTCCAAATTGACGGCATACAGCGGCAAGTGCCAGAGCAGCGGCGTGAAGCAGACCGCCACAAGCGACCCCATGGTGAAAACCATGTTGCGTTCGACGCGAACGGTCCACGCACGATCCTCGATCCACGTGCCCAGAGCCCAAGCGCCGATGACGACGGGCGCAATGAGTGCGCTCGCATGGACGTTCGCCCAAATTGCAACCGCGACGAGGCCCAAGAACATCCATTCGTTTTCGAGATCGAGCAGCAGCAAAACGATCGAGAGGAAAAGCCATCCGAAAATTTGCGCGCGCACGCCGAACGCTTGCAGCATCGCGAATCCGGTGCATGCGGTTGCGAGCGCCGTTCCGAACGTCGATGCGCCGCGCCGGTACGACCGGTATGCGACCAAAAGCAGCGAAACCGCTGCGGCGAAAACCGACAGCGCGGCGAGAACGGCGAAACGCCCATGCGCCGTAAACCACGCGACTGCAACGCTGAACGCCCACTCCTGCGGAACCCAGGCCGCGCCCGGCGCAGTGAACGTTTCGTGCCCCAACCGGTGCGGAAGGTGATGCTGATGCAGCACGTAGGTGCCCAGAAACTGCTGCCATGCCAAATCGCCGTCGTGACCTGCGTAGAACCAGGCCCCCATCAAGAAGCGAGCGCAGAAAATCGCGATGACGGCCAAGGCGATTCTCATTGGGCAGCCGCCGGAAGCAGCAGCACCCGTGCGCCGTCGCTTCGTTTGACGCGCCAGCCCGTTTGCGTGAGCAGCGAGACGATGTTTGCGTCGTTCTTTGCAATCACGGCGTCCACGCCCGCCGCGGCCAGTTCACTTCGCCACGAACCGCGCGTGGCTACCGCATCGTCCTGCGTGCGCAGGATCCGTGCAGTCGCGAGTCCGGCGCGGTCGTCCAGCAGCGTGTCAAGGTTGGGGAAGACCAGGCGGGCGCCGTCGCACCAGCGCGGCTGTTCGCAGAGCAAATGATGCGTGCGATGGTCCCATGCAAGAGCAACGAGGAGCTTTGCGGGCTGCTCGGCCGGCTGCGGCCACCACACCGCTTTGGGTTCGGTGCCGATCATCGCGGCGATAAATGTAAACGCGCACGCCGCGAACGCCGCGGAGTAGCCGATGAGCGATCCCCGCGGCATCATGCGCGCACCGACATAGTAACTGGCTGCCGCATCCGCGACAATGGGCGCCGCGATCAATCCGAAATACGGAAGGTTTCTTGCGTCGACGAGCGCTAGCAGCATAAGCGCAAAAAACACGAATGCGTCGGCGCTATTGCCCTTGCGGCGCACGCCGTACCAGGCGGCGGTGACGATCACGCCGCAGAACGCGAGCGTGTTCACGCTGAAGCCGCCGTTCCACAGATGGTTGCGCTGCGCGCCGGGAAGCAACGCGTCGAAATATAATGCGTGCGCGCCGTAGCCTTGCCATGGCCAGGCGTGAAATTGCAGCGTGCCGAGCAGGATGCTGCCGGCCGCCAGCAACGCCTTGTTGCGTACTTCCGCATCAAAATGATGCGCGTCCAGCCACGATCCGGCAAACGCCAGTACGGCAAGCAGCGCCGCGAGCGTCGCTCCGCCTTGCAAACTCGACCATACGGCCACAACGGCGAGCGCGCCGATGAGCGCACCGCGCCCGGACCGTTCGAGAAGCAATGCGAATGCCGCGGCGCAGCACCATCCGATCGGATCCAGGCTGACCCCAAATCGTCCCGATAAACAAATCGCGGCCAACACGGCTGCAAGCGCGCAGTAGACGTCCGGCGCGCCGCGCATGCGCGTGCGCCATGCGGCCAGCAAAATCGCGCCGGCGGTGAGCACGGCGCACAGCGCGAGCACGAACGCGTAGCCGAAATGCGTAAGGGCGGCGGCAAATATACCGCCGCCGAGCAAATTCGGATCGTGCACCTGCACCAAAAATTCCGGCAGCAACTGCGCTCGCGTCGCGAACGCGGTCGCGGCGGCGAAGGCGACCAGCGGCGCGAAGTAGCGCGTCATTCCTCGAGTTCCAAACGGTCGCCGGCGAGGACGTCGCGTCCTTCGAGCGCACCGGCGCCGAGCTCGACGACGTTCGCGGCGCCACGGCACGCGATGAGCGGGCGGTTCAGCCGGACGGCGCGGTCCGCGCGCATAACGCGTCCGCCGTCATCGAGAAAAATGACGTCGATGCGCGCGCGCATGCCAAGCGTGTGGATGGCCGAGCAGTCGCGAAACCACAAACCTTCGTCCGGATCGACGACGCCTTTGGGAATGAATCCGGCTAGGCGTTGCCACCAGCCGTCGGCATACTCGACGTTTTCAGCGATGATCTCGCCGGTCGTGACATTCTTGAGTACAGGCATCGGTACACGCTAGCGCAGGACAGCCATGGGGATTGCGGCGCCGATGGCCGCCGTGAGATACGGGGCAAATGCGATCGGGCCGTGCTGCTTGCCGCGCGCGTAGCACACGACGACCGCCGCAAAGCAGGCGACGGCAAACGCGATGATTGCCCACTGCGCACCCAGCACCGCGCCGCCGAGTGCGACGAGTTTGACGTCGCCCCAGCCCATGCCGCGGCCTTTGGAGAGCAGTGCGGCTATGGCAAACGGTACGAACGGAATTGCGGCGGAGACGAAAAAGTTCCACTCGTGCTGCCAGAGCGCGACGACCAAGATTATCGCGAGCGGTCCGACGCTGAAGACGTCCGGCACGATTCCGCGGCGTGCGTCGACGATCCAAATCGCGACGAGCGCCACGCAGACGATGGCGAGCATGACGATTTGCGGCGAGCCGAGTTGCCGGTTCGTGACGATCGCGCCGATCAGCGCCGCGCCTGCGACGAGCAACGGAATCGGAGCGCGCACCGGCGGGGGGCCGCCGGGCATCGATTCGAGGCGATCCGCAAACGTGATCCCGAGCATTGCGCCCACGACGCCCGCCGCCCCGAAAAAGAATGCGCCTAACACGGTCGCGATAAGTGTCGTCATCATCGTCAATGGCTATTCGAGAGATAGTTCGCCGCAAGCGCTCCGAAGATCACGACGAACAGGGAGGGGAGCATGAAGAGCGCCATCGGGAAAACCATCTTCACCGGAAGTTTTGCCGCGTGCTCTTCGACGAGCATGATGCGGTGATTACGCACGTCTTCCGCCAGTTCGTTGAGGACCTTCGAAATGTTGGTGCCCAAGCGTTCGGCTTGCGTGATCGCCGTGATGGTCGTGGTGAATTGCTGCTGCTGTAACCGCTCGGCGGTTGCCTTGAGCGCATCCGAACGCGAGCGTCCGAGGCGGATTTCCGAAAGTGCCGCTTTGATTTCGTCGCCGAGTGCGCCGGGAGCTGCATCGACCGCATAGCCCAACGACTGGTTGACCGAGAGGCCGGCCTGCACCGTTGTCGAGACCATATCCAGGAAGTCCGGAAGTGATTTCTGCACGGCGGTTTTGCGGGCCGCGATCGCTTTATCGAGCGACGCCATCGGCAGATAGAAACCCGTGCCGCCGAGCATGACGAAGATGACGGCGGAAAATATGACGTTGAGATGCAGCACGGTCAGCATCGCGATCGCAAAGCCGATGCCGAACAGGCCGCCCGCCACGATCCGTACGCCCATTTGCGCCGGCGTGACGGTATACCAGCCGGCTTCCATGAGTTTGCGCCGCAGGCTGCCGCGCTTTTCCTTCGAGAAGATCCGTTCGAACGCGCGCACGCCTTTCGAATCGCGCTGCAGTCCGCGAGACTCCAGCTCCTCGAGCGTTTTCTTCAGCGGGCTCTTCTGCGGAATGAGCGAGAACGCGAAGAGGAAGACGGCGCCCGCGCCGAGCGCGACGATCGCCAGAATAGACGCAACCATTACACGTCCACCTTCAACATGCGCATCAGCGTGAAGACGCCGAGCGATTCGAGCACGAACACGATACCGAGCGCTACGTGACCCGGCGCCGTGAACAGCAGTGAGTGGCCCATTTGCGGCTCGGTCAGCGAGATGAATCCCGTCAAAAATGGCGGCAGCGCGGCGAGGATGCCGGCACTTGCGCGGCCTTCTGCAGTCAGTGCCGAGATCTTGCGTTGTATTCTGCGCCGCTCCTTGATCGTCTCGGCGAGATGCTCCAAAATCTTGCCGAGATCGCCGCCGGTTTGCGATTGGATGCGGATTGCGCGGGACATCATCATCGTTTCGTTGCACGGCATGCGCTTGGCCAGATTGTCGAGCGCGTCATAAACCGATACGCCGATGTTCGTCTGGCCGACGACGCGCATGTATTCGTAGCGCGCCGGATCCGGCATCTCTTCGATGACGATCGTCAGCGCTTGGCGCAAGCCCAGGCCGATGCGCACGCCGCTCGCCACCAGCCGAAGTGCGAGCTCCAATTGCTGCACGAAGGTGTCCAAGCGTTTGCGAAGCTTCATTTGGATGTAAAAGTAGACGGCGACGCAGCCGGCGGCCGCGCAAAACGGCACGAGCATCACGCCGACGAGGGGCGCCGGGCGAAGCATGAACGCGAGGACGATCCACAGGACGGCGGTGATTGCCGCAGCCATGCCGATGAGCTCTTGCGGTTTGCCCTGCATTCCCGCGCGATCCAGAAGATCGGCGAGCTGGCGCGCATATTCCGCGCGGTCTTCGCTGCTGTTGCCTTTGAACCGCGCGAAAATGCTGGTCCCGGAGTTTACCATAACGACCCCGCGGAGGCGAGCGTCGAGAGCTGCCGGACGTCGTACGTGATGCCGTATTCGTCGAAGCGTTTGAGACATTGCGGTTGAACGCCGGTGTATTGAAATTCGCCGGAAACTTTGTTGTCCAGGTCGACGCCGCTGGACTGGAACTTGATGAGCTCTTGCATCGTGACCACGTCGCCTTCCATGCCGACGATTTCGCTGACCGAGATGATCTTACGGCTGCCGTCGCGCATGCGTGCGGTTTGAATGATCAAGTCGACGGCGCTGGCGATCTGTTCGCGGATCGCGCGAACCGGCAAATCGAAACCGGCCATCATCACCATCGTTTCCAGACGCGAGAGCGCGTCGCGCGGCGAGTTGGCGTGGGCGGTGGTGAGCGAACCGTCGTGACCGGTGTTCATCGCTTGCAGCATATCGAGCGCTTCTCCGCCGCGGCACTCGCCGACGATGATGCGATCGGGCCGCATGCGAAGCGAGTTGCGCACGAGGTCGCGGATTTTGATTTCGCCGCGTCCCTCCAAGTTTGCGGGGCGCGCTTCCAGGCGCACGACGTGCGGCTGATTCAAGCACAGTTCGGCCGCGTCTTCGATCGTGACGATGCGTTCGCGGTCCGGTATATAGCCCTTGTCCAGCATATCTTGCGCCGTCATACGGCGCGTGCCGAAGCGGCGGATGGTGAGCGACGCGCCGTCGATGGCGAGCGGCTCGATGATCGCGTTGACGCGCGAGCCATCGGGCAAGCGTGCGTCGACCATCGGAACGGATTCGTCCAAGCGGCGGCCGAGCGGCGCAATGATGCGCTCGATCACCAGGCGCAGCTGCTGCCCGCTGGTAAAGCGTTTGCCCGTCCGTTCGATCTTGCCGCTGCGCTCGATATAGACGGTCTTCGGACCGTTCACCATGATCTCGGTGACGGCGGGATCCTGCATGAGATCTTCGAGCGGACCCAAGCCCAGCGATTCGTTGACGATCTCTTCTTTTATTTGCGCGATCTCTTCGGCCGTCAGCGAGCCGTGCGACTTCTCGCTCAAGACTTGTTGCGCGGCTTCTTCGATCTTCTGCCGCAGTTCTTGCAGCTTCGCCGAGTCGCTATGCGCGGCGCTGGCATCGACCAGATTCACCTTGCTGCTCAGCGTTTCGTGGATTTCGAGTTTGAGTTTTTCGCGCGGGTCGATGCTGTCGTGCGAGCGCGACGCTGTCCCGTTGGAACCGGACGACGGATTTTCCGGAGCGCCGGAGCGTACGCCGCGCGCGGCCGTTCGCGGCTCCGCTCGGCGGTCGTGGATGAGTCCCCGCGCGGAGGGAAGCAGCACTTCGAGCTTCGGTTCGGCCGAGATCGCGCGCAGCGTTTTCTCGAGCGCCTGCATCGCGCGAGCGTAGCCGCGGTCGTGCAGTGGAGGCAGCTCGCCCATGACCTTGATTTCGAGTGCGCGTTCGATCTCCGCGCGGGAAGCCGTGGGACTGCCGTCACGGCAGTTGGTGGCGAGCACCATACGCGTGAGCGGAACGCCGAAGCGTTTGAGTTCCGCGATCGTGGTGCGCGCGGATGCAATACCGAGCAGCGTCGGTTCGCAGACGATGATAAAGCGCGTCGCGCGAACGACAAACGGCCGGACAGGCGCGGCAAACGGGATCGGTACGTCGGTCAGAACGTAGTCGAGCTCTGAAAATGACGCGGCGAGTTGCTCGACGTCGTCGAAGTTGATCGTGAACGCCGAATCGTATGCGGGCGCGAGTTCCGCGATGGTCAATCCGGCGACTTCCGCGACGCCAATCGGTCCGGTTTCGCGAACCGTGTCGATCGTGCGAACCGCATCGAAAAGAATCGCGGCGTTGCGTCTGCCGGAGAGGTCGCCGTCGACGAACGCGACGGAGCGATCCCCGCGCAGCGCTTTGACGAGTTCCGCGCAAATCGTCGTCGCGCCCGACCCGCCTTTGGCGTTGACGAACGCGAAGAACGTGCTGCTCACTGGGTCGGGCCCGAACTCGAATAGTGATCGCCGTCGATGACCGAAACCGGGGAGCCCGGTGGATCGGCCGCGCCGCGTGGACCGGAGATACCGCCCGCGCCGGCCGCGGCTGCTTGCGTTTTCCCGGTGTTGGCAACCGCTTTGAGTGCCATTGCCATAGCCGTCATCGGCGAATCCGGGGTCGTGGCCGGGCCGCCGCCGCCTCCTCCGGATGGACCGGGGAAATGGAGCGCTTCGACGGGCTCGGAGTTGAGCGGTTCTTTGGGCGAGCGCAGTGCGAGCCGCAACGTCGTATTGAGATCCGCCATCACGAGCAGATCGGCTTGTTTCGGCGTCACTTCAAGCGTGACGGGAGAGGAATTCGCTTCCTGCGGCGACGGCGGCGCCGAGCTGTTTTCGAGCGAATCGCCGATTGCGAGCACGCGTACGCCGCGCAGAATCGCCGATGCCGGCGGCGGCTCCGCTGCCGCGCGCGGCGGATCGGCGATCACGTCGACGTAGTCGCCGGGCTCGATGAGCCCCGAAACGCCTTTGACTTTATCGATTTGCACGCTGACCGCGCGCATACCGGCTTTCAAGCGAACCGGCAAACCGACGTCAGATGGATGACCGATCATCGCGCTCGTGATGCTGGAACCCGCGGGAATCGTGATCAGCGCTAGTGCACCGACGGCTTGTTGCGGCTGCGCCAGCGCGTTCGGATCGACGGCCGATGCCGGGCGCTGAACGTGTGCGAGCATTTGCGGCGTGATCGTTACGCGCGCCGGAATATCTTGCGCCGCGACGATGACGTCGCGCGGAGCGCTGTTGGCGTTGGTTTGCCGCTGGAGCGACGAGAGATAGTTGAGCGTCAACCATCCTGCGCCGACGGCGAGGACGATTGCGACGATGAGCGTTGTGCGCCGGCTGTTCATGGAAGGATCCTCAGATGCGGCAAAAAGCCGTTAACAAGAGCGGTGCAGAGGGCGCCGGCAAAAATCGCGATGGCATACGGCATCGCGAGACCGGTCTGCGGACGCGCAGGTGCGACGCCGGCAAAGACCGGCAGCGCCATCGCGCGTACATTGGAAAAGGTCGTGCCGAGCCGTCCGCTCAGCGCGGAAAACGCGATAGCCACGAGGCCGCCGCAGAGCAGCGTGAATAGCAAAAAATTTCCGCCGGCGGGATAGCCGAGCGTTCCCGCAGCGGCTGCGAGCAGTTTGACGTCCCCGCCGCCGATGAGTCTGAGCGAAAACGCGAACGTGCCGGCGGCGATAACCAGCGCGACGATCAGCAGATCGATCGCGGCCGCCTGCCAGCCCGAAAATGCATTG
>DAISWS010000038.1:13885-21922 GCA_036826275.1 Vulcanimicrobiaceae bacterium
CGGCAACAAGCTGGTGGTCGAGGCCCGGCTGAAGGGCGCGGGGATGCATTGGGCCCCGGCCCACGTCAATCCCCTGGTTGCCTTGCGCGCGGCCGCCTGCCAGCCCGAAAATGCATTGAGTGCGAGACCGCTCAAAAGGAGCGCGCCTGCCAGCACGTTTGGAACGCGGCGCGTGCGCAAATCGGTAGCGGCGCCGGCGAGCGATGCGATCAGGACCAGCGCGAGCGCGATCGTCATCGCGGATCGGCCCAAATGCTCGAAGCGGTTGAGAACTCTTTCATCGTCGTTCCGCCGAGGGCGATGATGAGCGTGATGCAGACTGCAGCGATAAACGCGAGCATGATTGCATACTCGACCATGGTTGCTCCGGCGTCGTCGCCAAGAAAAAGTCTGCAAGCGTTCATCGTAAGGTACCGTAATTGCCGGGGCTGTTAGGGGAGAATCAGCCCCGGCTATGAACGGTTCGTGCCGTCGTTCTAGATTGCGCTGTTGACAGTCGAGAACGCGGTCGAAACTTTACCGCCCAGCGCAGCGATCAGCACGATGCAAACCGCGGCGATGAGTGCAACCATGATGCCGTATTCCACCATCGTGGCGCCGTCATCGTTGCGAAGCATCGAAAGCATATTCTTGAACATGAGTTCCTCCAGTTGTGGAGCAGAGAGTGCGATTTTCCCGAGCTTAGTGCGGCATCTGCTCGAGTGGGACGGTAACCCCGTTGTTCGGCGGGTCCATGACGAGCTGGCTCGTCGCGGAAGCGATACCGGACGTTGAAGTGGCGACAACTCGCAAGAGTGTGCCGCGTTCATAAGCGGACGCGATTGGGATGATGGCGGTGAAGCGTCCGTTTGCGTCGGTGACGACGTCGTTTCGGCTCACGACGATCGTCGGAATATCCGACGACACGACGGCCAGCAATGTGAGAGTGACCGGAACGCCCGTGGGAGCGGAGCCGCTGACGTTGATGGCCTCGGCGCCTTGGAGTTGTCGAGCCTCCATGGTTATCGAACCCTGTGCCGTTGCCTCAGCGGGCGAAACCGTCTCCGCGTTGTGCGCGGCGGTAGGGGAGATCCGCCGCGCCAACGCCTCTAGATGAGCGGCCAGCGACGGCGTCACGTACAGGTCGCCGCGCTCGTAGCTCGGCGCCGCGTCCGCGACTTCGTCATGGTCGTTCACTTCGTACACTTGCGATCCGGGCCGCAGCACAACAACCATGCCGGGCCGGCTCAGGACTAGGACGGACCCTTGGGTGGACCACTCGTGCGTGTAACCGCTTTGGGCGGCGACCGTAGCCGCGGCCTCGCGCTGCTGCGCCCCGGCCGGTAAAGCCGGAAGGCTCAGCGCTAGAACCGCTACTGCAATCATGGACGGCATTTAAGACCTCCAAGTCCTCTGGTGGGTGCATCATGACATCGCCGCAGGTCCAAAACAAGACAAAATCGACCGAAATTACCGTTATTTAACGTAACGTCTATTGATTGTTGACGTGTTAACGTATCCACCCATGGCATAATAAGCGAACGACTCGCTCGGAGGTCATTGGAGAGAGGCACATGCGCACACGGCTCTTTGGGTTGCTTTTGGGAGCGGCACTCGCTCTTGCGGCACCCGCATCCGCCCCCGCCGAAACCGTTTCACTGCTGTCGGTGGAGTCTGGACACTCGGTCCTGTTGCAGACGCCCGGACTCGTACGTGTGGCGGTGGGCGACGGGCGTATCGCCGGCGTTCTGCCGATCGGAACCACCCAGCTCGTTGTCAACGGTAAGGCTCCGGGCCACACGACGGTGTTCGTTTGGCTCGGCGGCCACCGCGAGACGTACGAAATCACCGTGACCGAACAAACGATGGACGATCTGGCGCAGATGCTGCGCACCTCCATCGATGAACCCGGCGTTCAAGTAGTGAGCTTTCGCGGGTCGGTCGTCGTGCGCGGCGTGGTTCCCGACGGTGCCCATTTCACGACTCTCAACGACGTGCTCAGCCGGTTCGGCGACTTCGCAAAGAAGCAGAATTACACGATCGTCAACGCCGTGACCGTCGCGCATCCGCTCGGCGATCTGCAAAAAGATTTATCCAGCGTACCCGGTGCCGACCAGATCCGCGTGGATCCGGACGGCAAGGGCAACGTCATCGTGAGCGGTCACGTGCACGACGAACAGACGGCGCAAGCGATTCTCGAACGCGCCAAAGGCTTGGCCGGCCCGTATCTCGCCGCAGACGGCAAACTGCTCGACCGCATCAGCACCGACACAACCTCGCAGATAGACATAAAAGTGTACGTGCTCGAAGTCGATCACACCGCGCTCAACAATCTCGGCGTTCAACTGCAGTCCGCGATTTACAACCCGGGCGGCCAGTCGTACTCCCTTGGACCGCCGAGCTATCCGGTCGTCGAAGTACCGGAGCCGGCGGGCGGCGCCCTCAAGATCGGCGCATTCTTCCGTACGATTACGCTGGCGCCGACGCTGAATTTATTGATGACCGAAGGGCATGCGCGCATGCTCTCCTCGCCGGATCTCGTGACGATTCCGGGCAACAACGCGACGTTTTTGGTCGGCGGCTCGATCCCCATTCCCGTCTCGACGGGCCTTGGACAAGTGGGCATTCAGTACGAGCCGTTCGGCGTGCAGCTCAACGTGACGCCGACGCTGCTCGGCAGTGGCGCGGTCGAAGCGAAGATTCAGCCGGACATCTCCGATTTGGATTTTCAGGACGGCATCAACGAGAACGGTTTCGTCGTGCCGGCGCTGCACGAGAGCAAACTCTCGACCGACGTCATCACGCAGCCGGGTGAATCGATCATCATGGGCGGCATGGTGCAGCACATCGAGAGCCGCTTCATCAATAAGATTCCGATTCTCTCGCAGATTCCGATCCTCGGCAAGCTCTTCCAATCGACGCGCTACCAAGACAACCAGTCCGACGTCGTCTTCGTGATGACGCCGACGGTGATAACGAGGTAGCCGTGCGCGCCGTACTGGCGATGCTGCTCGACGATACCGGAAACGCGCTCGTGGAATACGCGATCGTCGCGGCCGGCATCGCCTTGCCGCTCATCGGCATCGGCTACGCCATCGCGCAGAGCGCAGGCAGCGGCATCAGCAATACCACGACCAATCTTTCGAACCTCGGAAAGTCACCGCCATGAAGCACGAACGTATGCGCGGAACCGCGCTGCCCGAAACGGCTTTGACGATCGGTTTGGCGCTGCTGCTCGTTTTAGGAGCGGCCCAGATGGCGCTCATCGGCTACACGCAAGTCTCCGCCGACGGCGCGGCATTCGTCGCCGCGCATACCCAGGCGCAAAATCCGAGTGCGAACGGCGTGAGCGCCGCAACCGGCGTCTTCAACAATTTCAACAGCTCGAACTTTTCGACGCCCTCGCCGTCGCCCTCACTGGTCCCGTATAGCGTCAGCAAAACGATGAGCGGATTTTCACTCATGCCCGGCTTGGCATCGACGTACAGCGTGACCGGTAAAGACGTGGAGTATTCGCCTGCGAACGCCGGGGCGACGCCGTCCCCGTACGAGTTCTCGATTCCGACCGAGACGCTGAAAAATTACTGCGATTACAAGGGCAACTGCAACAGCAACTACGTCATGTATCTGGCGCAAGGCGTGAACAACGGCAACGGCAACGGCGTCAACGGCACGTTTTCGGAATGGCAGTGCCACCAGCAGTATTACGCCAAGGTGAACTGGCCCGCGAACGGCCGTCCCAGCTGGGCATCGATTCAGGGCAGCAAGCTCGACCCGACCCAAAACAACTCCGTCGAGAACAACATTTACTCGTGGGATGCGGGGACGAACAAATGCAACTGAGCCACGAGAGCGAGCGCGGGCAGACGCTGCCGTTTTGGGTGATCGGCATACTCGTCGTGCTCTCGATGATGTTCTTTCTCGCAAATTACGCGAACGCCGTCGCGTGGCAGATCCGCGCGCAAAACGCCGCCGACGGGGCGGCGTCCGGCGTGCTCGCCGTTCAGGCGAACGTGTACAACGAATATTCGACCTTGCTCTACGCGACGGCCGTCGACGAATACCGCGTACGCACCCTCAATCAAGCAATTCTGGACACGGTCTATCAGGTCGGCGGATGCTATCAGACGAGCACCTGCGATAGCGATTACGCCAAACTCGTGCCCGCGTACAACAACGCGGTCTACGCGTTCACTAAAGACGTAAATCTGCTCGAGCAGGCCAATAATCTCGCGCAAGCCGGTCAAAACACCGACGAAAGCAAGGCGCTCACCCTCATTCAGAACGGCGGCTGGTGCTCGGGCTCGAGCGACTACGCGTGTTCGTTTACCATTCACGTGCTCAACGACCAGAGCGTTACGGGCAACGGCAACGGCAACAATAATACGTACATCGGTCCGGGCGACAACGAAGTCGACCTGGTCGCATGCCGGAACGTCGGCTACTTCGGCTCCGCGCTGCTCAAACTCGGAGACAGCGCCAAGTATCAGGTTTGGGGACGCGCGGCCGCCGCCGTGTTGCCCGTCAACAAAGAGCAATTCAATCCCGGACAGCAGATCAATCCGCAAACCGGGCAGCCGTATCAGCCGGTTGAAACGTCGTGGGCGCCGGACGCACCTGCGGACCCGGATTATCAGGTGGACTATAGCGGCCTGACCGTGGACGTGAACTGGTATCAAGCGGGCACCATTCACCCGTACACGACAACTGTTCCCAGCTCGCTGACATGCGAGGGGCCATGATGATACGTGCTTCTCGCGGTCAGACCATCATCGAATTCGTCGTCGCCATGCCGCTCGTGCTGCTTGCGCTCTTCGCCATCATGTACTTTGCGCAGTTCGGCGTCGTGAGCGAACGGGCCGAATTGGCGGTGCGGTACGGCGGAATCGCCGCGTTCAACGACGGTACCAGCCAATACTCTGCCGCCGAGATCTATACGAATTTGAGTGGCACCACGCCCGGTGCGTGCCCGACGCCGCCCGCAACGATCTTGTACGGCGGCGCGCCGTTCCCGGGTGCGACGAGTCCGCCGTTCTGGCAACCGAATTCTATCCCGTCATCGCCCACGTGTCAGACGACGCCGTACGGATTCGGCGGATCGCAGTTTATCGCATCGCATTTCTGGACGGAGTCGCAAGTCAACGTGCAAGCAGCGGTCAACGTGCCGCCGTACTTGCAACCGGCGCTCGGCGGCGCCACTGCCGGTACGGCGAACACAACGCTGACCTTCATTCACGCGGCAACGCCGGCGATTATCCTGTACTGCAGCCAAGAAGTGCAAAATCGCGTGGACATGTCGATTACCAATCAGGGCAGCCAGTCGTTGCCGACGCCGATTCCCGACGGAACGACGCCTTCGACGCCGGCGCCCGGGAACGCGAGCTGCAACTGATGGCAATGACCTATGCGCTCGCGCTTCCAGAACCGCGTGCCAAGCGGCAAACGCAGCTCTACGGCACGCGCGCACAACTCGCAGTCTGCGGCGGCGACGTGGAGGGCTATCTCGCTCTTGCGGACTGTGATAAACGAGCGGGTACGGCGAGCTATGCGCTCCGCATCGTCAACCAGAGCGGGCATCTGTTACGCGCGCGGATGACCTGTGCGCGGTTGCGCGGCGAAGCCATTCTCGCCTATCCGCTCGACATTCATATTGCGCCGTTCTCCGTCTCGGAAACGATCCTTCCGGTACGCGTTGCGGACATCGGTCCGTACGACCGTGCGATCGTGCAAGTCGCCGGCGGCGACGTCGCTTTTTCACTCGAAGCTCCCGCACCGCCGCGCAGTACGAAACGCTCGAAATGGATCGCGGCAACCGCTGCTGCGCTCGCGCTTGCTATCGGCGCGGGCGTCGGTGCAGCGGCATCGACACCGCGGCTCAGCGTTTTGGCCGCTCCCGCGCGCGCATTCAGCGGAGGCGCACTCGACGTTCCGTACTCGTTCAACGGCTGGGCGTCCTTGCAATACGCACTGCAAACCAAAGACGGCCGCCAACTCTCAGCGGGCTTGCTTACGGCGCACGAAGGCACGATGCACTTCAACGTTCCCGCCGCCGCCGGATCGAGCGTGCTGCTCTCCGTCAATTTAACAGGCCCCTTCGGCACACAAAGCCGCGCGGAAACGATCACGATTGCCACGGCTCGACCGCCGCACAAAGCGAAGGCTGCCGTTGCTGCGAGCGCACCGCATATCAGTGCGTTCGCCGTTGCGACGCCGATCGTGCACGCGGGCGCCGACATGCGCTTGACGTATACGACCGATGCGCGGGACGGCGAGGTGTGGCTCATCGACGACGCCGGGCGCTTGTGGGCGCGCGAACCGATCACCCCGTACGGCGAAACGACGCTGAAGGTTCCGCAAGGCGCGGCCGGACGCGAAATGCGCGCCGTGCTGCATGCGCGCAATAAGGATTTGGATACCGTTGCGGGCGTCGGGGTCATGGTGATGCCCGGCACGATCGTGCCGCAAACGCAGTCGACCGACGCGCCGAAGGCAGCGGCCGCACAAATGACGTTATCCGTCGATCATGCCGCGCCCGGCGACGTGGTAACCGTGATGATCGACGGCGATCATGGCGACGCCCGGATTACGATGACCGACGGTTCCGGCGAATCGGTGGAGCAAGGCGACATCCCGTCCGGACAAAACGCCGTCACCGTGACCGCACCTGACGTGACGAAAACCACGACGTACTACGTGATGGCGAGCATCAGTCAAGGCGTCGCGGATCAGACGGTCGTGCGCAAACTCGTGGTTTCGCCGCGCTGACGCCCGGCGCTCAGACCTGCCGCATCGCCTTCCAAAGTTGCCGCGGATTCGGCGCCCGGCCATACAACAGCATGCCGACGCGGTAGATGCGTCCGCCCACGACGGCGATGACGTAAATCGCAAGGACATTGATCGCCAGCGAAGCCGCGACTTGCCAGACGGGCACGCTGCTCACGACGATGCGTGCGAACATGACGAACGGTGCGATGAGCGGGACGAAACTGGTGACGACGACGGCCGGACTATCCGGAACCGCGAGCGCAGATATTGCGATGATGAACGCGGCGACAACCGGCAAGAACAACGGGCCGCTGACGCTTCCGAGATCTTCCGTGCGGTTGATCAGCGAGCCGACAGCCGCGAAGAGCGTCGACGTCTGAAGAAAACCGACGATAAAGAACAGCACGAAGCCGGCGATGTCCGTTTGCGAGATGCCGTTGAGCGTAAACGCCGACATGTCTTTCGCGTCGCTCGCGCTCATCCCGGGACCCGTCGCCTGCGAGCCGAGCAGGTAGGCAAGAACCACCCAAATGATCATCTGTGCGATGGCGAGGGTTCCGGATGCCGCGACCTTGCCCGCAAGCAACGCGCTCGGGCGCACCGATGCGACGAGCAGCTCCGCGATGCGGCTCGTCTTTTCTTCGGCGACGGAGCTCATGATGAGCTGACTGTTCACCATGATGAGAATATAGAGCAGCAGCAACAGGACGTACGCGATAACTTTGGCCGCATCGGCCTCCGCCGCCGTTCCGAATTTTGAAGCAACGGCGTGCGTGCTGACCGGAATCTTCATCAGCGAATCGATTTGCCCGGGCCGCAAACGCCCGGCCCAACGCAGGTTGAGCGCCAAGAGATCGCGCTTGATCTGCGAGGTCGAAATTTCGCCCGGATCCTTTGCGTAGACGATGACGCGGACGCCCGAAGACGTGCGCATGATAGCGAGCAGCGCGGCCGCCTTACGCATTTGTAACTCTTGGATCGACGGCGGCGAGGTTGCGCTCCGCTCGCCGGCAATCGAAAAGTCTTTGTCGAGCAGCGGACGCGCCGCCGCGAGGACCGCCGGTTCGCCTGCCAAGATGATGTGTTTATTTTGCTCGGAGTACGACGCAAAATAGCGCGGTAGTTCCATGATCGCCGCGATGCCGATCATCCCGAAGACCAAGCCGATGACAAACGTGCGCGATCGCACGCGCCGCATAATTTCGGCCGAATAGACGGTAATAAGCTCGTTCATACGCCTCCCGTGGGCGCCGCAATGGTGTTCGCAATTGTGTGCATGTAGATGTCTTGCAG
>DAISWS010000039.1:0-5441 GCA_036826275.1 Vulcanimicrobiaceae bacterium
ATGAAGCGCGCGAGCACTTTCGAGTTGTAACGCGGATCGGGCAGAATCTGCCGCTTCGGTGCCGGACCTTTACGAGGCATTCTTAAATCAGTTTCCTTTTGAGCCTTGTCGAAGGGTTACTTTTTGGTGGTGCGCTTGGCGCCGTATTTCGAACGGCCTTGCTTGCGGTTCGCGGTGCCGGAGGTATCCAGCGTGCCGCGGATGATGTGGTAGCGGACGCCCGGCAAATCTTTCACACGGCCGCCGCGCACGAGCACCACGGAGTGCTCTTGCAGGTTGTGGCCGATACCCGGAATGTAGGCCGTGATCTCTTCGCCGTTCGTGAGACGTACGCGCGCCACTTTGCGAAGCGCCGAGTTCGGCTTCTTCGGGGTGACGGTCTTCACTTGCGTGCAAACGCCGCGGCGCTGCGGGTTGCCGGCGACTTCAAACGAGCGCAAGGGCAGGTCGGGGTGGCCCGGCTTCGGACCGGTCTGGATGACGCGGAACGCCGGTGTTTTGACCTTTTTCTCCGCTTTTTGACGGCCCTTACGAACCAGTTGGCTAATAGTCGGCAACTACAGACTCCTACTCACACACACCAAAAGTCGGCCACACCGTCGTGGTGGGACCGAACTACGGGAGTATATCAAGGAGTACCGGGCCAGTCAACGCGGTTTTCCCCCGCCCGCTCACGAACTCGGCCCGCATGAAGCGTCCCCTTGTCTCCCCTGCCGCCACCCCCGCATTCGACTGGCTCATGGGGGTGCTGGCAGCCTTGGTCGTCGCCGGCATCTTCCAGGACGGCTGGGCCCATAACCACGGGCTGGTCGACCAGAGTTTCTACACGCCCTGGCACGCCGTCTTATATGGAACGATGGCCCTCAACGGGCTGGTGCTGCTGGGGTGCGGGCTGCTCAATCTGCGGCGCGGCTTCTCTTTTCGCAACGGCCTGCCGTACGGCTACTGGCTCGCCGCGATCGGCGTCGTGCTCTTCCTGCTGGGTGGCGGCTTGGATCTCGCATGGCATACGTTGTTCGGGATCGAGGAAGACATCAACGCGCTTATCAGCCCGACGCATCTGCTTCTTGCACTGGCGGCCGTTTTCGTTATTTCGGGCCCGCTGCGTTCGGTGGCAAAACGTGTCGCGCCGAGTGCACGGGCGAGCTGGCGGGATACCGGTCCGGCGATTCTCGCGAGCGCGTCGATTCTATCGCTGCTCGGTTTTTTTACGATGTATGCGAACCCGATCGGATCGACCAGCGGCGTAACGGTCATGGCGAAATCCGATCGCCGGCCGGTCGTCTCGAACATTTACGCGATGCGTGCCGACGGTTCGCGGCAAACGCGCGTGACAGTCGACGCGTCCGACGACGAATTCGGCGCTGCAGTTTCGCCTGATGGGAAATGGATCGCGTATCGATCTTCAAGCACGGCCGGCAAGGCGGAAATCTTTCTCTCGCGCTTGAACGGAAGCGCCGCACGGCAACTTACGAAAACCGGCGGTTGGGCCAGTCAGCCGGCGTGGTCGCCCGACGGCAAGCGCGTCGCGTTTGTTTCGGCGCCCGTCGGGAGATCGGGCGATTTCAAACTCATAACGGTCAGCCGCGACGGCAGCGGCGCAAAAACGCTCGTGGACAGCGTGGCGGAGATTAATGGCCCCGCATTTACGCCGGACGGATCGAAGATCGCGTACGGCACGCGCAACGGCGTGGCGACGCAGATTGCACTGGTGCCTTCGAGCGGAGGTGCGCCCACGTTCGTGCCGGGCACGCAAGGCGGATCCTATCCGTCGTTTTCGCGCGATGCGAAGCTGCTCGCGTTCTCCGTTTCCGTTCCGCGTCGCGGCATTGCGCTGGTGCGCTTGGGCCTGCCGAATCCACGATATCTCGGCGCGGGATCGATGCCGGCATTCTCGCCGCGCGGTGACAAGATCGCGTATGTCGTTTCCGGCCGCGGCGCCGATGATATCGGCATGGCCAGCGGCGCCCACTACAGCGGCAGCGCCAACCTCACGCAGCTCTCGGGTATGCATGCGAGCCGCCCCGCGTGGACGCCCGACGGGCGCAGCATCCTCTACAGCGCCGGGGCAAACGGCAGCGTGCTCGACACCGACATCGCGCAGGCGTTCGCCGTCGACACGTTCTTGGTTTCGAGCGTGCTGCTGATGGGCGCTTTACTCGTGCTGATGCGCCGGTTTGCTCTCCCGCTCGGCGCGGTCACCGTGCTCGTTCTTATCTATACCGCCGAGCAGGCGACGCAGCAAGATCACTATTTCGCCATCGCCCCCGCGCTCATCAGCGCGATTCTTGCCGACGTCCTCATCTCGATCGGCAATGGCAAGCTGCGCAGCGGCGCGCCGTTTTACGCGTTTGCGTTTGCGTTCAGCCTGGTGTTCACAGCGCTCTTTATCATCTCGGTGAACGCACGCGCCGGCGGCTTGGGCTGGGCGCCCGATCTCACGTACGGCACGCCGGTACTGGCGGGATTTGCCGGGCTGCTCGTTGCGTTCTGTTGCGCGATTCCGCTGCCCGCACCCCGAACGGCGCAGGCGTTAAGCCGTGAAGCGCCGGACCTCATCGGCGATTTCGGCGCGCGAATAGCCCCGGCCGACTAACGAAGACACGAAGTGCTCGATCGACTCGCGCAGCGTATGGGTGCGCGTGCGCTGGTCGACATCGGGCAGCCGCGGCGCGACGTGCGTACCGCGCCGGCCTTCACTGACGAGCCACCCTTCTTCTTGCAGGTCGGTATACGCGCGCGCGACGGTGTTCGGAGCAACGTTCAAATCGCTCGCCAACTGTCGCACGGTGGGCAGCATGGTTCCCGGTTTGAGATCGCCGCGCTGAATGAGCGCGCGGATCTGCTCTTCGATTTGTTGGTAGGGCGCGATGTCGATCTCTTGATCGACCGCAAGAATCGGGCCGTTCACGCTAAGCGAACCGCGCGGTATCTCCACAGTGTGATCCAGGCCAAAAATGCAACCGCGCACGCCAAACTCAGGTAGAACGCTACGGTTTGCAGCACGGTAACGCCGCCGGCCACATTGGCAAACATCCAAGTTTCGAGGATTGCGTAGAACATGCACACGGTGCTGCGATTGAACCGGAGGCGATCGTCGACGAGCTGTTCCGCCGGGATATCGTCACCGGAAAGCATCGCGGGCAGCAGCGTCATGCGCCACGCTATCACGACCGTCGTCAAGGCAGAGATGCATACGACGACCGCCGGCACGGCGTATCCCGGAGTGTATGCGAACGAAAGCACGAGCAGCGCGCACATTGCGGCGGCGGCGAACCAATACGCCGGAATTACGGAAGTGCTCGGGCGCACCGCGAGCAATGCGGCGCGAACCGGCTGCACGTTGCGAAGGCGTGAAAACGCGAGCGCGTTGATCAGCGGCGTACCGGCACATACCGCAAGAACGAACAGCAACATCAGTCCGCGGATGTTGAATGCCGCGGCCAGAGCAAGCACCAAAAAGATGCCGCTGAGGAACAGCCCGATTGGAGCCGGCGGCCCTTCCGCCATTTGCCGGCGTTTCACGGCCGCATCGATCCGTTGATCGTCACTGCTTCCGTCACCCGCCGCCACTCGCAGTCCGGCCCACGCACACCTCGCGTTGAGCGCGTAACGCCCGTTCACCGCGATGTAGACGGCGGCCGCGGCGAAGGACGCCGCGTATACGAGGTGCAGCCACCAAGCCGGATGCGAACTCATTTTGAACCTCCCATCCTATGCGAGACGAACCGCGGCATATTGACGCCGGATCATCCAGACCGCGAACGCAACCCAAAGCGCGAACGTCATCCAGTACGCGACGAGCTGTATCGTCGTGGCGGCGCCGATTGCTTGGCTGCAAAAAACAAAGGTTTGAACGAGCGCGAAGACCATCGCCGAGCGGCACCGGAAGAACCGTAGACGATCGTCGACGAGTTGCTCGGCCGGAATATCCACGCCCGAGAGCAGCGCGGGCAGATTTGCCAACCGCCACGTAATGGCGATGGAGACCAGCGAGGAGAACGAAACTATCGTCGCGGCATCGCGGTACGCAGCATCCGTCGTATACGCGAGTACCCCGAGGGCGCCCACGATTGCCGCATACAACCAGTACGCCGGCAGGACCGAACTGGCCGTGCGCGCCGACAGGACGGCGACGCGCGTCGGTTGCGAATTGCGCAAGCGCAGGAAAACGGCGGCAACGCCGCCGGCCATACCGAAACACATGAACGCATAAAGGAGCGCCGGTTGTATGCGTCCGGTCGCTGCGGCCGCGGCAAGCACAAAACATAATCCACCGTTCCACAAACCCAGGGGCACAGCTTTGCCTTCAGCCTCTTGGCGGCGTTCGACCGCGGCTTCAACCCGGGCCGTCGTTTCGCAATCCGCGCGCAGGCCGCAATCAGCGTACGAGGCGCTCATGAAATTGCGTGCGCGAAATACGTGAAACACGCCGAACAGTGCGAAAAAGACGACCCAGAACCAATGCAAGTAGTGATGCACGAATCTTTCTCCTATGAAAACCAGCGGCTCAGTTCGCTGCTCGTCGGCGGCCGGATTGTGCTTCCCGCGGTGAAGACGACGAAGAGCGACGCAAACTGTACTAGGACGAGCAGCAGAGTGGATGGGTCATCGTGGAACTGCCCTTGCTCCTTAAAAAGAAACATGAACGAATAGACGCAGAGCGCTCCGAAGGCGGCGCATTGTTGCGTGCGCAACCTGCGAAGGCGCTCGTCGAGAAATCGATCGACCGGAACGTCTTCCGCGGAAAGCATCGCCGGAACGCGCGCGACAAGATAGGAACACGCGATGGCAACCAGAGCGGATACGGTTGTAAAGATCGCCGCGTCGAGGTATTTCGAGCCGTGTAGCGCCGGCACGGCAAGCGGCACACACGCTAAAAGCGAAAAGAATCCAATCTGCCACACCGGCATCGTACTTGCGGTTCTGGGGCTCAACGCTGCGACGCGTTTGGGCGCTTGATTGTGCGCGCGCATGAACCCCGCGGCAAGCACCGGGAGACCGCAGACGGTAAAAGCCGGAAACGCGAGCGCGGCATCGATGATCCGCAGCACAGTGAGTATGCCGACGACGATTGCAAGCGCTGAAGCGGTTCGTATCTCGGTCGTTCCGACGTGCTCGTACGCGGAGCGCCGCTTCACGGCGGCGCGAAAGCGCTCTTGGACGATCGGCGAAAAACTCTCCATTCGCACGTTCGGCGCTCCAAGCGCCGTCTGCGGACGCGCCGCAAACACTATGCCGAGAAAGATTAAACCTCCGCCCACGATCTGCGGCATGTTCGCAATAAAGCCGTCCTCGAATGTCATTGTATTAGGAGGCTAACACAAAGCGCACGTTTGTGTCAATGGGGCAATACAAAGGTGGAGGGCCGCGACTTCGCTCGGCCGTCCTTCGATACCTCAGGATGACGAGAAGCGTCCTTCGATACCTCAGGATGACGA
>DAISWS010000039.1:5541-16274 GCA_036826275.1 Vulcanimicrobiaceae bacterium
GTCCTTCGATACCTCAGGATGACGAGAAGCGTCCTTCGATACCTCAGGATGACGAGAAGCGTCCTTCGATACCTCAGGATGACGATGGTGGGGACGACGAATACCGGGGGATGGCTCAGTCGCGGCTTGGGGTGCTCGATGGACTGCGCGGTATCGCCGTGCTGCTCGTGCTGTGGTACCACATTTGGGAGATCTCCTGGCTGCCCGCGCCGTTGCCGCAGCTGCAGTTCATTCCGGAAACAGGTTTTGCCGGCGTCGATCTCTTCTTCTACATCAGCGGCTTCGTCATCGTCTATCCGTTCGTCAAAGCGCTGCTGCGCGGCGATCCGCAGCCGACGTGGGGACATTTCGCGTACCGGCGCGCCATGAAAATCGTCCCGTCGTACGTGTTGTCTATCATCGTCGTCATCGCGATCGGCTACGCGCATTTCGCCAATGCCGGCGAAGCGCTGCGCGACATCGGCACGCATCTGCTCTTCATTCATACGTGGTGGAGCGATACGTACGGCTCGATCAACGGGGTGCTCTGGACGCTGGCGGTCGAAGTCGAATTCTACGCAATCTTTCCGCTGCTGTGGCTTGGATTCAAACGCGCTCCGTGGCTGACCGCCGGCGCGATGGTCGCGATCTCGCTGCTGTATCGCGTGCACGCAGCGCAGTGCTGTTACCACAGCTCGATGGAGCTGCTGATTTACAACCTTCCCGGGTACCTCGACGTTTTCGCGAGCGGCATGATCTCCGCGCTGCTGTACGTGCGCTGGCGCGAGCACTCCGCGGCGTGGCGCGCACCGCTCGCAACGCTGGGCGCGATTGCCGGCTTCGTCATGCTCGCGCTGCTGCTGCAAAATCTTTGGAGCGTGCGAACGACCGACCAGTGGTCCACCGTGTGGCAAATCTACAACCGCACGTTGGTCGCCCTCGCATTCACGCTTATGGGCTTGGGTTCGCTGCTCGCCGTGCGGCTTTGGCAACGCATCGTCGCAAACCCGGTACTGCTGTTCTTCGCCGCGATTTCGTACAATCTGTACCTGTACCATCAGCCGCTGGCGAGACTGCTGCTGCAGTGGCGCATTCCGCCGTTTACCGGAACGGACCAGCATTTCGATCCGCACTGGGAGGTTTCGTATACGATCGTGGCGTTCTGCGCGACCATCGCGCAAGCCACCATCGTCACGTATCTCTTCGAACGCCCGCTTCTGCGCATTCCGATGGAGCGCTGGCGGGCATTCCTGTCGCGAAAAAAGACCGCCGGGGCACTTTCGCAGGTGTGAACCTGCGCCGCCAATCCGGCATCACGCTGCTCGAAACCACTATCGCGGCAGCACTCCTCGCCATCGCTGCCGGCGGCGCGCTGTTCGCGCTTTCCTCGTTCGGCGCCCATATCGCGCAGCAAGGCGGCCCCGCGCGCATGGCGGCCCTGGTTGCGGCGCAGCAAACGCTGCGCATCGCGCAAGATGCGTGGAAGTATGGCTCGCCGGGCAGCGCTCCGTCGGGTTCGCAAACGATCGCGCTTCCGCTCAGCAAGCAAACCACGGCTCCCGCGCTGCTGACGACCACGGTTAGCGCGGGCGCAACTTCGGCGCAGATCACGGTGACCGTGCAGTACACGCCCGAGCCCGGCCGCAGCGGCGATCCGGGCGTCGTTATGCTTTCGGCGAACGTTTCAGAGAAAGCGCCGCTGCCCGGGTCGCAGGTGACGAAACCGGGACTCGTACCTCTCCCGAGCGGCGCGCCGTAGTGCTTGCCGGCGCCCTGTACTACGTCGCGCTCATTGCGCTGGTGGCGGCAACCATTCTTTCCGCCGGCATCGCGATGACGCGCATGACGATCGCGCGCATGGCCCAACCGTATATCGTGAGCGGCTATCAGCGCGCGGCGGCGTCGATAGAACAAACGGTTGCCGCACAGATGCAGTCGGGCGGCGTGCCGTATCCCGCTCCGGCGCTCACACCGATTCCCGCGCAATGCGCGAACGCCGCGTGCACGTACAAGACGGCCGAAACGATCGCGCTGACGACGTCCGGCGCGCCTGTGCGTGCAGCCACATGCGACGGCTCGCAAACGAACTGCGCGCAGAACGTCCAAAGCAACGGCTACGTCGCCGAGAGTAGGGTGACAGCGGCAATTACCGTGACCGTCACTGACACGGGCGGCGTAATCGTGGCCACGCGAAGCGGTACGCTGATTTTGCGAACCTTCGCTGCGCCTCCGTACGTTGCGGTAGCGGGATCGCGTGAAGGAACGTTTGACGACATTGCGTCCTCGCACACCGCGGGCGACGACGGCGGCGCTCCACCGGCGACGCCGGATCCGTGTGCGTCCGCTTCTGCGGGCGTTGCCGACGATACGACGGTTCGCGTCGCGTACCGCAACACGGGTTCGGGCGCGTGCATGGACGCAAGCGCCTGGAGCAACTCGTCGTACAGCGGCAGCTCGTCCTCTAGCGGCTGGTCGCCGTAACCAGCGCGGAAGCAATCTCCGCCGGTGTTTCGACCGGAAGGTTGTGGCCCGCGTTTTTCAACACGACCGAGACGCATCCGGGAATCGCTTGCACGACCTCGCGCTTCAGGCGCGCCGGCGGCACGAGCGGATCTTTCTCGCCTCCGATGCAGAGCACCGGGACGTCGATGAGCTGCAAACGCTTTTTGAAATCCGCGTACCGCCCGTGGTCGTACCAGCCGTACCAGTGCTCGCGCTGGGAAACCAGGGCGTCTTCGACGATGCGTTCCATGACGTGCGGCTGCGGCATTCGCGCCATCGCTTTACGTTGAAACGCTTCGATGCGCGAGCGGCTGCCGTAGCTCTCGAGCGCCGCTCGCCGCTGCCGTTCCGTCGATACGCCGCCTGCGGCGGTTCCCGGTGCGACGAGGACGAGTTTTGCGAGATTCGCGGGATGCTCGCTCGCCAGGTATTGCGCAACTTTTCCACCCATCGAATGCGCGCCGATTATCACCGGTCCCTCGATGCTTTCCAGCGCAACGCGTGCATCGCAAACGTATCCAGCGAGATCGTGGCCGCGCGGCGGCCGATCGCTCAGACCGTTCCCACGAAAGTCGAGCAAATGCAACGTGAACCGCTGGAGATCGAGGAGATCGACAACCTCATACCACATGCGCCGCGCGCTGATCCATCCGTGAAGCAACAGCACGTGCGTTGGGCCGCTTCCGCGCCGCTCGACGCAGAGCTGCACACCGCGGTTGTCGATGAACTCGAGCATTGGCGAGGAGGTTTCCCATTGCCAGGGTATCACCCTTGACGTGAAGCAGCGGCGCGCGCTGGTGTATGTCAGTTTGCTCTACGTGGCGTGCGCGTGGGCGCTCAACACGGTGCTCGTCAAATACGCCGTCGTTCGTTTCGACGCGCTCGCTTTTACCGGAATCCGGTTCATCCTCATGACGCCGCTTGGCTTCTTGCTCGCGCGGCTCATGGGCGAACGCGTGCACGTGTACCGCCGCGACATTCCGCTGCTGATTGCGTGCGGCGCGTGCGGATACGGAGCGTATCAATATCTCTGGGTCATCGGCCTGGCACATACGACCGCCTTTGCGTCGGCGCTGCTCTCAACGCTGGCACCGATGCTCACGCTGGCGTTCGTCGCATTTTACGGCAGCGAACGCGTGCGCAGCGGCCGATGGCTGGGAGCGGTCATTGCGCTCGCTGGTGTCGCCGTATTCGAAGGCGCGTTCGCCGGGCACGTCACGTTTCGACTCGGCGATGGGCTCACGCTCGCGTCGGCGGCGATGTTTGCGGTGTTCAACGTGCTGACGGCGCGATTGCTCGACCGGTACACGCCGGCCGCGCTTGTGGCAATCGCAATGACGGTCGGAACGATCATCATCGTGCCGGGCGCAATACCGCGACTGCTCGCGCAAAATTGGGCCGCCGTCACGCTCGGCGATTGGGGTGTGCTTGCGTACTCCGTGACCTTTCCAATCGTGCTGACTTTTCCCGTCTGGAGCCACGGCATCTCGCAGCTCGGTGCCGGCCGCGCATCGCTCTTTCAATTTGCAACGCCGATCATCGCCGGATTGCTCAGCGTGGTGCTCCTGCGCAACACGATCGAACCGCATCAGATCCTCGGCGGCGCCATCTGCATCGGCGGGATGGCCATTTCACAACTGTTCGGCGGATATTCGCTGAGCGCCATTTGGGCGGAGCGAACGCAAGGCGTCAAGCGCTAACGCTGCGAACGAGCCTGCATGAGCAAGCGTTTGTTGTATTGGCTCCTCGTGGTGCCGTTCGTGGCGACGCTCGTGCCTCCGTTCTACGCGCATCGCGAGCCCGCACTCTTCGGCTTTCCGTTCTTCTACTGGTATCAGATCGTGTGGATCGTGCTCTCGGCGGTCATCGTATGGATCGTATACGCCGCAACGCGCGAGGTGCGCGGTGAATAGCGGTACCGCCGTCTTCATCGTCCTCGTGCTCGCGGTTACCGTACTGGGCTTTATGGCGGCGCGCTGGGGTAATGCGAAGCTGAATACGCTCGATGAATGGGCGCTCGGCGGACGCCGGTTCGGAACGCTCGTATCGTGGTTCTTGCTCGGCGGCGACCTCTACACCGCGTACACATTCATCGCCGTGCCGGCGCTGGCGTTCGGGGCCGGAGCGCTTGCGTTTTTCGCCGTGCCGTACACGACGATCGCGTATCCGCTGGTTTTTCTCATCATGGCGCGTTTCTGGAGCATCGCGAAACGGCGCGGATACGTAACGACCGCCGATTTCGTGCACGACCGCTTCGGCAGCCGCCCGTTGGAACTCGCCGTCGCGGTTACCGGCGTTCTCTCGGTGATGCCCTACATCGCGCTGCAACTGACCGGCATGCAGGCCGTGCTGGAACGCGCCGGTATCGCCTCGCATGCATCCACCATCCTGTTTTTGGTGATCGCGTTTGCGCTGCTCGCGGCCTACACGTTTACGAGCGGCCTGCGGGCTCCCGCCATGATTTCGTTCGTCAAGGATACGCTTATCTACGTGACGGTCATCGCCGCGCTCATCATCATTCCGGCGAAGCTCGGCGGGTGGGCGCACATCTTCAGTGCCGCTCAGTCGGCGCTTGCCGCCAGACCGAAGCCGGGCTCGATCATTCTGCCGCCACATCTGTTTTTTGCGTACTCGACGCTGGCCTTCGGATCGGCGCTGGCGCTGTTTATCTATCCGCATTCGGTTACGAGCGTGCTCAGCGCGAAAAGCGCCGGCGTCATCCGCCGCAATTGCGCGCTGTTACCGCTGTACAGCCTGCTGCTCACGTTTATCGCGCTGCTCGGTTACTGCGGTCTTGCGGCGCACCTGCACGTGGGGAACGTTACCAATCTGGTCATCCCGCAGCTGTTCGCGCAATTCTTTCCGGACTGGTTTGCGGGCGTCGCTTTTGCCGCCATCGTCATCGGTGCGCTCGTTCCCGCAGCCATCATGTCCATCGGCGCGGCGAATCTTTTCGCAAGCAACATCGTGCAATCGTTCCGCGCGCGTCAGGAGCGTCCGCAATCGGAGTTCGGCGTTGCGCGCTACGTCGCACTCCTCGTCCTCGCGGGCGGTTTCTGCATTGCGGTATTTTTGCGGCCCGAGTACACGATCAATTTCCAACTGCTCGGCGGTGCGTGGATACTGCAGATCTTTCCGGCGGTCGTTCTTGGCCTGTACACGCGCTGGTTTCATCCGGCGGCATTGCTCGCCGGCTGGGCGGCCGGGATGGTCGCGGCGACATGGATGGCTGCAAGCAGCAACTTCGCAACGTTCTATCCCTTGCACCTGGGCAGCACGGTCCTTGCGGGAGCCAATATGTTTTACGCGTTCATCGTGAATCTCGGTGTCAGTGCGGTGCTGACGCTCGTGCTGGTCGCGCTCAAGAGCGATGCCGGAACCGACGTCACGACCGCGGCGGATTACGCATGAGCGCGCACCGTATTATTCAGCCCGAGGGTTGGAACCGTCCGCGCGGGTACAGCAACGCCGTTGCCGCGCAGGGCGAATTGATCTTCGTCGCGGGGCAGATTGGCTGGAACGAGCGCGAGGAGATGGTCTCCGATGACTTTGCGGAGCAGACGGCGCAAGCGCTGCGCAACGTCGTTGCGATCTTGCGCGCCGCCGGCGCCGGGCCCGAACACATCGTTCGCATGACCTGGTACGTCACCGGCAAAGGCGAGTATGCGATGAGCGCGCGCAGAGTGGGCGAACTCTACCGGGAGATCGTCGGCGACGTCTATCCGGCGATGACGCTGGTAGAGGTCGCCCATTTACTCGAAGACGGCGCGAAAGTCGAGATCGAAGTTACCGCCGTTCGAAACTGAGCCCGGCCTCAGAGGCGCGGGATAGGCCCCACGCGGCGGCGAGCGACGTTGTCCAAACTTATGCGTGAGACGTACGGAGCGATCGACGCCGGTACGACGATTTGCGTCGTCGGCAGATAGCGTACGCCGTACGCGCCTTGCATCACGTCGTGCATGCGCGTGCGGAAGAACCGTTCCACCGCGGAGCTGGGGCCGGCGGCGTCGAGGACCAGATGATTCGGGAAACGCTGCACGATTGTGAAACCGGCGGCTTGCAGCGCGGTAACGGTTACTGCTTCTGCGCTGGCAACGTCGCCGCCGGGCTGCATGACCAGCTGGATTCTGGTCGGCTCGTCCGCACCGCGAACACCCATATCTGAGATGTTCGTTACGCGCGGCGTCACGTCCATTGTGTAAGCCGACGTGTGCTGCGCGAACTCGGACGTGCGTTCGAGCGACATGCTGACGCGCGGCGCCATCAGCCCGGCGGCCGGCACGTGGCCCGGACACGCGGTCTGTACGAAAGGCCATCCTTTGGGAACGCCGAGGCCGCTCGCATCGTCAAACCCGCTCAGCGCCGCGTAGAACGGCGTGTACGTTCCGATTTGATCGTTGCCGAGCGTGACGTCGATAAAATCGGCCGGCGCCTGGGCTTGGACATAGTACGCAATCGACGCCGGCTCGGTGACGCCGGCAATCGGTCCGCCGTTCGCGTTACAATACTGGTAGAGTTGCGCGTACATCGCCGCGGCAATCGGCGCGCTCCACGACGTGCCGACGAATGCCTGCCACTTGCCGGATTCGTACACGCCGACGTCTTCCGCCGGGAACGAGATATCGGGCGTGTTGCGGAACGTCGAGGAACACGCGGCTCCTGCCGACGGAGCAGAACATGCGGAGAGCAGGCCCACAGTCTGATATGCGGGGTGCGGATAGACACCCGAGACACCGCCGCCGCCTCCGCATTGATAACCGCAGGCCTGGTCGTTCCACACCTGATTGTCGGTCAGCGTATAGCCTTGCGGAAAATCGGTTTCCGTTCCGCCGACGCCGACGACGTGCTGATTGCTCGCCGGCCATGACGGGCCGATCGTGTGCGAGGAACGATCGCATTGGTTGCCGTCGTCGCCTGCCGACGCGGTAAAGGTGATACCGTCGGCTGCCGCCGTTGCGATCACGGGATCTTCTTGGAACGGAGTCGTGCCTTCGCATCCGCCGAACGAATTGTTGACGATGAATGCCTTCTTGTCGGTGATGATTGCGTTGTACGCGTCCGTGAGATCCTGGTCGACGGAAATGTTCGGCACCTGATAGATGATGACGTTTGCGCCAGGCGCCAGACCGGCGATCGTCTCGGTGTCGAGCGCCGCTTCCGGTTCCGAGGCAGCAACGATCCCGTTCGCGCCGTCGACCGATCGCGTCGTGATCGTCCGCGCCGTCGTCGGAATTTGGAAATAGCTCAGGAACTGCGCCAGATCGGTCCGGCTTACGTCTGAGTCGATGACGATTGCGACGGTCTGGCCCGTGCCGTCATAGCCGTTGTGCTGCACGGGGAAGTCGAGGTCTTGCGCGACGGCCGGCGGCCCCCAGTCGCCCTTGGGGTCCGTACGCGGACCCGCCAGCGGCTGACCGGTGCCCGGGACCGGCGTCGGTGTAGGCGTCGGTGTCGGCGTGGGCGTCGCGGTGGGCGCAGGCGTCGCCGTCGTGCCGCCGCTGGGAATGGGATTGCCGCCACCGCCGCCGCACGCGGCCAACAGCAATGCAAAAGCACAAAGGAGAAAAAGCGGCGATTTTCGCATAACGGCCTTTCAGCGGTCGCAGGTTCGCGGCCAATTCGCTGACAGGCGCGCGTCCTACCTCTAAACGGTGTTTCGGCTCAGGCCGTTGCGGTTTCGCCCGCCGCGCGCTCGCGTAAACGGAATCGTTGCACTTTGCCGGTTTCGGTCCGCGGCAACTGCTGGACGAACTCGATTTCACGGGGGGCTTTGAACGGGGCGATGCGTTCCCGGACGAACTCTTGCAGCTCCGCGGCCATCGCCGGACCCCCCGGGGCGTCGTTCACGAGCACGACGTAGGCCTTCACGATGTTGGTTTGCTTCTCGGGCACGGGCTTCCCCACCACCGCGCACTCCCTGACCGCCTGATGGCCGAGCAGCACCTGCTCCACCTCAGGTCCCGAGACGTTATAGCCCGCAGCAATGATCATGTCGTCCGTGCGCGCGACGTACCAGAAATAGCCGTCGTCGTCCTGACGGTAGGCGTCCCCCGGGTAATTCCAGCCGTTGCGCACGTACGTCGTTTGCCGGTCGTCGTCGAGATAGCGGCATCCGGTGGGGCCCTTCACCGCGAGGCGCCCAACGGTGTTGTGAGGCAGCGGGTTGCCGCTCTCGTCGTGAATCTGCGCGGTGTAGCCCGGAACGGCACGGCCGGTCGAGCCGCCGACGATTTCGCTTACCGGCGAACCGATGAAGATGTGCAGCATCTCCGTGCTGCCGATGCCGTCCATGATCTTCAGACCCGTGCGCTCGTACCACGTCTGCCACGTCGATTGCGGCAGCGTTTCTCCCGCGGAAACGCACGTGCGAAGTGAAGAGATGTCGTACGTGTCTACCATGCCCGCCATTGCGCGGTACGCGACCGGCGCCGTAAAGACGACCGACACCTTATATTCCGCAATCGCTTGCATCAGCGGCTCCGGCGGCGCTTTCTCCAGGAGCAGCGTCGATGCGCCTACAGAGAGCGGAAACAGCAGCAGACCGCCAAGACCGAACGTAAATCCCAGCGGCGGGCTTCCGGTAAAGAGATCGCTTTCACGCGCTTGCAATATATATTTGCCGTAGGTGTCGCACGTGGCCATGATGTCCCGGTGAAAATGCAGCGCGGCTTTGGGTTTGCCGGTGGTTCCCGAGGTAAATCCGACGATCGCCACGTCTTGCGCGTACGTCTGCACGGCCTCGAACGTGTCGGGCTTGCCGCTCATGCGCTCTTCGAGATCGCCGCCGTTGAAACACAGCATTTGAAATCCGGCAGCGTCTTGGGTCGCCGCTTGCAGATCTTCGGCAAGGCGCACGTCGCACAACGCATGACGCACCTGAGCCTTGTCGATGATGTTGCGCAGTTCGGCCGCGCGGTAGAGCGGCATCGTCGTGACCGCGATCGCGCCCGCTTTCATGACGGCAAACCAGCATGCAGCCATCATCGGCGTGTTCGGCGCGCGCAGCAGCACGCGATTTCCCGGGACGACGCCGAGATCGCGGGTCAAGACGTGCGCGATGCGGTTCGCCGTTCGAAACAGATCGTCGTAACTCCAGACGACGCCGCGAGCGACGATGCAGCGGCGCGCGCCGTTGCCGCGTTCGATATGATGATCCAGGAGCCGTACGGCACAATTGAGCCGCTCCGGATACTGCAGTTCGGGAAGCGTAAACTCGAGATCCGGCCATTGTTCCCGCGGCGGAAGCCGATCAACGGCGAATGTATCGACGTGCGCGGTTGCTCGCATCAGCGTTCCTCCAAGACGGAGCGCGCTATCACCACTTGCTGCACCTCACTCGCGCCTTCGTAGATGCGCAGCGCCCGCACGTCGCGGTAGATCCGTTCGACCATTTCGCCGCGCGTCACGCCTCTGCCGCCGAAGAGCTGCACGGCGGCGTCGGCGGCGCGCGATGCCGTTTCCGTCGCGAACCACTTGGCCATTGCGGCTTCGCGGGTGACGCGCTGCGCGCCGCGGTCCTTGACATACGCGGCCCGATAGACCAGCAGCGCGCTCGCGTCGATCTCCGTCGCCATGTGCGCGACCTTGGCTTGCGTTAGTTGCAGCGCCGCAAGCGGCGCGCCGAACAGTTGCCGCTCGCGCACGTGTGCCGCAGATTCATCCAACGCCCGCCGGGCGAAACCCACGGCCGCCGCGCCGACGGTCGCGCGAAACACGTCCAGCGTCGCCATGGCGATCTTGAAGCCTTGTCCTTCTTCTCCCAGCCGCTGCTGCGCGGGAATGCGGCAGTTCTCGAATTGCAGCGTTCCGAGCGGATGCGGCGAGATCGTTTCGATGCGCTGCGTTACCGAGACTCCGCGCGTTTTCGACGGAACGATAAATGCGCTCAACCCTTTTGCACCGTTTTCCGCGGTTCGTGCAAAGACGACGTAGACGTCCGCAATGCCCGCGTTGCTGATCCACGTTTTCTCGCCGTCGATGACGTACTCGTCGCCATCGCGCACCGCCTGCGTCGTTATCGCCGCGACGTCGGAACCCGCTTCACGCTCGGAGAGCGCGAAAGCCATGATGCTCTTGCCCGCCGTCACCGGCGGCAGAAAGCGCTCGCGCTGGTCTTGCGTTCCGAACAGGGTGATCGGACCGCTGCCCAGGCCCTGCATCGCAAACGCAAAATCCGCGAGTCCGTCGTGATACGCCAGCGTCTCGCGCGCGATGCAGAGCGTCCGCACGTCAAGTTCGGTGCATGCGTTGAG
>DAISWS010000039.1:16374-21559 GCA_036826275.1 Vulcanimicrobiaceae bacterium
GAGAGAAAGCCGTCCAGCGCGGCGGCGAAACCTTCATGCTTCGGTTCGAAGAACGGCCAATGCAGGAACGAGCGGTCGCGCATGCGGTCAGTCTCCTGCAAAGACCGGTGCGCGGCCTTCCAGGAACGCTTCGTACGCGCGCCGGAAATCGTTGCCTTCCATCAGTTTTGCCTGTTCGCGTGCTTCTGCGTCGATCGCCGCATCGAGCGGCATGTTCCATTCTTCGTGCAGCATGCGTTTGGTAACCGCGTGCGCGGCCGACGGTCCGTCCGCGAGTTCGTGCGCGACCACTTGCGCGGCGCCCAAGACCTGCTCGGGCTCGTGCAGCGCGTTGTAAAATCCCCACGAAAGCGCTTCACTTGCCTGCATCGCGCGTCCGGTGTACAGCAGGTCGGCGGCGCGGCCGTGGCCGATGATGCGCGGCAGCATCGCGCACGCGCCCATGTCGCACCCCGCAAGTCCGACCCGCACGAACAAAAACGCCACTTTGCTGCGCGCCGTACCGTAGCGCAAGTCTGAAGCCATCGCCAATATTGCGCCCGCGCCGGCGCAGACGCCGTCGACCGCCGCGACGATCGGCTGCGGACATGCGCGCATCGCTTTTACCAAATCGCCCGTCATCTGCGCGAATTCGAGCAGTTGCTCCGGCGTACGCTGCGTGAGCGGGCCGATAATCTCGCGAACGTCACCGCCGGAACAAAAATTTCCGCCGGCGCCCGTCAAAACGACGGCGCGTATATCCGTATCGTTCTTCAGCGCGCGGAAGTAGTCGCGCAATTCCGCATACGATTCGAACGTCAGAGGATTTTTTCGTTCGGGACGATCGAGCGTAACGGTCGTCACCCGGTCTTGCGTTGCGTAGCGAACGTGCGGCATCGATTCTAGTCCAATCTACCGGATGTCGAGAGGCAAGTCTTCTTCAGCGCTCTGCCCGACGGAGTTGCGGGCAATCACGCGCACGCGGTAGCCGCGGATGAAGATCGGCGGCACGTCGTACACGCGCAGGTCGAAATGAAAGTCGCCGAAGGTGCGGCGCGGAACGTCGATTGAGAACAGGTTGGTGCGAACCTCGACGCTCGCGACGTTCGTCGTCGTCACGATCGTTCCCGACCACGTATCGCCCCTGCGCACCGCGGTGCTCGAAAAATTCAACGCGAGTATGCGCGGCGGCGCATCATTGACGGTGCGAGCGGGCGTGGGGAGCGCAACGGCGGTGCCGATGCGCGCATTTGCGGGAATCGCGACGGGCTGCGATGCGCAGGCCGCGAGCGTCAAGGCAAGAATCGCCGCAACGGCTACTCGGTACATCGATCCCCTACCTGAGCGGCGAATGCAAGTATTTCCTGCCTTCGAGGCGTATCGCTACCGGGATGTTTTCTGCGGCGCCTCGCAACAAGAGCCTCGATTTGCTCGTAAGTATCTGCGCGCTCTGGAGCGCATGCGGCTTTTTGCTCGATACGTGGGCGCACGGGCACGTTCCGGTGGAAACGTTCTTCACGCCCTACCACGGCGTCGCTTACAGCGGCATTTTCGCCGGAGCCGCGGTTCTGGCAATCTACGGCCTGCGCGGTGCAATTCCGAAAACATACCGCATGCCGATGTTGGGCATTCCGCTTTTTCTTCTTTCGGGGCTGGGCGATTTGGCGTGGCATACGCTTTTGGGCATCGAGGAAGGCGTGGATGCCGTACTCAGTCCCACGCACATCGGCCTGGGTATCGGCATTCTGCTCATCTCTTCCGCTCCGATCGTCAGCGCTTTGCGCAACCGCGACCAGCTGCGAACGCTTGGCGACCAGTTACCGCTGATTTTTTCGCTCGCGGCATGGCTGGAACTGCTGCATTTCGGCACGGCATACGCATTCGATCCCGGCGCGGGAGCACTGAACGCGCCGCCGTCGACGGCACCGTTTACGCCGGACTATCTCACCGCGCTTTCCATCGGCTACTATAAACTCGGAACCGGCGTGCTGATCGTGATTTTTCAGAGCCTGCTGATGTCCGGCTTTGCGCTGTTCGCAGGGTCACGGTTCGCGTTGCGCGCCGGAGCGTTAACGCTGCTGTTTCTGCTCGGAAACTGTGCGACGGCGGCGGCGTTCACCAACCAAACATCGCTTTTGGCCGCCGTCATCGCAATGAGCCTTGCCGGCGGCATTGCCGGGGATGTCATCGTGGGCCGCATGCATCCCGCACCGGAACGGCCGCTTGCATACCGCCTGCTCGCGATTTGCGTTCCGGTCGCATATTTCGCGGCGTACTTCATCGTAACGGGCATGACCGAGCGCCTGTGGTGGGATTGGAACGTCGTTCTCGGATCCGTTCTCTGGGCCGGCGGAATCGGCTTCGGTCTCTCGCTGCTTTCGCAACCGCGTACGCAAAGCGCATAGATGGGCGCCGCTTTCGCCATCGCCGCGTTCCTCGCGCACGTCGCGACGAGCTGGCGCTACGGCTACTTTCGCGACGAACTGTATTTCATTGCATGCTCCAAGCATTTGGCGTGGGGATATGTCGATCAGCCGCCGCTGGTTGCGTTTGCCGCGTGGCTGAGTGCGCCATTCGGCTACAATCTCGTGGCGCTGCGCCTGCTGCCCGCGGTGTCGGCGGCGATAACCGTCTGGCTCGTCGCGCGCATTGCAAAAGAACTGGGTGGCGGACCCTTCGCGCAGGCGCTGGCGGCGCTGACCACACTGCTCTTGCCGGCCTATTTGCTGCTTGCCAACACGCTGACGACGACGTCATTCGAGCCGCTTGCGTGGACGCTGCTCGTCTATGCCCTGATCCGCTTGGTGCGCACCGGCGATGCGCGGTATTGGATCGGCGCCGGGCTGGCGTTTGCGTTCGGCATGTACGGTAAATATTCGATGCTGCTCATCGCGGCGGCGCTCTTCATCGGATTGATCCTGACCAAGGAGCGCCGGGTGCTTGCGAACCGCTGGTTTGCAATCGCCGCCGTCCTGGCACTCGCGCTCATCGCACCGAACGTCTGGTGGCAAGCCGTGCACGGCTGGCCGTTCGTGCAAGTGGTCACCGGTGATTTCGCCCACCGCCATGCATTCAACACGGGACTCCAGCTCGAGTATCAAAATTTCACGCAGAACGCCGTCGCCTTCATGCTCGAGCAGCTCGTCTATACGAATCCCCTGTCGGTGCCGGTTTGGCTTGCCGGTCTGATTGCCTTCGCGTTTTGGCGGCGCTTTGCCGGTTTGCGGTTCATTGCGCTCGCCTACGTGGTGCTGCTCGTTCTCGCGATTTGGTTTGAAGCGAAAGGCTATTACGTCATCGGCGTGTATGCCGGTCTGCTCGCAGGAGGCAGCGTCGTTGCCGAACGCGCGCTGACGAAGATCCCGGCGCGCGCGGTGGCCATCGCGGTGTTTCTGGTTTTCACGCTGCCCTTCGTCCCGCTTTCGCTGCCCGTGCTTCCGATTCAGAGCTTCATCGCGTACTCGCGTGCGCTGCATTTGACCGGGCAAAACGGCACGCCCGCACACGTGATTCAACCCGTATACGCCGAGATGTTCGGGTGGGATCAGCTCGCCGCGCACGTATCTGCAGTCTACAACGGGCTGCCGCCGGCCGTTCGCGCGCGCACGGGTGTTTTCGCCGACACGTATGCCGATGCCGGCGCACTCGACCTTTTCGGTCCGCGGTACGGCCTTCCGCCGCCAATCAGCGCGCAAAACACGTACTATCTCTGGGGAACGCGCGGGTATGACGGCCGCACGCTCATCGTCGTCGGCGCGACGCAGGCCGATCTCGTACGCCGCTATTACCGCAAGATGACGCTCGTTGCGACGTACGGACATCCATACAAGTTTATCGTCGAAGGCCCGACGCCGATTTATCTGTGCACCGATCCGGTGATCCCGCTCTCGCAGATCTGGCCGCACCTCAAATGGTACGGTGCCTAGGGCGTGAACGCGACAATCTGGTTGTCGTCGCGGTGGCTCGTCCAGAATTGAGCGCCGTCGTACGACAATCCGCGCGCGTCGAACGGTATTCCGGCTAGCGCAACAAGCCGCGGCGCCTGCTCGCCCGGATCCAGACTCGCGAATTCAAGATTCTCGAATTCCGCATCCGAGGTGATCAGATAGAACGAACCGCGTGCGATCGTCATCCCAAGCGGAATGCGGTCGAGCGGAATTTCGCGCGTTATCCGGCCTTGCGCATCGAGCGCGACGATCTTGCGGTAATGCGCTTGCGAGAGAAACACCGTTTCGCCGTCGAACGCCAGTTGCGCGCCGGTCAAATCGGGGCACGCCAGCCGATCGCTTTTGAAGCCGTGCCCGGGGATGAACCGGCAGATGTAGCGGTCGTTTTCGTTCTCGCCGGTGCCGATGACGACCAGCAGTTCGTCGCCGACCATCGTCATCCCGAATGGACCGCCCGGCGCTTCGCCCTCGTCGCGCGCGGTCCACGCCGCCCGATCGATCGCGTATATCCGGTGCGTTTCGCGGCTCGCCATCCACAAGGTCCCGCCGTCGAACGCGAGGCCCATTGGTTTCGGCGCCGGTGAGGGCAGCCGCAGGTGTTCGTTCACGGTATTCATCGCGTCGTATCGGCTCTCGTCTAAGCGGCGAGTGGTGCTTTGCAGTCGATGGGCAGCGTTACCGCAACGTGCGTGCCCAAACCCGTCAAACGCTCCACGCACACCTTGCGCGCGAGCGTGCTGACGAGAAACAGCCCGCGGCCGCCCTCGGCCCAGAGGCTTGCCGGCAGCGACGGCTCGTACGTAAAGCCCGGTCCCTTGTCGATCACGTGGAGAACCACGTCTTTCGCGCGCCGCTCGAGCGAAACGCTCAACGGTCCGGGAGCGTACCGCACCGCGTTGCCGACGAGCTCGGCAAAAATCAGACTGCACGTCGCAAGCGCTTCTTCATCGCGTTCGCAGACGTCGGCGAGCATGCGATGGTATTCGTCGCGCATGGTATATGCCGCACGTGCATCGGCGGCTTGGAACTGCCAGCGCCGCTCGGACGTGCCGAATGCTATCGCGAGAATCGCAATGTCGTCGCGCGGCGCTTCATTCGCGATGGCACGCTCGATGAATTCGGCCGCGTTTGCCGCATGCGGAACCGCATCGGATGCTACCACGCGCTCGAGCCGCGCTTCGCCGTCGATGACGTCGCGGGAAATCTCGATCAGTCCGTCGGTGTAGAGAATCAGCATGCTCTGCGGAGGGCATTGCAAC
>DAISWS010000040.1:0-488 GCA_036826275.1 Vulcanimicrobiaceae bacterium
GCCGGCTTCGGTCCTTTTATAGGTGAAACCGGAAAGGGCCGACCGCAGCGTGTCGACCCGAAGTTGATCCCGTGCCTTCATCGCGACTTTAAGGTCGTCTGCGATGCGGTCTTTGAGAGCCGCCATTAGGCGCGGCGCTTGCGAGCGGCCGCCGATTTTTTCTTGCGGCGAACGCTCGGTTTCTCGTAGTGTTCGTGCTTGCGCGCTTCCGCCAAGACGCCGGCCTTCTGGGTGGCTTTCTTGAAACGGCGCAGCGCGCTCTCAATCGACTCGCCCGGAGCAACGCGTACTTCCATTTATTTACAACCCCCCTTTGCGTCGGCGGTGGATCTTGTCGAGCCACGGCGCGAACGCATCGAAGGGAGTCTCGGGGTTGACGGCGAGGCCGACGTCAAGTCCGAGCTCCCGCATATGGTCGATGAGCCGCTGCGTGTCATCGACCTCGACGTGCACGCGGGCGACCTCATGATGCTCGTGGGCCCGAGCGG
>DAISWS010000040.1:498-13711 GCA_036826275.1 Vulcanimicrobiaceae bacterium
CGTACTTCCATTATTTACAACCCCCCTTTGCGGCGGCGGCCGAAAGGCGCGCGCGAAAATTTCAGGGCCCAAGCGGGCCCCGATTGATGAGGATACCATAGCGGCCTTGGGCCGTCAAACGCCGGAGCCGGCGAGCGGGACCCGTCAGCACCACCTGGTCAAGGCGCGATACGCCAGCGTCGAGTGGCCGTCCGCGGGAACTTGCACGCTCCACGTCGCGGTAAAGGCGGAGCTTTTCACGTGCGGATAATTTTCGTCCAAAATGCTCCACTGCCCGGGTATCGGTTCGACGACCACTACGGTTTGCGGCTGCGATTTTGCATTGCCTAGACGAATCTCGTAGGCGCTTTCCGTCGCGCAATCGCCGCGCGTCTTGAAATCGGTTTGTTTCCTGGTCGCGGTCACATCGAACGAATCGCCCAGATGCAAGCGAACCGTTTCGCCGCGCGGCGTATGATTGATCGAATCCGCGCCTGCGAATTGCGAGAGTCCATGCGAGTCGCTCTCGTACAGTCGCACGATTCCCGCAGGCAAAGGTACGCCGAGATCTCCGCCGCGGTTGTCGAAACTCACGTAGACCCCCACCGGCAGATGGTCACCTAGGTCGGATTGCGCGTTGCGATAGTAGTATTCGGAACCCCGCAGCTCCAGCGTTTTCCGGATAGGCACGCTGCGCGCAGTGAGAAGAACGACTTGCTTGGTCTGGTTGTTCAAGATGGTCGTTGGGCGGCCGAGCGTGTACAAATGGTATTCGAAATAGTTCTGCTGCGAAACGCCGTACTCGTCGGCGCTGCGGCTGGTCACGCGGGCGATGGTCTTCAGTTCGCTGCGCGCCTGCGCCACGGGAACGTTGACATTCCCGGCCATGAGTTGCAGCCGTGCGTTTTCGTAGGAAATACCGGACGTGTTCGACAGCGTGATCAGGCCCGTCAGATTCAGGCGCGTCTCATTCGCGGACATCAATCCGACGTAGTCGGCGCTCCACGTCAAGCCGCCCGTCAAGTAGCTCAAATCCAGCGCGTGCACACCCGGCGAAGGGCTTTGCAAATCCAAGACGAGGGTTGGCTTGTCGCGAAAATTCCGCGACGAACGAGGGTAGACGATATATCCGCGCACTTGCGTTTCTATTCGATCTGCGTATTCGAGGACCACGCCGCCGTTGATGCTCAACACCTTCGCGCGTTCCCGTACATCCCGTTCACCCGCAAAGCGCGCTTCATGCACCACGGTCACGTATTGACCGACGTACTTTTGCAGAAGTGCCGACGGATCGAGTAAGTCGTAGTCGAAGTTTTGCTCGAGCACCGCGACGGCATCATCCGGACGCACGGGCTGTAACAGGGCCGATGTCGCATCCATTTGCGCACTTACGTCCCGCCACGCAATCCGGTTTAGGCCCTGCGCCAGGCGTACACGGCGCGTGTCGTGCACGAGCGCCAGTCCGCCGTTACCATTGTAAATCGTTACGTTGATGCTTTCTCTACCGGTTGCACCGCTGCTTATTTCGGATGGCGCTGCGCCTACACACGGCGTGCATGCAAACACCATGAGAGCAATGAGCAAAGACGCCCTACGGATCATAACGTGACACCTCACAAGCGTTTATTAGAAAACGCTGTGTGTTAACGGGTTGTGACCTTCTGCTATCCGGGCGGCCAGTGCATCGGGCGGCCTGCAAGCACGTGAATGTGCAGATGATCGACGGTCTGTCCGCCGTCCGGACCGGTATTCACGACGGCGCGAAATCCGGACGCGCTTTGCTCGCGCCCGAGCTGCCCTGCAATGCTGAAGAGCTTTGCAACGAGCTGCGGCGATTCGAAACCGACGAACTCCGGAAGATTGGCGACGTGCTTGACCGGCATCACCAGGAGATGCTTCGGTGCCTGCGGATTCACGTCTTCGATGACGACGACGTCATCATCGCGGTGCACGAACCGGCCCTGAATTTCCCCCGCGATGATCTTGCAGAAAATGCACGTCGGATCGGCCATCTCTTTACATCCTTATAAAAAACGTCCAGCTTTTCACCGCCGCGTTACCGGCCAAATCCGATACCCGAACGGTGACGTGAACCGCGCCCGCCGGATAATCGACGCCCGGCATGTAGTCGATGAAGCGGCCCGTACGGACGGCGCTCGAGGTGACGTCTTGTCCGTTGATTTCGATGCGCGCGCTCGACGCATTGACTGCGGCCGTGCCGCCGGTGAATGTGGCGTACACGGCGGGGCGGCTGTTGTTCACCGCTGCGCCGTCGTCGGGCGCGAAGTCGACGATTCCGGGCGCTTGCGTCGATACGGTGACCGTGGTGTGCGACACGGCTTGGGGCGCGTCGGTCCCGTGCACGTTCAAGCGCCCGAAAATCGGCGCGTTCGCAAAATTCTGCCCGCGCCGGACGACATACGTTCCTTGATAGACGCCCGGCCGCACTTCGGTGAGCGGCAAATTGCGCACGTACGGGCCGATGTCGAAGTCGGCAACGCCGCCGGGCGCACCGCGGAGCGTAACCGCCAGCGTCTGTCCGGCGCGCAGCGGACGATCGGGGGACACGTCGATGGCGGAAATCGCAACGCCCGCAGGCGGTTGCGGTGAACCGGCCGATGAGCGCGTCGCCACAATCTGCAACGGTTCGGAGCTGTCGATGTTGTAGCGCACCATCAACTGGTCGCCCACCGCCAGCGCATCGGCCGTTGCATCGGAACCGTTCAGCGTTATCGTCGTCGCGCGCGTCGGCACGATGACGTGGCCGTCGTCCAAGACGATTTGATCCGGCGCAATCGCCGCCACCGTCCCCGTCCGCGAGCCAAAGGCGTCCACCACGCGTTTGGCCGCCCCTTCTTTATCGAGGTAGATATGCGCGTAGTCGCCCGTGTGCAGATCCGCTAGATTCCCGGCGTTGCTCGTTCCCGTGTTGACGTCTTGAACCAGCACGGTCACATCCGGCGTCACGGATACCGTACGAACCGACGCGTTATGCGTCAGCGTGATGTCCGGCGGATCCGAATCCAGATTGACGCGCGTGATCGTGCCGAGCAGCTGCACTTCACCGTTGACGTTGTTGACGATGCCCGTTCCCGAGCGGCCGACGAGCGTGGAGATGATCTCGACGCTGTTCGTCTGCCGGTTGTACACCGCTTGCGCTTGCAGCGCTTCCGTGAAAAACCGCAGCGGAGCGTAGAGCACGTTCTTGATCTCGATCGGCACCGCGTCGAGCACGACAGGCTCGTTGTCCACTTGGGCGATCTTGCTGCCGATCACCAGTTGAATCGTCTTCGCGCCGGCGTCCGTGCGTACGTAACGTCCCTCTTTTTCGAAGCTGAGCCCCAGGGAAGTCAGGATGCGCCGCACCGGCACGAGCAGATGATTTTTGTAAAACACCGGCGGCGGATTGACCGATAGGCGCGTGCCGTTCAGAATGAGCGCGATCGGCAACACTTGCTTGCCGACGCGCTTGACGTGATGCGGCCCGGCGCCGAGCGTGAGCATGAGGGCAAGTCCGATAGCGGCGACCCGTTTCATGCGGATGGCTTTTCCCCTAATACGTCGCGGTAAATAGCGGCAGTCTCCATGGCGCAACGATCCCACGTTAGATTGCGCGCCCGCTCGCGACCTTCCGCAACGAGCCGTTCGCGCAGTCCCGGTTCGTCCAACACGCGAACAATCGCATCGCGTGCCGCACCGGAATCGCCGGCCGGGAAGGTCAGAGACGCTCCCGCGAGCACTCCGGGCAATGATTCGCGCGACGCGATCACCGGGCACCCGCATGCCATCGCCTCGAGCAGCGGTAACCCGAAGCCCTCGAGCAGCGCCGGATGCACGAGCGCCGCCGCGCCCGCATATGCCGAGGCCAATGCGTCTTCCGGTAAATCGCCGAGCGCGACGGCCGCCCGGCGCGGCGTCGAGAGGCGCTGCAGCGCACCACCAAAATCGTCGTGCCCGGTCAGATAGAGATCGACGTCATGCGAAGGCGGAAGCGCAGACCAAGCGGCCAGCAACGTCGGAATGTCCTTGTGCTCGCGATGGTTGCCTGCGTAGAGCAGATACGGACGCGGCGCGCGGCGCGGCTGCACCGGCCGCAAAAACCGGTCCTCGACGCCCAGCGGCACAACTCGCACGCGCGACGGATCCACGCCGAGAAAGCGGCGCAGATCGTCAACCGTGCGCTCGTCGTCGGTAATGACGCGCGCGGCGCGGCGGGCGACGAGCCGCACGACCGTTTGATAGTACAGCGGAACTTTCGGTTTGAAATACTCAGAAAAATGCAGGTGAATCAGATCGTGAATCGTCACGATGTACGGACGCGGCGGAAACAGCGGCGTATACAGCGAGAGGAAGTGCGCGAGCGCCGCGCCGCTGCGCCGCATCGCGCGCGGCAAGCGGATCTGCTCTTCCCAGCCGAAATTTGCTCCTTGCCGCAATGCGGTAAAGCGCAGATCGGGCGCGACGCTCGGAAGCCTCGCCGCAAGCTCGCGCGCGTACGTCTTCATGCCGACGGACATCTGCCGCGTCAAACGCGCGTCGAGCGCAACGAGCGGATGCGTCATCGAAGCGCCTTCCATCGCACGACGGCGGGGTACAGCGCCGAATACCACGCGACGGTCCAGCCTGCCCGCCCGTCGAGCATTGCGCCGCGCACGAGCAGCGCATGTGCGAAGCGCACCGGTGCGGCAAGCGTTTCCACGAGCGCGGCCCAAAGGTTTGATTGCAGTCCGCGCGCCTCCGTCGACGTGTACTCGGCGTATTTTCGCCGGTACGACGCTGCGTCGGGATACGAATAGTGCTCGAGCGTTCCCGAAAGCGTTTCAACGCGCCCATCGCACGCCCACCGCTCGTGCAATTGCGCTTCTCCGCCCGCGGCGGGCACCGCTTCGACGCGCGCGCCTTGCGTTCGGAACAAGCGCAACAGGCGTTCGTTACTCCACATTCGCAGCGGTTTGCCGCAGTAAAACGTCGTTCGGAAAATCTCGTAGGCGTCGGCATCGGCCGGTGCCGCGAGCATTGCGGCGCACAGCGTTGCATCCGGCACTTCGTCGGCGTCGACCATGAAGGTCCACGGCGTCCGCACTTGCGCGAGCGCATAGCGCCGCGCGTTGACGAATCCTTCGAAGGGCCGTACCTCGACGCGTGCGCCTGCCGCTTGCGCAATCGCGACCGTGTCGTCGGCCGACTGTGCGTCGAGCACGAACAACTTCATGCCGCGCGGCAAGGCGTCGAACAGGCGCGGAAGATTCCGCGCCTCGTTGCGCGTGAGAACGACGGCGGTGACGTCCTGCGGTTGCGTAGCTACGTGGTCGCGCTCGGCGCGAACTGCTGCTCTTCGCGATTGCGTTCTTCGCGTGAGAGCGCGGCGCCCACGAAGTCGCGGTACAGTGGCGACGGGCGGTTCGGACGCGATTTGAACTCCGGATGCGCCTGCGTTCCGACGAACCACGGATGCATGTCCGACGGCAATTCGATCATTTCGACCAGCGTCGTTTTACCGACCACGTGGTGACCGGAAAAACGCATCCCGTGCTCTTCGAAGAGCGGGCGGTAGCGGTTATTGAATTCGTAGCGGTGCCGGTGGCGTTCGGTGATGTTCATTTCTCCGTACGCCTTCTGTGCGCGCGTACCCGGTTCGAGTTGACAGGTATACGAACCAAGGCGCATCGTGCCGCCATAGACTTCCAGATTTCGCTGATCCGGCATGAAGTCGATGATCGGATCGATGGTCGTCTCGTCGACCTCGCGCGTCATCGATTCCGGTAAGCCGCAGACGTTACGCGCAAACTCGACGCAGGCAAGTTGCATACCGTAGCAGATGCCGAGGAACGGCACGCGGTTTTCACGCGCGTAACGGATTGCCGTCAATTTACCGTTGATCCCCCGCGCGCCGAAGCCGGGAGCAACGAGGATGCCGTGCGCGCCGCGCAAGACGCCCAGCCCTTCTTTTTCGACCGCTTCGCTGTCGATGCGCTGGATATCCACCGCCGCGGAATGGTGAACGCCGGCGTGATACAGCGCTTCGTTGATCGAAATGTACGCGTCTTTGAGTTCGACGTACTTGCCGACGAGCGCGATCGTCACGCGGCGCTCCGGATGCATGATGCGCTCGACGATGTTCGCCCAATCTTCCAGTTGCGGCGCGTTGGTGGGCAGCCGCAACTTGCGCACGGCCGCGTCGGCAAGCCCCTCGGCTTCCAGGTTGAGCGGCACTTGGTAAATGGTCGAGGCGTCGGCGTTCTGCACGACCGCATTCACCGGCACGTCGCAGAAAAGCGCGATCTTTTCCTTGAGTTCGACGGCCATGGGTGAAGACGTTCCGGTGCGGCAAATGATCGCGTCCGGCGTAATGCCGATGCCGCGCAATTCACGCACCGAGTGCTGCGTGGGCTTCGTTTTGAGTTCGTCGGCCGCGCCCAAATGCGGCATGAGCGTGAGATGACAGAACATGACGTTTTCGTCACCGACGTCGTAGCGGATTTGCCGGATCGCTTCGAGGAACGGCAGCGATTCGATGTCGCCGACCGTACCGCCCACTTCGACGATGCACACGTCCGCGCGGCTTTCTTCCGCGACGCGCTTGATGTGCGACTTTATCTCGTTCGTGATATGCGGAATGACTTGCACGGTCGCGCCCAGGTAATCACCGCGGCGTTCTTTGTCGATGACGGCGTTGTAGACTTGACCCGTCGTGACGTTGTTGACTCGTGAAAGATTCTCGTCGATGAAACGCTCGTAGTGACCCAGGTCGAGGTCGGTCTCGGCTCCGTCTTCGGTGACGAATACCTCGCCATGCTGATACGGGTTCATCGTGCCGGCGTCGACGTTGATATACGGATCGAGTTTCTGAATAGAAACGCTGATCCCGCGCGCCTTGAGCAATCGTCCGAGCGACGCTGCCGTGATCCCCTTACCGAGTGAACTGACGACACCGCCGGTAAAGAAGATATACTTTGCCATCTCGGGATGGCGGTATTCTAGCCCTTACTTCCCGGTACCTTGACCGAAATGTATCGTTCTTGTCCGCCGTAGTCGTGACGGATTTGGACCTCCGCGTGCGGCAGAGCGGCGGCCGTGAGGTCGTAGAGGTGCGCAATCGTCGGCGGTGCGGCCTCCATCAGGAGCAGTGCGCCGGCACGCAGCATCCGAGGCGCGACGGCCAGCAGTTTGCGGTAATGCGTGAGGCCGTCAACGCCGCCGTCCAGCGCGACGCGCGGCTCAAAGCCGACGGGGTCGGGTTTTGCCGGTACGTCGGCGGCCGGAATGTACGGCAGATTCGCCACGACGAGATCGTAGCTCTTTTCGTCGTTGCTCTTGACGACGTCGGCGTAATGAAACTTACAGCGCGTGTGAACGTTCAACCGCTGCGCGTTGTAGCTGGCGACTTTGAGCGCGGCGGTACTCGCATCCGTTCCTTCGAGGATCGCTCCGGGCACTTCGGCGGCGATGGTGCATGCAATCGCGCCGCTGCCCACGCCCGCTTCAAAAACAGTGAACAGCTGTTTGGACGGTGCGTTCGGCTTGATCTTGGACTGCAGATGCGCGATCGCGTCTTCGGCCAAATGTTCGGTCTCGGGACGCGGAATGAGCACGTGCTCGTTTACGGCAAATTCGCGGCCGTAAAAACCCGCAAAACCGGTGATGTACGCGACAGGCATGCCCGTCGAGCGTTTTTCACAAAGCCCCACGTACTTTTCGGACTGCGCCCGGCTCAGGAAACTTTCGCCATGGGAAACGAGCCATTCGCGCTCGCGGCCGAGCGTGAACGCAAGCAAAATCTGCGCGTCGGCGCGCGGCGTGGGGCTGGTTTTCGCGAGGAGCAGCATGCCGCGCGCAAGCGTCGCTGTAACCGTTTGCGGTTTATAGGCGGCGCCGGGGCCTGCGGTCATCATATGCGCCTCATCCGTGAGCGCTGGTCCATAGGGCAACCTTCGCCGCCGCTAGGCAGCTGAGCCTTCGCCCGCCAGCGCGCGGGCCCGTTCGTCCTTGAGCAGTTCCGCGACGATGTGTCCCATATCGCCGTCCATCACCCCGCGGATGTTCCCGAAGTTCTGGTTGATGCGGTGGTCGGTGATCCGGTCTTGGGGGAAGTTGTAGGTGCGGATTTTCTCCGAGCGGTCGCCGGTCCCGACCTGGCTGCGCCGCATCGAGCCCTTCGCTTCTTCCGCTTCACGCCGTTTGCGGTCGTACAGCATCGCACGCAGCATGTCCATCGCCTTCGCGCGGTTCTGAATCTGCGAACGCTCCTGCTGCGAGGCGACCACGATACCGGTCGGCACGTGCGTGATGCGGATCGCGGATTCCGTTTTGTTGACGTACTGACCGCCCGCGCCGCTGGATTTGTACGTGTCGATCTGCAGATCGCCCGCGTTGATCTCCACGTCGACGTCTTCTTCGACTTGCGGCAGAACCGCCACGGTGGCGGTGCTCGTGTGCACGCGCCCTTGCGATTCGGTAACCGGCACGCGCTGCACGCGGTGGACGCCCGACTCGTGCTTGAAGTGTTTGTACGGCGCTCCTGAGCCTGGCGAAGCGGCTTTGACGGCGAAAACGATCTCCTTGTAGCCGCCGGCGTCGCTTTGGCTTTCCGAAACCAGTTCGACCTTCATGCGCTGCGTCTCCGCGTAGCGCATGTACATGCGTGCAAGATCGCCGGCGAATATAGCGGCTTCGTCGCCGCCCGCTCCGCCGCGGATCTCGATGAACACGTCCTTTTCGTCGTCCGGATCCTTGGGAATCATCAGCTCCGCAAGCGCGCGTTCGATCTCGGCACGGCGCTCGCGCAGCGCTTTGGCTTCTTCCTGCGCAAGCTCGTGCAGTTCCGGATCGCTGCGATCTTTGAGCAGTTCCTCGTTGGCCGCGATCTCGTCGAGCGTCTTGCGATACCGCCGGTACGTGGCGACGGTCTCTTCGATGGCCGCGCGTTCCTTTACGAGCGCCGTATAGCGAGCCTGATCGAAGCCGCCCGGAGGATGCGCGAGCTCGGCCTCGATTTCATCGAAGCGTTTGGCGATCGTGTCGAGACGTTCGTTAAACGTTGCGTTCATGATAAAGCAAAAGCGAGCCCAAAGGGCCCGCTTTCGAAAACTCCGGCGATGTTAAACTTCGGCTTTTTCGGCTTCGCGCTTGGCTTTGCGATTCGCGGCCTCTTGCTGTTTGCGCTTGGCGATCTCTTCGCGCTGACGGAACTTGTCGACGCGGCCGGCCGTATCGACGAATTTTTGCTGGCCGGTGAACAGCGGATGGCACGCCGAGCAGATCTCGACGGCGATCTCCGGCATGGTCGAACCGGTCGTAAACGTGTTGCCGCAGGCGCAGTGAACCTTCGCCTCCGGGAACCACTTGGGATGAATCTTCTCTTTCACAGCCGTTCCATTATACCAGGCGTGGCAAGGGGCATTTAGCGCACGTTTTGCCCCGTAACCACGGCGTTTATGAGATGACCTACGAAGGGCACGCCAAGCCCCGTGACCAGGTCGTAGCCGGGGCCCGACGGGTAGCCGTCATAGTAGGCGGGCGTCGGGGTCGCGCACGATGGGTCTCCCGCGCAGGGGTTCGAGTAGTCGCCGTTGCTACCGGCGAGGACGTCATAGATCGCCGATGCGTACTGCGCGGGCTTCGCATAGATTCCGTAGAGGATACCCTTGGGATCGCCCAAGCGCCAGGGGTGAGCACCGCCCGCCGTTTCGCAGGCCGCGCTTGCTTTGCAGGCCTGCAGCACGACCGCCCAAGCGGCGGCCATCTCCGGAGCGGACGCGCTGGTGCCTCCGGCCGCACCGAAGCCGGTCTGTCCGCGGAACGCGGCGTTCATAAGCAATTGCGGCCCCGTGAGCGGATCCGCAAGCATCGAGATGTCGGGAAGCGTGCGCTTTCCGCCCGTCGAGGTACCTTGGATCGTCCCGGGCAGCCCGCTCTGACTGGCTTGAGTCGCGGTGAAGTATTGCGAGATGCCGCCGCCGCTGCCGGGCGAGTTGTCCGCAAATCCGTCGCCGCCGAGCGTCGTATTCGATGCCCACGCGGTAATTTGGGCGCTCGCCGGGAGATCGCCGTAGCTGTTCATCGGATAGTTCACGCCGCCGACGGACACCACCGACGGATCGCTGCTCGGATACGAAACGCAAAACGCGGCGGTCGGCACCCCCGTCGCCGGATCGGTGCACGCGTGCGCGCCGTTATCTCCGGAGGAAACGAACACGGCGATGCCTTCCGCTTTAAGCGCCGCAAACTCGGCTGGACCGACGCCGTTTCCGGACGCATCGTAATACGAACCGACGCCGTCGGGTTCCGGAAGGCCGTAGCTCAAACTGACCGCGTCGGCAGCGTTGTCCGCAATGGCCTGCTGAATCTCATCGTCGGCGACGTACAATCCTTCGATGCCGGTGCATCCGCTCGGCGCACCGGCGGTGGCGCAATCCTTGGTGTTGTACGCGAGATAGAAGCTGACCGCCGCACCGGGTGCGAGCAGCGCAACTTGTTCCGTATCCAGCTGCGCTTCGCCGTCTTCGGGATTGCAGCCGGCAGAAACCACGCTGGTTCCGAGTTGATTGCACGGCGCGGTAACCGGAGGCGGCGGCGCCAGGCCCGTCGCGTCGTCGTACGCGCCCGTGCCGGTGTTGCCGTTTTGCGGCGAGGGCGTTTGCGCGACCGCCGGCACGAGCGTCACCGCTGCGGCAGACGTGTTATCGATTTTTGCAAGCTCCGGAACGTCGGCGCTCGAGATCGGGCCCGTTCCGATGATGCCGACCGTGACGCCCGCGCCGGTATACCCCGCCGCGGCTGCGCCGGTAAAGTCGAATGCGCGCCGCAGTTGCGGCGCCGACATGCCGAAAAAATTGCCGTTGCCCGGACGGATCAAATACGTGCGGCTCAAATTGAGATGCACCAGCCCGACGACGGCGCTCACCGGCACGACACTCGAAAAATGCGGCGCCGATACCGGCCCGACAAACGTGCGTCCGAATTCACGATACAGCGCGAGCTTCGTTCCGAACGCTGCTTCGATGTCGCTTTGCTTTCCGCTGACGATCATCGTCAGGCGCTGCGGCCACGTTCCGACGGCCAGATGATACGACCGGAAGTACGACGCCGCGGCGGCGTAATTCGCAGCGCTTCCGCCGAAGCGATCGCCGATCTGCGCGGGCGTGAGAAAACGGCGGTACAACGGCGAGGACGGATCGCTCGCCATTTGCGCGTAACGCAAAAGCCCGGGCAGATTTTGTGGTTTCAGCTGCACGTCGAGAGAAAGCGAGTCGACGCTCGCGGGACCGACGTATTGCGCTTGCTGCATGAGCGGCGCGCCCCAGCTGAAATCCGCTAGCTGCTGCGGTCCGGTGTACGGCGTCGGTTTGACGGTGACCGCAGGCGTTTGAGGCAACGCTGCGTGACCGCCGCCGCAGCCGGCAAGAAGGAGCGCGCACGCCGACGCGAGCGCAACACCACGCGTTTGCAACGACATCAGCGGTTCTCCTTACGCGCGAGATCGGCGAGATGATGCAGGAACGAGGCCTCGCGTGCGTGACGCACGAGTTCGGCCCGCAGCCGGACCGCGGCGGCGGCGGCGGATACACGCGCCATTACCGCAGCGGTTTTGATCACCGCGCCGGGCTGGAGCGTTAACGTTTGGGAAATCGTCGTGGTCGAAAGCGGCGTGCCGGGAAAATGCAGATGGTAGCCGTTCGTTGCCGCAAAGTCGTCCTGATAATCGTAATAGTCGTTCTGCGCGTCGGAGATCACGACACATACCGGTCCGGACGAAGCGCTCGTGTACGTCTTCTGCGTCTGCGTCTCCGTGAATCCGAGAATCGTATCCAAACGCGTCGTGCTCTGGACCAGCTCGTTACCGCCGGTGCCGTACGCCGCCGCGACGCTGCAGCTCGCCGGATAGGTTACACCGGTGGTAACGGTCGTGCTCTGCGAGTAGAACACCGGCGCCGATGTTCCGTACCATGTGGGCGCTGTATATACTACCGGCGCGATCGTCGGCGCGGGCGTGGGCGAGGGCTGTCCGGACGGCGCCGGCGTCGGCGTCGGCGGCTGCACGTAATTCACCGTGACGGTCACCGCGTTATTCGCGGGAGCGCTCATCACGATGTCGCTGACGTTGCCGCCGAGGTAGAGGCCGTTTGCGGCGATGCTGCCGCTCCCGTCTGCATTCTCGGTTATCGTCGTATTGATGCCGATCTTCGAATTCGTGGTCGTTTCGGAGTACGTGCCGTTCGCGGCATACACGCGCGAACTTGCGGTACCGTCGGCGTCCTTCTCCGTGAAGGTCACGCCGGCGGAGTTCGTCCACGACGAACCGTTCGTTTCCGGTGTTCGATCCAAAACGAGCGGCGAGGTAAACCGCGCATCGAGCGAATCGCCGCTGTCGTCGGCACTATTGTATCCGTACTCGACGAGATCCGGCGCGCTCACACCGATCCATGCGTCGGTTGTCGTCTGATGACTGACGAGCGCCTGAGCGTCCGTTTCAAGCGTGTGGAAATCGCCGGCGCTCGCAGGCCCGTACGGATCCGGCGATGCGCCCACCGTAACGGCTTGCGTAACGGTTACGGCCGTACTCGTGGACGGATACGGTGAAGGCGAAGGATACGCATATGCGACGTTTGTCACTTGCGAGCCGCTGTAGCTCATTGAATCCCCGTACGCGTACGGCGTCGGCGTAGGCGTAGGCGGCGCCGTGGGCGGGGACGTCGGCGGAGTCGATGTGCCGCCGCCTCCTCCGCCGCCACATGCAACAAGGGCGGCGGTAAGACCAGCCAGCCCAATCGCTAAGAGACGGGTTTTCATAGAGACTCCAACAGTGCGCAGCAGTAAGGCGGGTTTCTTCTAAACCGGCGGCGCACAGTCATTCGGGAACTACACGGAAATTTTACACGGTGACTAGCGTCATGCTTGGCCGCCCGCCAACCCCGGCGTCGCAACATTCGATTCGCGAGGAACGTTCACAGGACATGAAATCCATCGCCGCTCTGGGCATTGCGTTCATTCTCGGCTGCGCAGCCCTCGCAAACGCGTCAAGCATGCGTGACGGCGCCGTGATACGGAACACCGGCTCGACGAACTTCTCGGGCTACACGATCAAGGTCTGGTCCGACGGCTCAACGTGGGCCGTTCACTCGAATCGCGATGGCGCTCCCATCGATTCGCCGGTTACCGGCCGCGTCGCGCAAACGCTGGCGCAGACGTTTTTGCACGACGCGCAGCAAGCCCGCAAGAACCGCGTCGTTACGGA
>DAISWS010000040.1:13721-20904 GCA_036826275.1 Vulcanimicrobiaceae bacterium
CGTTGTATGAAGAGCGCCTCAGTCGGGACGTCGACCGTCGTGCTCTACCACGACTGGACCTCGCCCGACCTGGAATGTCCGGGTGACGGTTTCGTGGTCGCGCTTGCAGCCGATGCGCACAAAATCGCCGCGCTCTTGAAAATACAGGGCATTCACCCTCGCCGCATCCCGATGCTGCCCAACGAACCGCGCCGGGCACCGTCCGAGTCCCCGGCCGGGCAACCGAGCCCTACGCCGGAACCCAGTCCCTCCGCATCGTAATAGACCCGGCTCGAAAGGAGTACCCACGTACCGTGAAGCGCCTCTTCTTCTCTATCGCGGCGGCCGCCCTCGCCATCGGGTTACTGCAAACCGCGCATGGTTCTGCGATCGCGCAGACACCGCAAGCAACTCCGACGCCGCTCTTACCACCCGGCGCAATTCCGACGGGACAGCCCGGTTCGATCACGATATCCCTGCCGACACGCAAACCCCGCGCAACGCCGTCGCCTAAACCGTCGTCCGACGAAGAAAAACGCGTCGGAATTTCGGGCGTGTGGGAAGTCCAAATTCAAAACGACAGCGGTACCGTGTACACGCATTTCAAATTGACCCAAACCGGCAACGCGTTGACGGGCCAATATCTCGACGAGAACGGCAAGAAGTTTCCCATCGCCGGAACGATCGACGGCAAGGACGTGCATCTGGTCGTTTCACTGGCGAGCGGCGGCGCGCTGGTCTTCGCGGGGAGCGTCGAAGGAAACAGCGATATGGCCGGAACGATTCAGACGGCAAAAGATCTGATCGGCTTCACCGCTGCATACCGTCCGAAGTACAAGTGGCTCGACAACTTGAGCCCGAACCCCGGTATCCCCGGCACGCCTTAGACGCGTTCGGCTAGGCGTTTCTCCACGTACGGCTGCAGGCCGCCGGCTTCGATGAGCGACTGCATGAACGGCGGAAACGCCGCCGCCTGGTACGTCGCGCCTTTGGTGAGATTGCGGATCGTGCCGCTTGCCGGTTCGACCTCAATCTCATCGCCGCTCTCGATGCCGTCTACGGCCTCGGGCGATTCGAAGATCGGTAAACCGATGTTGAGCGCGTTGCGATAAAAAATACGCGCGAAGCTTTTTGCAATAACGGCCGACGTGCCGGAACCTTTGATTGCAATCGGCGCAACCTCGCGGCTGGAGCCGCAGCCGAAATTCGTGTCCGCGACGATGATGTCGCCGGGCTTCATCTTCGCGGTGTATTCGGCGTCCAGACCCTCGAGGGCATGTTTGCCGAGCTCCGCCGGGTCGATGATGTTGCAGTATTTGCCCGGGATAATGACGTCCGTGTCGACGTTCTTGCCGTACTTGTGCGCGTGCCCGCGCATGCTCTTCTCCACGTTAAACTCCAACAGCCGCGACGGTGCGCGGGTCCGTAATCACGCCGGTGAGGGCGCAAGCCGCACACGTTGCGGGCGATCCCAAGTACACTTCGGCTTTGGGCGATCCCATGCGGCCGACGTAGTTGCGGTTCGTGGTCGAGATGCAGCGCTCGCCGTCGCCCAGCGTACCCATGTGTCCGCCGAAACACGCGCCGCACCCCGGCGTATTCACGACGCAGCCTGCTGCCGCCAGCGTGGTAAGAACGCCTTCCTGAGCGGCCTGCATCCAGACTTTTTGCGATCCGGGGTTGACGATGACGCGAACGTTCGGCGAAATCTTCTTTCCGTCGAGAATCTTGGCGACGATGCGCAGATCTTCGATGTAGCCGTTCGTGCACGAACCGATGAAGACTTGATCGACGGGAACGGTTTCGTTCGTCACTTCGGAGATCGGGTGCACGTTGTCCGGCGTGTGCGGACAGGCGACTTGCGGTTCGAGCGCGTCGACGTCGATCTCGATGATGCGTTCGTACTTCGCGTCCGCGTCCGCGCGCTCGACGGTGAAGTCGCGATCCGTGCGTTCTTTGACGAAGGCAATCGTCTTGGCGTCCGCGTGGAAGATGCCGTTCTTGGCACCCGCCTCGCTGGGCCTGTTGGCCATCGTGATACGGCCGGTGATCGACAGTTCGTCGACGGTGGTGCCGTGATACTCGATTGCACGGTACGTCGCGCCGTCGATGCCGAGCGTTCCGACGGTCTTGAGCATCACGTCTTTTGCAAAAACCATCTCGCGAAGACGGCCGTTGTAGACGATCTTGATCGTGGACGGCACCTTGAGCCAGACTTCGCCGAGTACGAATGCAGCCGCGATGTCGGTGGAACCCATGCCGGTCGCGAATGCGCCGAAGGCGCCGTAGGTACACGTGTGCGAGTCCCCGCCCACGATGAGTTCACCCGGCGCTACGAGGCCTTCTTCAGGAAGCACGACGTGCTCGATGCCGCCGCGTCCGACGTCGAAGAAGTGCGTGATGTTCTGCTCGCGCGCAAAGTCTTTCATCAACTTTGCGACTTTTGCCGATTGCGCATCCTTCGCCGGGACGAAGTGGTCTTCGACGAGTGCGATTTTTTCGGCATCGAAAACGCGGTCCGCGCCTTTGATATTGCGCATCACGCCGATGGCAACGGCCGCGGAGAGCTCGTTGGCGAGCACCAAGTCCACGTTCGCGTTGATAATCTGGCCGGGTTCGACCGACGTCAACCCCGCATGCCGCGCGAGGATCTTCTCGGTCAGGGTCATGCCCATAGTTGGTTCCACTCCTCCATCGCCTCGTCTACGCTCGGCGGTCCCTTCGACAAACTCAGGATGACACTGGGTTCTAGTCGAAGCAGCAACCACCATGCAAGACCGGCAGTTCGGCTTCTCGACCCGCGCCATCCATGCGGGCACGCCGCCCGATCCCGTAACGGGTTCGCGCGTTACGCCGATTTATCAAACGGCGGCTTTTATCTTCGGCTCTACCGAGCAGGCGGCAGAGCTCTTCCAATTGCGCAGCTACGGGCACATCTACAGCCGCATCAGCAATCCGACCGTCTCCGCATTCGAGGAGCGTATGGCGAGTTTGGAGGGCGGCCTTGGCGCCATCGCGTTCTCCAGCGGTCTGGCAGCGCAGCTCGGCGTCATCCTGACGCTCGCGCAGGCCGGCGATCACATCGTCAGTTCGCAAAATGTGTACGGCGGCACGGTGACGCAGTTCAGCATCACGCTCAAACGCCTGGGAATCGAAACGACGTTCGTTCCGGTGGACGACTACGACGCGATGCGCGCAGCAATACGTCCGAATACGAACATGCTTTTCGCCGAAACGATCGGCAATCCGTCCGGTGCGCTTGCGGACGTCGAGCGCCTTGCCTCGATCGCACATGACGCGGGCATTCCGCTTATCGTCGACAACACGTTCGCTTCGCCCGCACTGTACCGGCCGATCGAGCACGGCGCCGACGTTGTCGTGCACTCCGCGACCAAGTTCATCTCGGGACACGGTACGGTAATCGGCGGCGTACTGGTCGAATCGGGAAAATTTCCGTGGGATAATGGGCGCTTTCCGCTGCTCGCGCAGCCGAGCCCGGGCTATCACGACAAAGTATTCACCGAAACGTTCGGCGAGTACGCGTTCTTGATGCGGGCGCGCGCGGAAGTGTTGCGCGACGTCGGCTCGCAGATGTCGCCGATGGATGCCTGGCTGCTGCTGCTCGGCCTGGAAACGCTCGCAATCCGCATGAAGGCGCACGTCGAGAATGCGCGCAGGATCGCGGAGTTTTTGAAAGCGCGCGCCGAAGTGGAATGGGTCAACATGCCCGCGATGGGATCGATCTTTACCTTCGGGCTGCGCGGCGGTCGCGAGGCGGGGCGGCGCTTCATCGACGCACTCGAACTGTGGTCGCATCTGGCGAACGTCGGCGATACGAAGAGCCTGGTCATTCATCCGGCGTCTACCACCCACTCGCAATTGACCGATGACGAGATGGAAAAAGCCGGCGTCGGTCCGGGCATGGTTCGCCTATCCGTCGGGCTGGAAGACGTGGACGATTTGATCTGGGATCTCGATAACGCGCTGCGAAAATCCGTCCAACCGGTGACTGCATGATTCTCGACACCGTTTCAGCGCGGCGCAATCTCCTGGAACGCAGCACGACGGTCGCGATGATCGGCGCCTCGGCGAATCAGCTGCGTCCGAGTTATACCGTCTTCAGTTACTTGCGTACGATGACGCCGTTCGACGTAACGCCCATCAACCCGACGCTCCAACACATCGATGGCGTCAAGGCGTATCCTTCGCTGACCGCGTACGCCGCAGAGCGCGGCGCGCCCGACATCGTCGACGTGTTCCGCAAGCCGAGCGAAGTCGTTCCCATCGTTCGAGAAGCGATTGCGACCGGCGCGAAATGCGTCTGGTTTCAATACGGCGTCATCAACGAAGAAGCGATCGAGCTCGCCAATCAAGCGGGCCTTGACGTGGTCGTCGATCGCTGCATCAAGGTCGAATGGGCGCGTCTTTCCGGCGGCCTCTCGACGAGCGGATTGAACAGCGGCCTGATTACGAGCCGCCGCCGCACGTCATCGTGACGTATGCGCACGACGCGCGAGCGCTCGACGACGAAATATTGCACTGCATCGCTACAAACGGCGTAACCGGCTTCGACGATCTCGCGCTGCGCATCTTCGCGCATCAGCTTCGCTACAATCAGCCGTACGCCGCGTATGCCGCATCGCTCGGCGTCACGCTCGATGCGATGCCACGGACGTGGGACGCGATCCCGCCCGTTCCCGCGGCGGCCTACAAGGAAGCCGCGCTCTGCACGTTCGATCCCACCGATGCGGCGCTTGCATTTGAAACCAGCGGCACCACAAAAGGCGTCGGCGGCAAACACTACATGGAGACGGCCGAGCTGTACGACGCGGCGCTGCTCGCCGGATTTCGCCGCGGCGTGCTTTTCGGCACGAATCGGCCGTTGCGCTATCTTCTGCTCGTGCCCGATCCGCGGGAACGCCCGCATTCGTCACTCGGCTACATGATGCGCAAGGTTGCAGATGTGTTCGGCGATAGCCGCGACGCGTGGTATCTGCATGACGACGCACTCGACGTGGATCGCCTCATAAGGGACATCGGCAGCGCGCGCCGCGACGGCGTGCCGGTTTGCCTGGCCGGGACGGCGTTCGCGTTCGTGAATCTTCTCGACGCGCTCAAAGGGCAAGGCATATCGCCCTTGCCACTCCAACCGGGCTCGCGCATCATGGAGACCGGCGGGTTCAAAGGCCGCACCCGCATCGTGCAGCGCGGCGAGCTCTACGCCGGGTTGGCGCAATTGTTCTCAATACCGGAGCAGCACATCATCGCTGAATACGGCATGACCGAACTCACGAGCCAGTATTATGACACGACGTTCGACGCCGTGCGCATCAAGAGCGGACCGCCGTGGCTGCGTCCGCGCGTCGTCGGAGCCGACGGGAAGACGCTGCCCGACGGCACCGTCGGCGCGCTGGTGCACGTCGATCTCGCGAACCGCTCTTCGTGCATTGCGATACAGACCGAAGATCTTGGCGTCGCCACGGCCGGCGGCATCGTCCTGATCGGCCGTGAACAAGGCGCGCAGTTGCGTGGATGTTCGCTCGACGCCGAACAGCTGCAAACGCTCGCTTTACGATGACGGCGCTCGCCGGAACTCCCGTTCGCAAAATCATCGCCGCGGTCGCCGACGCGGCGCAGCGATGGAGCGATGCCGATTTTCCCCCACGGGTACGCGTCACGGAGCGCATCGCGCAGCGCACGCGATACGCCGCCCCCGTCGTCGAGTACGCGCTGGACCGGCTCTTCTTCGGCATCACGGCTGCGACGATCGAATCGACGATCCGCGCGGAGCTCGGTTCGCTGGAAATACTTGACGATTTTACGAGGCGGGACGGACGACCCGACGCGTGGGCGGCGCCCGCGGGCCGCGTGTGCATCATCTCCAGCCGGACGACGATCGGCGTCGCAATCGTGCCGGCGATCTTCGCGCTCTGCGCGAAATGCGACGTTCTCGTCAAGGACCGTGAGGACACGCTCGTCGGAGCCTTTTTCGATACGCTTGCTGAAGAGCTGGACGCGTTTGAGGGTGCGGCTCAAGCAACGATTTGGACAGCGAACGACGAACATGCTCTGAGCCTAGGCACGTTCGATGCGGTGGTAGCATTCGGGACGGAGCAGACGTTGCGAGCGATTTCACGGTCCATCGCGCCGGGCGCGCGCCTCATCGGTCGGGCGCGTGTAGTACCACGTCCGCCCGGTGCCGAGCAGCGCACAGAGGCGATTGCGCCGGACGCGCGCTTCATCGGTTACGGATCGCGAGCGAGCGCGGGGTATATCACGCGAGAGTCGCTGCGGGATACCGAAAATGCGGTGCGGATCGCGCACGGCGCCGCGCGCGATCTCGTGCTGTATGAGACCGAGGGATGCCTCTCGCTGCACACGCTGTTCGTCGAACGCGGCGCGAACGTGAGCCTCACGGAATTCGGGCGCATTCTGTCATCCGCAATCGAAGCCGCCAACGTCGAATTTCCGGTCGGCGAACGCAGCGAAACGCACGCGGCGCAGATTGCACAGCAGCGGGACCTTGCGGCGTTTCGGGCGGCAGGAGGACGAGGCTGCGTCTTCGCGAGCGAAAAAGCCGAATACGCCGTGATCGTCGACCAGCCGGCCACGGAACCGCCGTATTTCTTGCCGCGAACTATCGGTATCGTCGCCGTTGACGAACCGGGCGGTGCCGTCGCCTACGTGCGCGAACACTGCCTGCGCTTAGAGGGATTTGCGCTTTCTGACGACAGAAGCGATGCCGTGCAGGCTGCCGTGCAAGCCGGTGCTGCGCGCTTGGCGCGTTTCGGCGACTTGCAGGACCCGCCGCTCAGCGGCGATCACGGCGGACGGCCGCGCATCGCCGAATTCGTTCGCTGGATAGATAGGACGTTGTGAGCGCAGAAGACGAGCTCGAAGAAATCCGAACGGAGATTCCCGGACCACGCTCGCGCGAACTCACGCCGGCGCTACGCTCGTACGAGTCGCGCAACGTCACGTTCGTCGACAAAGATTTTCCGGTCTTTTGGGAGTCTGCGTCGGGAGCCACTGTCACGGACGTCGACGGCAATCGCTACATCGACTTGACCGGCGCGTTCGGCGTCGCCAACACGGGACACAGCAATCCGTACGTCGCCGCCGCAATCAGCGATCAAGCCGTCCGGTTGATGCACGGCATGGGCGACGTGCATCCGACCGAAGTCAAGGTGCAACTGCTCGAAAA
>DAISWS010000041.1:0-20877 GCA_036826275.1 Vulcanimicrobiaceae bacterium
AATCGTCAGGCGCGCGATCGTCGCTGCTTTGATGATGTTCGATGCCTTGAAAGCCGATCGCATCGCTGAGCGCGAGCAGCGAATGATACCACGTCCAATGGCGCGAGCCGTACAGCGCAAAGGCCTGCGCGGGCATGTGCTTGTACGCGTCCAAAACTTTGGGCGAGATGTCGAGATCTTGCGGCTTGTCCGCAAAGATGTCGAACCACTGCGTCGCATTGCCGTTCTTCCAAAGCAGTAAATGCTTGTAATAGCGGCCCATGTCGAGCGGCGAATCGATCAGAAAGTTGAGCGCCGCGACGTCGAAGTCGATACGGCTACCGGTTTGTTTCGCGCCGTAAAGTGATGTCGCATAACTCCAGCCGGCGGGCAAAATAATGCTCGGCTTGACGTAATAGTCGTGCGAGTTCACCCCGTCTTGATAGAACAAATCACGGTTCCAATTGATCACCGCGACGTTTTTGCTCGACATCGTATCGCCCGGCGCGTTCGTAATGACGGTGAAGTCAACGTCGATACGCGAGACGCCTTGCGGTACGTCTACGTGAAACGCGTACATGTCGACCACGTCTCGCTGCCACGAGAGCGCACGCCCAGCGGCGCTGACGCGGATTTGCGAGATGTCGTTGAGCGGACCGGTCGGCCCATGTTCGCCCGGAATCCATTTCGGATAGACGAAGGTGAACGGGCCGGGTTTGACCGGAATCGTCATGTGCGAGTACATGAGACCGCGTGACGCGTCGCGAGCATCGAGGACCAGGGTCATCGGATCGCTTTGTGTCGCGTATGCGGTGGCCGTCGGAACTTCCGGTTTGAACGCGTTCCTCGCATCCGTCTGAGCCACGCTTATGGCACTGCTGCCGAGTATCGCGGCACAAAGGAGCGCGGGTATCAAGGCATGCTTCATGCCGATATTTTAGTTGCTCGTGCCCGTATCCCTCGGCAAGAAGTGATAAATCGAAACGGTAAACCGGACGGTCCCGTCGCGTTCATCGGGAAGAATATCGATCGACTGTTGCGCCTGTTGGCTTTGCCACATGTAGTCATCCAACAGCAAATCGCTCGCATTCGTGTCTTCTTCGTATCCGGACGGAAGCACGTTCGAAACGGCGTCGCGCATCGTGCCGCGCCATTGCGCGTTGGTGCCGGCTATCGCAATCGTCTTGCATTCCAGTATCCATTTTGGCTGAAAGTCTTTATATCCAAAACCGTTCATTACGCTCGTTACGGTGCACGGGTGGAACATCGGCCCAAACGTTACGTTGAGATCGTACTCGTCGTTGTTGATGATGTCTTTATGCGGAGCTCCCAAGCGCAAATCTTGGAAGTTGCTGGCGCCGGCGGGATCGCCCAGGCGGATGATGTTCGCCGTTCCGGTCATGAGCTGCGAGATCTGGGCACGTGAGGGCGGTTTCAATACGTGGACCGGCGTTGTGAGATCGTGTCCGACGCGGATCGTGAATCCGCCTTCGAACGTATCGACGTACACCCAGCGGTTTGCCGAACCGCGCCACAGCAATGTCGGATACTTACTGTATTTGGGAACGGTACGGTGCAGCGCGAAGCCGGAGAGTCCCGGACGAAGTGATCGAACGGCGTACGCCTCGGTCTTCGCGGGATTCCACTTCGCCGGCGTATCCCAACGGTCTTCAACGTACCAGTTTTCTTTGTACGTTCCGCGGGCGTATTGATCGTCGAGCGTGCACGCGCGGCAGTGCGTTCCGAACACGCGCGAAACGAGCGGCTTGACTTTGTACCGCGCGAAGTCGGTATCGTATTCCGATCGTGCCAGGCGGAGCGCGGCAAAATTCTGCGGCGCTTGGGCGAGCAGCGTGTTCACCACGTACGCGAGCTGCTGCGCATCACTCGCGGTTCGCGCGCCGGCGGGGGCAGGCGTGTGGCCGCGGCGGCCAGCTCGGGCATGGCGCGCCGGCGGGGGCCGGCCAGAATAGCACGAGGGCCAAGGCCCACAAGCAGCGGCGTTTCATGCCCGTATACTAGCATACTTCCGGGCGCTTAGCTGCCGATGGCCGCCAGTTGGGGCGGGTACAAGTGGCCTATGGACAAGCTCCGGCGCGACGCGCATGGTGAGATCTTCCAGGACGAGCTGACGGAGAACCAGAGCATGCCGCGGCCGCCGCGGCGTGACGATGCGGAGCAAGAGAAGCGGTACGACCCCGACATCGACAACGACGAGGCGCACGAGAAGCACCCGTAACCGTGGCGCGCTTCATTCTCGACCTCGACGGCACGCTTGTCGACAGCGTGTATCAGCACGTGCTCTCGTGGCATCTCGCGCTTGCGGCCTTCGGCTACGATTTGCCGGTCTGGCAAATTCACCGCAAGATCGGCATGAGCGGCAGCTTGCTGATCCGCGCGCTCTGCACCGAACTCGGCGCGGCCATCGACGAAACGATGAAGAAGCGCCTCGAGGCTCGCCATTCGGAAGAATTTGCTCGCATGCGCGAGACGATCGCGCCGTTGCCAGGGGCACGGGATCTCTTGAAGACGCTGCGCACAGCTCGCGTCGACTTCGCCATTGCAACGAGCGGCGATCGCTCGGACGTGGAGCCGTTACTGCGGCTCGTCGACGCGCATGAAGGCATCCCCGTAACGTTCAAAAATGACGCGGCGCGGCCGAAGCCCGATCCCGGGTTGCTGCTTGCCGCCGCGGCGAAATTGCCCAATTCTTCAGAAGAAACGCTCGTCGTGGGTGACAGCGTATGGGATATGCTTGCGGCGCGCCGCGCGCATTTTTTAGGTATCGGCCTGCTCACAGGCGGGTACGGTGAGAGCGAACTCACCGCGGCCGGCGCGTTCCGCGTGTATGCGGATCCCGCGCAGATGCTTTCGCATCTGCATGAAATCGGCGTGATAACGGAGGCAACATGGAACGGCAACGCTACAGCGACGAAGACTTAGTCGAACGAGAGATCGCGAACGAAACGGAATCACCGGAGCCGAGCGAAGACACCGAAGGTGAACGGCGTTCCGGTCCGGATGTGATCCGCGACGTCGAGCCGTACCCGCCGCACGAACGTGCTGAAGCGATCTACGGCGATACGGACATGGATCCGAACCGCGAAGATCAACGCTCGGCGCATCGCGCCCAGAGCGACGAACACTTATAGCGCCTAAAAGCGCGCGCCGAAACCGAAACCGGCGTAATGCGACCGGTTCACGTCGCTGATGGTGCGGCCGGTTTCGACGTCGAGTTCGATGTCCGGCGTGATCAGGTATTGAAACGCGGCATCCAGCCCGAGCTGACTTCCGCCGCCCGGACGCGTACGCGTTTGCGCGTATGCTTCCACGAAGGCTTGCGCGCGTGGATTCCATTGATCGGCGAGCACGGCCGACGGCAGCCACGAGAAGAAGCGTCCGCCGCTGCCGTAGCTGCTTTGGGCGCCGACGGTCGTGGCGAAACTCCAAACGCGCGAGACCGGCATCGCGTAATCGACGTTCAGCGTTTCCGTCGGCGCGCCCGCGCTGAACGCCGCTGCGCCGGTCGGCAGCGTATAAAGGAAGTCGGTCGCGAGCGCCCGGCTGCCGTCGTGCCACCACTCGTATTTCATGCCGAAGCCGCTATCCGCGGCACCGCCCGGGATCGCGTCGATCTCCACGTTCGGCGCCGCGCCGTAGCGCAGGAAGCCGGAGCTGCCCGATGTGCTGACCCAGCCCGCTTCGCCGATGAATTCGTGCGGCTTGGCGGCGCAAGGGCTGTAGCCGATGCTCGGCCGGTCGAGCACCGCGAGCAGATCACTGCGCGCGCCACCGCACGCGTCGGGGCTGGGCGACGGCGCGGGACTCGGACCCGCACCCGCCAGCGATGCGGTGAAAATGAGAATCATTCCTAAATTCAGCACCGCGCAAAAGTTACGCTGTACGGCAGGGGTGCACCTGCGGCTGGGGCAATCAAGCCGGGTTATCCAGCGCCCGCAAGTGCGTAGCATTTGTGGGGCGTGTCATGTTTACCGGAGGTTTTTCCCCACGTGAAGATCGTGGTGACCGTAAAGCTGGTCCCGGATACGAACGCCGCCAAGCGGATCGATCCGGCGACCAAACGGCTCGTGCGCACCTGTTTGGAGACCGTGCTCAACCCCTTCGACGAATACGCAATCGAAGCGGCGCTTCAACTCAAAGAGAAACTCGGTGGTGACACGACCGTCACCATCTTCACGATGGCGCCCGAAAGCGGCAAGGAAACGGTACGCAAGGCGCTCGCCATGGGGGCTGACGATGCGGTGATGCTCACCGACGCCGGTCTGGAAGGCAGCGATGTGTGGGCGACTTCCTACGCGATGGCGCAAGCGCTCAAGAAAACCGGCTTCGATCTGATTATCGCGGGCGGACTGGCCGACGACGGCAACACGGGCGGGGTGCCGGGCGCGCTGGCCGAGTACTTGGGCGTCCCCGGTTTGACCAACGTGCGCAAAATCGACGAGGCCGGCGACGGCAAGATAAAAGCGCAGCGCGAAACCGACAGCGGCTATCAAGTGGTTACCGGCCCGCTTCCCGCGCTCATCACCGTCACCATGGCGGTCGGCGAGCCGCGCTATGCGTCGCTTAAGGGCATCATGGGCGCCAAGAAAAAAACGATTACAACGATGTCGCTGGCCGATCTCGGTTTGGATCGCGCGGTCGGCACGGACGGCGCGAAAACCGAAGTGCTCGACATTTCCGCTCCGAAGGCGCGTGAAAAAGCGCGCGTCGTCGAAGCGCCCGACGGCGCGACCGGTGCCAAAGCGATTTTCGATTTCCTGCGCGAGAGAAAACTGATCTGATGCAGCACGTCATCGTATTTGCGGAACACAAGGGCGGCCAGACGCGTAAAGTCACGTATGAGCTGGCGACGCAAGCACGCAAGATTGCCGACGCACTCGGCGGCAAAGCGCACGCCGTTGCCGTCGGCCCCGGTGCGGCCGGCCTTGCAGAGCAATTGAAAAAGTATCCGCTGGATATCATTCACGTTACCGAAGACGCTGACGTCGACAAATATTTGCTCGATCCGATCGTCGATTACGTCGAAGCCGTTGCCAAGAGCACCGGACCCGCGCTGATTCTCTTCCCGAACACGATGCTCGGGCGCGACGTCGCCGGACGCATCGCCGCGCGATTGAATGCCGGCATGAACTCGGACGTTACCGAGATTCGCGTCGACGGCGGGAAACCGGTCATCGCCGGGCCGAAACTGCAAGGTTCGACTACGGTCGCAAGCGGATTCAAAAACACCGAATACGGCGTGGCCACCGTACGTCCGAACGCGTTCGATGCAGAAGCGGGCGGCGGTTCCGCGCAGATCGTCAACGTGGAGAAACCGGGCGGCAAGTCGTATGCCATGGTCATCGAGAGCGAAGTCGAAGAAGCGTCCGGCGAGATGGGCTTGGAAGAAGCGCCCGTCGTCGTCAGCGGTGGACGCGGCTTGGGCGGACCGGATCCGTTCACGACGCTGCTCAAACCGCTTGCCGATGCGCTCGGCGGCGCCGTGGGCGCATCGCGCGCCGCGGCTGACGCGGGGTGGGTCCCGTACAGTCTCCAAATTGGTCAGACGGGCAAAGTCGTCAGTCCGCAAGTGTACATCGCGGTCGGAATCTCCGGCGCGATTCAGCACAAGGTCGGCATGCAAACTGCCGGCACGATCGTTGCGATCAACCGCGATGCAAGCGTGCCGATCGGTGAATTCTCCGATTTGCTGGTGGTCGGAGACTTGTTCCAAATCATTCCTGAACTCACGAGCATGGTCCAAGGGGCCAAAACGCACGCGTGATGATTTGCCCCCGTGGGGCGTTGTTACGGTAGCAACTTCACATAAGGACGAACGATCTTGAAACGTATCCTGTTGACCGCGTCATTCGTCGCGGCATTCTGCGGTGGACTCGCACTCTCGGCGGCCCCGGCAAGCGCCGGCCTTTTCGGCGGGGGTGCGAAAGCGACGGCTTCTCCATCGCCGACGCCGCTGCCGATGCCGACCGCGACGCCGGAACCGCCGAACATTGCCATTCCGCGTCTGGAGCAGCGCCTCAAAAACAATCCGAACGATCGCCAAGCGATGACCGATCTGGCGACGGAGTTTTTGGGCATCGGCCATCCGGAAGCAGCCGTCACCCTCACGCAGCAGCTGCTGCGCCTTGGAACCAAGACGGGACAGGTGTACTATCTGGACGGATCGGCGCAAGAATCGCTGGGCAACCTGAATGCCGCGCTCGCCGATTTCGAACAAGCCTCCGATCTGGAGCCGACGAACCTGTCGGTGCTCGCTTCGCTCGCGGATCTCTACGTTAAGGCCAACCGCATGCAAGACGCCGAACGCGTCGCGCTGCGCGGCGTGACGTTCAATAAGGACGAGCCTCGCGCGTACGTCAATCTCGGTATCGTCTATGCGTCCGAGCAGAAGTGGGATGATGCGCGCAAGCAGTTCGAAGCGGCGTACGCGCTGGATCCCAAGGACGTGATGCCGCTGATGCAAGAAGCGCAGACGTGGGTCATGCAAAACACGATTCCCAACGCCCTAGCGGTCATCGACCGCGCCATCGCCGCGGATCCCAAAAACGTGCAGGTGCTGATCTTCCGCGCCGATTTGTACGCCAAGCAGCACGACGTCACCAGGGCCGCCTCGGCGTACGACGACGCCGTTGCCGCTGCTACGACGGATCCGGAGAAAGCGTCCGTAATGGTGCGTAAGGCGCTCATGTACGCTCAGCTGAAGAAGGCGTCAGAGGCGCAAGCAACGTTCGATGCGGCGATTAAGCAGTATCCGCTTATCGGCAGTCTGCACACGGCCTATGGCGAGTTTTTTCTCGCTCAGCACGATCAGCGCCGCGCCGAGCAGCAATTTCTCACGGCAATCAAGGCCGACAAGACCGATGTAAATGCTCTGATGGACATGGCGCAGCTCAAGAGTGCCCAAGGCCGCTCGTTGGATGCGATCGGCTATCTCAAGCAGATTACGGAAGTCGCTCCGAGCGCGCAGTCGTTCGCGCTGCTCGGCCAGGCGTACGTTTCCACGCACGACTACGGCAAAGCAAAAGACGCGTGCTCGAAATCGTTTCAGATTTCGCGTACGCCCGATACGCTCGGATGCATCGCCGGTTCGGATTACCAACTGAAAAACTACAAGGAAGCAGCGGCTATCTTCGACATACTCAACGGACAGATCAAGCAGTACATGGATCGCAATCCACAGATGCTATACATGGCGGGCGTCGCCTACACGCACACGAATCAAAAGCCCAAGGCGATCGATTCGTACAAGCGTCTACTCAAAATAATGAAGCCGGGGACGAAGAGCTACAAACAGATCCAATCGCAGATTGCCTCGCTTTCCAAATCTTCGGCAGCGAAAAAGGGCAAACACGCCTAGTCCGCAGCTCGTCGAACGGCCATGATCGTCGTCTATGACGAATCGTACGGCGACCACCTGCGCGGCATTCCCCATCCGGAGAATGCGCAGCGCGTCGAGGTGGTCGCCGCTTTCTTATCGCAGCGAGGCGCGCGCAGCGAAACAGTCGCGGCACGCGATGCGGGCGACGATGAAATCGAGCGCGTTCACTCGCCGGGTTACGTTGAAACGGTCCGGCGTGAGGTGGCGGCGATGCGCGGGCACGCCGGCTACCTTTCAACGGGCGATACGGTCGTCGACGAAAACTCGCTCGCCGTAGCACGGCGCGCCGCCGGCGGCGCCATCGTCGCCGCCGAAACGGCGTACGATTGCAATACGGCGACGTTCGCCATCGTCCGTCCGCCCGGCCATCACGCCGAATCCACGCGCGGCATGGGTTTTTGCGTCTTCAATAATGCGGCAATCGCCGCTCGCGCCATCCAAGCGGCAAGCGGCGCGCGCGTGCTCGTCGTCGATTTCGACTACCACCACGGCAACGGCACGCAGGCCGTGAGCGGCGACGGACTATCCTACGTTTCGACGCACGCATACCCCGCCTACCCGGGCACCGGGAGCGCGGATGAAACGTCTGCGCTGCGCGGCGGGGATGCAATCGTGAACGTTCCGCTGCCGCCGCACCGCTTCGGCACCGAGGCGTTCGTATCGCTCTGGGAAACGCTGCTGCCGCGCGTGGTTCGAAGCGTGCGCCCCGACATACTGATCGTCAGCGCCGGCTTCGATTATGTACACGGCGATCCGGTCGGCGATCTTGGCGTGGACGTTTGCGCTGCGAGGGACCTCGCCGCCGTGTTGGAGCGGACGGCACAAGAATATTGCAGCGGTCGCGTTGCGTACGTACTCGAGGGCGGCTACAATCCCGGTGCGCTCGCGAAATCCGTCGCGCTGATCCTCGATACGCACGATTCACGCGATTGGGATTCTTCGGCCGCCGAAACGGACGCAATTCCGCAGACGCAGCGTCACATACTCGACCGGATAGACGGCGTTCTTCGCTCCGTCTGAGCGATCTTCAAACGGAGGAAGCTATGCGCACGAGTTCCGCGCGCGAGAGCTCGCCGACGAGCGCGAAGTGGTGCGAGCCCGACGACCACGTGAGCAGCGTCGTCGGCCCGTCCTCTACGTATTGTGCGTCGGCGGAGTGCACTTTCGTCTTGTGCACGGTAAACTTGCTCAAGTCGACGGCAGCTCCGCGCGCGTTCTGAAAGAGCGAAATCGTGCGCAGGCCGTCCGAATACAGTAAGTGCAGCGTGCGTACGCCCTTGATGTCGCTTACGTCGCCGGCGATCGGCAGAAAGCCGTCCGGAAGATACTTCGGACCGAGCGCCGCAAAACCGGCCGTGCGGACCACGGCTTGCAAATCGTTTGAAGGTATGCCGTGGCTGGCGCCTTCCGATCTCGCGTATCCGGACGACGGAACCTGGAACAGTCCGGCCGGTATCGCGTCGGTATAGGTGATTTCTTCGAAGCGCATTTGATGCGCGACCGAACCGCTCGCGGAGTACCGGAGTTTTTCCAGCACGAGTTTGGTTTCTTTGTCGACGGCAATGCGCATGACCGTTTCACCGGTATACTTGTTCACGAGCAAGACGTCGGTGGCGCGGTGGCCGGCAACGTTGTCGTCCGGTCCGATGACGGCGTTGTAATTGTGCAGCAGCAAGCCGAAATTATCGTCCATCGCGACCTGGTCGTCGATGGCGTCGTCGTGGGTGACGGTGATCTGCTTCTTGTGCGGGTCGATGCTGTAGCTCGTGTCGCCGCGGCTTACGATCGAATCGCCATAGAGCGATTCCGGCGCTAAATACCAGCGGCGCGTTTTATCCGGAGCGCGATGTTCGATGCGGAAAAGCACCGCATCGGCGCGCGACGTGCCGAAATCGGTGTTCTGCACTTGCCCGGTATACGAGTATTTGCTATACGCCAGAACGGCATCGCGTAGCAAGCTGCTGCCGTCGCCCCCGCCTTGCGCCGATGCGTTCATTCCGAATGGCACGCAAATCGCGGCGCACAGCGCGGCGGCAAATGCCGCGATCTTATGGATTGGCATCAGCCGTGTACGAAGCGGGTTCAACGTTCACGGCGGTTTGCTGGGTATCGACAGCCGCGGTGTTTTCGAGATCGACCGGATTGACCGAGTTGCGATCGCTGAACGGCACGGTGCTGTTCATGGCAGCGTGATCTTGCAGGTAATACGATGCTTCGATCGTCGGTGCGCCCGGCGCGCCCATATAGGTCGTGCCGAAGTAGGCAGCCAGGGCAATCGCTGCGGCAACCGGCACGGCGACGGCGGGACGGAGCCTCCCCAACGTGCGCGCCCAGATGCCGGGCTTGCCCGCACGGACCCGTTCCCAAATCTCCGCTTTGACGATCGAGGGAAGGTCGCGCTCTTGCAGCGCGGCTTGCGAGCGAAGCGTTTCGCCGATCGCCACTTCTGCCTGGTACTCCGTGCGGCAGGGCTCGCACTGTTCGATGTGCGCGTATACAGCCGCGTCTTGCGCGGGAGCAAGCTCCCCGTGGACGTAGTCGAGCAAAATCTCGTTGGTAGGATGTTGTGTCATGATTGTTTTTGTTGTTGTCTCTGTACTAAACGGCGTAGCAACGCTCGCGCGCGGTGAAGTCTGGAACGGACCGTCCCGATGGAGCAGCCCATGATCTCGGCGATTTCCTGGTAGCTGTACTCCTCGATATCAGCCAGGACGATCACCTGGCGCTGGTCCGGCGAGAGTTGCTCCAGCGATCGCGCGAGCGGCTCGCTGAGCTGTCCCTCGACATAGTCCTCGATGGGGCTGACGGCCAGCGGCCGCTCGCCGCCGAACGCCTGCGGGGCATTATCTTCGGGGATCTCTTCCTGATAACGTCCCTTTTTGCGCCGAAGTTCATCCCGGTACAGATTTGTTACGATCCGGTAGATCCACGACAGAAACGACGTCCCCGGCTGGAAACTCCGCCACGCGCGGTACACGCGGATGAACGCTTCCTGGGTGAGGTCGCGGGCATCGGCTTCGTTGTGCGTGAGGCGGTACGCAAAGTTGTAGGTTGCCATACCGTGCTGCTGGATCGCCGCCTCTAAAAAGGCGGCCTGTTCCGGCGAGGGCGGCTCTACAGGCTTTCGCGGTACTCCCATGCGTCCACGGATTTTCCCGGACGGGGGTCGGAATGCCCGCCGCGGATTGCACCGTACGTCCCGGCCCAGGGGCTGGTATGCTTCTCACGCAGCTGGAGCACGGACGACTACTATATGCACATGGCAACGGCCGTCGTCCCGCCCCCGAATACGGAGCGCAGCTCGATCGCGCCCGAATGCGTCCGTCTGGGTTATTCCATCGGCGGCGCGGTCCTGGGCTTGGACATTGCCGACGATGCCGCACTGCGGCTCGTGAACGATGCATACGCCCCGCTCTGCTGCCCGCCCGCCGGGGCGCGCGTTCACGCATCCCTCCGGCGGATGCAGGACGGCCGGCTGCACGTGCGCTACGGCCGGCAGGCCGTGCCCTTGGCCAATGGGGCGGACCCGATGCCGGTGCGCGCCGCATATCACGCGGTGCGAGAAATCTTTGCGCGTTTCGCGTGCGAGCTGCCGCACACCATCGCGATGTACGGAGCGCTTTGCGCGATCGATGGCGGCGCCGTGCTGCTCTTGGGCTCGACGACGATCGGCAAAACGCTGCTCGCATTGCATCTCGCCCATAGTGGTGCGCAGTTTTTAGGAGATGAAACGGCCCTGCTTTCGGTGGCGAGCGGCGAAGCCTACGCCATGCCGCGCCGGCCGTCGTTGCGCGAAAGCGCGCTGCCGCTGCTGCCGGACGCGCGCATGCGTGCGAACATCGAGCAATCGTCGAGCGTTTTTGCAACCGAACGCGGACGCTTCTGGTATGCGCTCGACGGCGATGCGCTTTGCGGCCTCCAGCCCAATGGGCGGCCGCATGTCTTGCGCGCGATCTGCATGCTCAGTGCGCGCGCAGAAGTACCGGCAATCCGGCGTTTAGATAGCACCGCCGGCCTGCAACTGGCTGCGCAGCGAGCGTACGCACGCCCATCGACGCTCGCGCAAATGAGCGCCGTGAAACGCGCAATGCGGCATACCGCCTTTTTCCAGATGACGCTTGGAACGCCGTCGGAATCCGCCGCGCTGTTGCTGCGCGAGGTGACGGCATGCGCGTAATTCGAGCCGAACAGCTAACGCGCGCCGGAAATAACGTCAATCCGGCGCTCGAGCAGCACTGCACGTACACCGCGACCTGCCGGATCGCGGGCGTCACCATGCAGCTGTGCACGGACGTTTCCGACGTGGCGCGTCTGTTCGGACAACGGTACGCCGACCATCCCGCCAGCAGTCCGCCCGATTTCCGGTACTATGTCGCGACCGTTCGCGGCGGCTACGCGTTTTGGTGCACTCATGCGCCGACGTGGCGTTGGACGCAAGGCCCGCTGCCTCCCGATGCCGTCGCGTTCCTGGCAGATTCCGTCGCGCTCGCGGCAATCGTTCGTTTCGATCCGGCGCTCGTGAGCATGCACGCCGCCTGTTTTGAATTCAACGGTATTGCCGCCGCGCTCGCGGGAAGTTCGGCAATCGGTAAGACGGCGACGCTGCTGGCATGCGCGCGCCGTGGAATGCGCATCTATTCCGACGAGCGCACCGTGCTTCGCAACAGCATCGCGTATCCGTATTTGCGCCGCAATTCGGTGCGAGCCGCCGGCGCCCGGTTGCTGCTGAGCGATCGTGGTGAAACGAAATACGACATGCTGCACGCGGATCCGCAGCTTTCGGTTAAAACGTGTTTCGGCGCGGATGCAATCGCCGATCCCAAACCACTGCGCGCCGTGTTCGTGATCTCCGGCAGCGGCTATTGCGCGGCGCTGGAGGCCATCGACACCGCCTCGGCGATGCCTTCGGTCATGCGCTGGTTCGACGCTCACGGAGACATGGTCGACCGTGCAACGCGTGCCATTTCAATTCTGAACGGTGCGCAGTGTTACAAGCTTACGCTGGGATCGCCCGACGAGAGTGCGGCGGCGATGGCGTATGCGATGATGCGCTGCTCGCAGCGCTAAGCGTTCTTCCACATCTTGCGCGCGACCCAGGCCAGCATCGTGAACGAGGCCACGGCTATGAGCACGAACAGCACGGTTTCGAGCAGAACGACGCCGGCATACTGGCTGCCGCCGCATAGCGCGACGGCGCCCGCGACCAGCGCGAGCTGGATGCGCCCGAAGACGTTGGAGCTCATTCCCGCGAGATGACGCACCTGCGCGACCAGCGCCGATGGCGCGAATCCGACGGTCTGAATGATTTGCGCGACTTTACCGTCTTTCGTCAGCACGAACACCTTGTCGTTATGGATGAAATTGGCATCGCTCACGCGCAGCGATGAAATGCCGAAACGGTTGAGCAGGCGTTCGATCTCGTGCGGCTGACCGGTCAGAATCGACCACGACGCCGCCCGCGCGCCAAACTGCTTGGCATACGCATGCAAGACGTACGGCGAATCGTAAATTGGATCCAGCGTGATCTCGACCAGATGAAAATGCGCCGGATCGAGATGCTGCTGCAAATAGGCGAACTTTGCGCTGACGGCCGGACACTCGTCTTTATCCGGGCATCTGGTGAAAACGAAACTGACGAGCGTGACTTTTCCGCCGAATGCGTGCGCGAGATCGACGAGCTTGCCGTCCTGATCGACCAACTCCGTGTGCGGCAAACGCGATCCGAGATCGATGGGAAATCCCGTTCCGGGATCGGGTAGCCCGGGCACGAATCTGGCGGCGACCGACGCGTCGTACAATCGCCATGGGGCTGAAGAGTTGTCGAGAAATGCGTCGATGCCGGTTCCACTGGGCAGATGCAGCGCCGGAGCGATGCGAAATGCGCGAGTTTGCGGCGCCACCATGCCGGTAACCGCGTCGGTTCGCACGATCGTCGTGTGGCCCGGACCCGCACCAAGTACGGTACCGTGCACCGGTATGGCCAGCATGGCAAGCAAGATCGCGAAAAGATGCATCATCCGCTTCTACTCTACGACCCTGCGAAGGTCTGCCGCAATGTCTTCGAGCGAGCTCTGCGGCACCAGCGTTTCGATAATGCGTCCGCGCGGGCCGATGAGGAAGATCGTGTCCGTGTGAAGGATGTCGCGCCGCCGCGGTTCCACTGCGATGCCGTAAGCCTTATAGACCGCGCGCAGGGCCGCCGGCTTGCCCGTTAGGCCGGTTGCGTTTACCCGCAGCTTTTTGAAAAACGCGCGCAGCGCCGCCGGTGTGTCGTGCGCGGGATCGACGGTAACCATAACGATGCGGACTTGCTGCGGAGAAAGACGCGCGCGCGACCGTGCTTTCGCAAGCAGCGCCAGGGTCTGCGGACAGACGTCTTTGCAATGCGTGAAACCGAAGTAGAGGGCGACGGCCTGGCCGCGCGTCGAGTCGAAGCGGAAAAGCTTTGCCTCCTGGTCGGTCAGCGTAAAGCCCGCAGCCGGTTGGGAGGGAGCCAGCTGCATTCCGTGCAGCGGCCCAACCGGCCGGCTGCCGCATGCCGCCAGTACGCAACAGAGCAACGCCAAAGCGCCTGCACGCATCTACAGATTGACCATACCAAAGCGTCAGGGGCTTCCGTATGCCACAAGTCGGGGGGAAAAGGCCATGGCAGCCGGGCCACCGCTCGCAGGCGGGCGCGTTTAGTCGCCCGCCGGCACCAGGTACACCGGCGGCGGGACGACCGGCTTGCCGACTTCCAGCACGATGCGTTGATGCGAACGTAGTGGAATCGCGCGTAAATCGCCGTCGTACGGTTCGCTATTGACGAACGCCGTAACCGGGCCTTTGTAGGGGCCGATTTGCGTGCGGCTCAACGTCTCGCCCCAGATGTCGAAGAACATGCCGAGCGTATAAGGGCCGCCGTTTGGCGCGCCGACGCTGCCCGCTTCGACGTGAATGACGCCGCTCGCATCGTGCGTATGAATCCAGTACAAACACCCGCTGTTCGGCGGAATCGGCACGATGCCGATCGCTTCCGGCACCTGCACGAGTACGCCGTGCACGAAGATGGCGAGCTGGCTGTGAATGTGCAACTGCACGGCTTCATTCGTCTCGCATGGAATACCGTCCACCTCTTGCCCGCGGCCGCCTTGCGCCGTGTCGGTGGAAACGTTGCGTTTAAAGTCGCCTTTGGGAAAGAAGCCCGTCTTACCCAGATTTTCGCCGGCGCTGAGCTGAACCGGTTTGCTCGTCCGCGCCGGGCCGGGTGTCGGCGTGGCGGTATCGAACGCGTACGCGTCGTTGTGGGCCTTGTTCTGCATGTAATTCGAGATGCCGAACCCGGCGAAAATGAGCACGACGATGACGCCCAGGCCTATGTAAATCGGCATCATCGGATCGCGTTTGGGCGGCGGCGCGTTGCCTCCGCGGGTTTGTCGGCGTCGTTCGGCGCGGGACTGGCTCATCGGCGTTACTTCACTCCTGCGGGCGCGTACGCCGGGTCGAGCCGGCGATCGGGGATGAGATAGTTGCGGACGTAATCGTCAACCGCCTCCGCGAGCGGCGTAACCGGCGCATCGTACCCGGTGGCACGAAGCCGATCGATTGCGGCGCACGTGCAATACTGATACTTGTTGCGAAGAGCGGGCGGCATTTCGATGAACTCGATCCGTTCCGGAACGTCCATCGCGCGGAAAATCGGCCGGACGAGATCCAGCCACGTCTGCGCAGTCCCGGAACCGGCGTTGTAGATGCCGTTCGCGTTCTGCTGCGCGATATGCAACGTCATTGCAACGGCGTCTTTTACATAGATGAAATCGCGCTGCTGCTCGCCGTCACGGTATTCCGCGCGGTGGCTTTTGAACAGTTTGATGCTGCCGCTCTCGCGAATTTGATAGAACGCCTTGTCGACGAGGCTGCGCATTTCACCCTTGTGGTGTTCGTTGGGGCCGAAGACGTTGAAATACTTGATGCCGGCAATGCGCGACAGCAAACCGTGATCGCGCGCGTACAAATCGAAGCGGTGCTTCGAATACGCATACATGTTGAGCGGCCGCAGCGCGTCCAAATCGCCGTCGTCCCGCAGTTCGCGCTCGAGCGCTCCGTACGTCGCGGCGGAAGACGCGTACACGAAACGGATGCCGTGATCGACGGCCCAGTGCGCCAAATGCTTGGTGTACTCGTAATTGTTGCGCATGAGATACGCCGCGTCGGTTTCGGTTGTCGACGAACACGCGCCTAAATGAAACACGGCCGAAACGTTCGCAAACGACGATGCGCGCGCCAAGATGCGGCTCTCAAACTCGTCCGCATCGATGTAATCGCGAAAGCGCAGCGGAACCAGATTCTTCCATTTTTCGGACGCGTCCAGCCGGTCGACGACGATGATGTCGTCGACGCCGCGCAGGTTGAGCGCCCAAATGACCGCGCTGCCAATAAGGCCTGCGCCGCCGGTAACGACGACGTGACCACGAGTCAGATCGTGCATGCTACGCGGGCTTTTCAGTTACGAGCGGTACACGACCTCCGTCATCATGCCGTCCATCATGTGAATTTCGTTGTGGCAATGCAGAAGCCAGCGCCCGGCGGGGGAGTCCGCCTTGAATACCCAGGTTGCCGTTCCGCCGTTTGCCCGCACCAGCGACGTGTCTTTGGCGAGCGGACGTACGAGGCGGTTGCCGTCGATCTCCGCCAAGTGGAAGACGTGCCCGTGCAAGTGCATGGGGTGATCCATGTCGGTCTTGTTGTGAAAATGCACGGTCACCGTATCGCCGCGGTGCACGTAGATCTTCTCCGTGTTCGGATACGTTTTGCCGTTGATCTCCCACTTGTTGCTTGCGTACTGGCCGCCGTCCAGCGTGAACGTGTACTGCGGTTTCGGCGGCGCACCTGGACCGACGCCCCCGGCTTTTTCATACGTGAAGTAATCGACACCTTCGAGCGTCTGCGGACTGCTCAGCGGCGAGGCGTTGGCCATTCCGCCCGTATAGACGACGGCAGCTTGTTGATACGCAAGCGGATCGCTGGAGAGCGCCTGCAGCAAAAACGCGCCCGGTTTGCTCACGGTGAAATACGCGTCATAACGTTCGGCAACGCCGACGCGCAGCGCATCGACCTCGAGCGGCTGTTCGAGGCGGTTACCATCGCTGTGCGTCACGGTCAAGCGATGTCCGGCTAGGCGAATGTAGCGCGTTTGCGTCGGGTTTGCGTTGAGGATGCGCAGGCGCACGCGGTCGCCGGTCTTCACCGCGAGTTTTTGCGTGTTGGGATACGACGCTCCGTTGATGCAATGCGCGACGTACGCGACTTCATCGCCCATCTTGTCGTCGGGCTGCATACTCAGCATCTCCGGCGAGCCCATGGGATCGACCATCGGCGCGTTGCTCGTACCCATCATCGCCGCTTGAATCGTGCTGAGTTTCGGAACGTCGTGGAAGACGAGCGCAAACTCTTTATCCGCAGGTTCGTCTTTCGGATCTTCAACGATGATGAGGCCGAAGAGTCCGCGAGCGACGCCGTCGCTGACGTGATCGTGATACCAACGCGTGCCCGGCGGATCCGGAGTAAATTCGTATAAGAACGATTCGCGATCCGGCACCGCCGCCTGCGTGACGCCTTCGACGCCGTCCATCTTGTTGGGCAAGATCATGCCGTGCCAATGGATCGTGCCCGGCTCGCCGCTGTTGTTGACGAACTTTGCGCGCAGGCGCTGGCCGTGCCGTATGCGGAGCACGGGACCTGGAATCGTGCCGTTGTACGCCATGCCCGCGAAATCCAGGTTCGGCACGGGCGAGAACTTGAGCGGTGCCGCCGTCAGCGTGTAATCCAGCGTATCGCCGGCCAGAGCGCGCGACGGCAAAGGCGGTAGAGCCGCTGCGACCATCGCACCGGCTCCGGCGAACAGAAAATCGCGCCTGCGCATCAGCTGCCCACCGTCAGCGGCACGTCGAGCGTTTGGCCGTCATACTGCACGCGAACGGTCCACGGTCCGCCCATCGAAAAGACGATGCGGCCCGAGAAGACATGCGGATCCGCTGCGGACTGCTGCAATTGTATTTGCCGGGTTTGCATTTTGCTCGTGCCCATGTGCATGATCGGAAGAACGCTCACGCTAGCCGGCGGAGTTCCCGGAAAGCGCACGCTAATCGTGGCGACGTCGACGGGATTTGCGGGATCGAACGTAACGACGGGCTGCGTGTTGTTTGCGCCGCCGTCCAAGCTCGAGAGATACGCGATGATTTCGTTCACTTGCGTAGGCGTAAAGCCGAAATTCGGCATCGGCGCGCGCGGGTGGACGATGAAATCTGCGATCTGATCGTGCGTGAGCGTATGCTCGATGCCGTAGAGCTTGGGACCGATCGAGCCGCCCGTCAGGTTAGCACCGTGGCACCCCGCGCAGCCGTTGGCCTGCACGAGTTTTGCGCCCGCGTTCACGTCGCCGCTTTGGGCGGCCGCCGGTGAAGGAGCCGCGGTCGTCATCGCTTTGATCGGCGGCGCCGTCGCTTGCGCGATCGCCTCGGTTTGGCCGTTCAACATGAAGCGCGTGCCTTTTTCCCACGGCCCCGCCCAATCCAGCGCGAAACCGAACGACGGATTCGACTGCGGGCTCATCCCCAGTTCGGCGGTTGCTTTCAGATTCGGAATGAAGTTGTGCGCGTAATCCAGGATGTACTGGCGGTTGAGTGTGTCGCTGCTCGCGATGTCGTACCGTACCAGCACGTGGTCTTGCCATGACAGATCGCGCTGAACTTCCAGCATCGCTCCGTTGAACCGAGCCCCCGGCACGCCAATGTCCGGCTGATTATCGTACCCGTGATAGTACATGGTTTGCACGAGCCACTTCGGCGTCTGATAGCTGTAGTACAGCCCTTCACGGTTGAAGAGATCCGTGTCGACGAACGCGTTGTTCCCGTCAAGCAGTGGCGCGGTACCCCGAATGCCGACGATGCCGAGCGTCCACGGTTTCGTCATCCCGCCGTAGGAGAGATTGAAGTCGAGCACGCGATTGCCGTCGGCTTTGTTGAAATCGAAGGCGCGTTCTATCGGATCGACGCTCGTCGTGTACGAAAGGCTGTACATGAACTCGTTCGACATCCCATTGAACGTGGCACCCCATCGCGAGTCGTTCGGTTCAAAGGTGTTCTGGCCGTTGTCTTGGGTCGCCAGCAAGTAATCCGAAAGCGTCCAGCCGTGAGCGGGCATGAACGGGAACCATGTGTGCGCTTTACCGATCTGCAGCGAATTCGTCCCGTGCAAGAGGCCGTTCCACGACACCCACATCTGTTCGGTCGTGCCGGGCATCCCGCCATCGACGAACGGCTGCTCCATGTACCACGTGAAATTCTTGCCCAGAAAGCCGCCGCCCAGAATCGAGAGCGTGTTCATGAGCGTTTGCTGCGGATGCTGATTATTTCCGAGGTACGAGACGATCTGGCTGCGCACCGCGAACGGAAAAACTTGTTCTTGTTTCTTCCAGTCCAGATTCTGGAAGTTGGTCATCATCGTCATCATGCCGTACGGCGTCATGCCCGGAAACGTCGTGTGGCAGGTTTCGCACGAAATTCCCTGACCGTTGGCAAAAACGGGAACGGCGCCGGCGCGAGCCGATAGACCGAGAACGATAACGGCGATCGCGCACGCGACGCGTGCGCTCGCCATGAGCACGTTTTTCAAAGAGTCCTCCGAAGGTACGAGTACGGTTGTTCTAAGGAAGGGCGCTTAGAGAACCGGCGGAGGACGTTTGAACCGCGCGCGTCCGGCGTGCACCGCAAGCGCGTAAGCAGCGCATTGCGGCTGGGTTGAAAGCAAGAGCGGCACCGGCACGCGCGCGAGACGCTCGAGATATTGTGAGGCTTGCTCGGCGACGATCACGCACCGCACGAGCAAATGCGAAAACATCGACAAAACGTACGCGACGACGAGCGCTACGCAGAGCTGCACGAGTGAACCCGCGAGCGTCGCATGGGAACCCTCGAGCCGTTCCATCACCGCGAATACCAACAGCTGGCCCGCGCCAAGCCGCGGCCACAATTCGACGACTGAACGCTCGGCAGCCGTATGGGCCAGAATCCCGGCCTTGAGAAGTGCGTCCGCGGTCAGCGCGCAGCAGAGTGCCGCTAGCATTGCAAACGAGCACTCCAACGCCGGAGCAACCCAAGCGTGCTGAGCGCCCGAAGCACTGTGGCCCGCAAGCGAATATGCTAAGCCGTGGCCGACCAAGGCGGCAGGCACGACTGCGGCAATCCAAAGGGGCAGGGAGCGTTTCACGATCAGGCGCGCTTTCTCCGCGCCGAATCGGGCGTCATCTTTTCGATGGGGCGGGCCTTTGGACCGGAACCCCGCCCCTGGGGCCGGGGTTCTTAGGTCGTGATAGGACAAGGGGGGGTCCTGAGCCCGCGTCTAATAGACGCGACCCCCGCCCCGAAACGGGGGAATACCCCTAGAGCCCACCAACCCGAAAGAATCTGAAAGCGTCATGAACACCCGGTTGCCGGCCGAAAACAGCGATACCGTGAGTCTGGTATGCGCACTTCTGGTGCGCTATCCGGAGATCGCGTCCATTCGCAGCATGCCGGGCGACGGAACGCTGCGCTTTAGTTATGCCGTGAGCTCCCGCTTGGATCGGCGTACGCAGCTTTCGGTCGTCGACGCGATCGAGGCGCACGTGGACGGGTTCCTCTCTCTCACGGGAGACCGCGGCGAGGTGAAGGTCGAGTGTGAATCGGACCGCGGCCTGAGCTTCGTGCACGTAACCCGCGATTTGGAGACGTTCACAAAAGACGAGCTCGCCATGCTTACCAGCTATTTCGCCGACCGCTTCGGCGCTGCGCTCGTGCGCAATCCGGTTCCGGACGAACATCCTGATGAGGATCCGGCATTTCAAGACGAACTCGCCGAATCGGCGATCGAGGCGCTGCGCGATCCGGCGCAGTCCAGAAGTCTGGTTGGATTCCGCGAAGAGAAGCGCGTTCTGGTATACTTTTTAAAATCTCAGAAGAAAGCGAAGGCGTCGGCCCGCAGATAGCTAGCACACTTACCCTGCTCCTAATTGGGGACGTCGTCGGTTCACCCGGCCGCGAAACCCTCAAGCGGTGCGTCCCGCTCGCGCGCGATCAATATCATGTCGACATATGCATTGCCAACGGCGAAAATGCCGCCGGCGGCTTTGGCTTGACCGCCCAAACCGCGGACGAGATGTTCGGCACGGGCATCGACTTCATCACCAGCGGCAATCATATTTTCGACAAGCGCGAATTCAAAGCGTATCTGGACGCGACCGATCGCGTGATCCGTCCGGTGAATTATCCGCCCGGCGTTCCGGGGCGCGGTTTCGGATACGTTCCGGTGAACGGTTGTATGGTCGGCGTGCTCAACGTCATGGGGCGCACGTTCATGCCGCCGATCGACGACCCGTTCCGCGCCGTGGAGGGCGCGCTCGGCGAGCTCGAGTCCCGCACGAAGATTATCGTCGTGGACGTGCATGCGGAGGCGACCAGCGAAAAGGTCGCACTCGGCCGGTA
>DAISWS010000042.1:0-20856 GCA_036826275.1 Vulcanimicrobiaceae bacterium
TTGGCTTGAATCAGTTCGGCGATGTTGCTCGCCACCGCATCGGTCGCGCCGCCGGTCTTGAGCGTTACCCGCATCGGCACGCCGTTTTTCTCGCGGAATTGCCCCTTCAGGCGGTATCCCGCCGCATCGAGCATTTGGCGCGCCTTGCCCGGATCGTAGCCGTACACCGGTAACGAGCGGTCGTAGTACGGTGAAAACGACGGAATGGGCCCGTTGAGGATGTCGGCTTGTCCGCTCATGATGCCGCTCACGATGAAGCGCCGGTCGATGGCGTACATCATCGCCTGCTTGACGCGCGGGTCGTGCATCCATGCAATGGCGGGATCGTGATAGTTCGGCAACAGCAGAAACGTGACGTTCCACGGCCAGTTGATGAACTTGTGATTGCCGCGAAGGCGCGTGTGAACGCGCCACAAATTCGGCGGGATATCCGTGACGTCTATCTCGCCCGCATCGACTGCCGCATACAGCGAGTCTTGCTGCGGATACACGCGAAAAGCGATTTGCTGCAGGTGCGGCTTAGGTCCCCAATACGTGGGATTTGGCTCGAGCACGATGTACGCGTCTGGAACGTTGCGCAGGATGCGCCAAGGTCCGCCGGTCACCGGATGCTGCGAAAAGTCCGCGTCGGCGTTCACGAATTTGCCTTCGGCCTCCGAACTGACCGGATATTTTTCCAGCACGTGCTGGGGAAGGATCAACGTATCGTTTGCGAGCGCGTTTTCCAAAAACGGCGGCGAGGGAGCCGTAAGCCGGATTTCGACGGTGTTGGCGTCGAGCGCGCGAATCGACCGAACGAGCGCGAAGTCGCCGGGGTAGCCCGACGTCACGGTGGGATTCGACTCGAGCTCGATGGTGAAGACGACGTCTTTAGCGGTCATCGGGACGCCGTCGCTCCACCGCGCGTGCTTGCGCAAATGCAGGACGTAGCGCCTGCCGCCGTCCGTGATGTCGATCTTGTACGCAAAACTCGTCTGCGGCCGCGGCCGCATGTCGGGACCGAGATCGATAAGGTGCGTGTAGATCTGATCCTCGATCATCTTTGCCGACGATGCAATCGTCACGTACGGATTGAAGCCGTCCGGACCGGAGATCCACCCGGCAACGATGATATTCCGATTGCGTGTTTCCGCCGTCCGCGCCCCGCAACCAACCAGGAACAAGACCACGAATGTCATCGTGAGGTATCGAACGATCCTGAGCCTGCGCAGGGGACTCATCCGCCCACCACCGGCGCGTCCTGCCATTCGCGCATCCAGTCGCCCGCAAAATTGAACGCGCACACGGTGAAGAGAATCGCAAAACCCGGCGGCAGAATCAACCACCAGGCTCCCGCGAAGATGTCGCTCTGCGCGCTTGAAAGTAAATTGCCCCACGACGGCGTGGGCGCGCGCACGCCGATGCCCAAATACGAGAGCGCCGTTTCGGCGAGCATTGCGCTGGCGATCATGAAGGTCGTCGTCGTGATGATCGTGCCCGCGGCGTTTGGAACCACGTGACGGAAAATGATGCGCCTGTCGTTCGCACCGACGGAGCGGGCCGCTTCGACGAAGAGCCGCTCTTTGAGCGTCAGCACGTCGCCGCGCACCAAGCGCGCCGGTCCCAGCCACGACGTTGCGCCGATGACGAGCATCAGCGCGAGTATGCTTCCATGGAACATCGCGGCCAAAAAGATCAATAAAAATAGGGTCGGGATGCTTAACAGAACGTCGACGACGCGCATGAGGAGCGTGTCGATCCAGGCGCCGTAATAGCCGGAGAGTGCGCCGTACACGGTGCCGATGAACATCGCGACCAGGGCGGCGACGATGCCCACGGAGAGCGTGATGCGTCCGCCCGTGAGCAATCGTGCGAGTTCGTCGCGGCCCAGGCCGTCCGTTCCGAGCAGATGTACGGCGCCCGGCGCGTCGTACGCATGGGCGACATCCGTGGTGTAGGCGCTCAGGTGCAGAAGCGCCGGTCCAATCACGCACGCAATGGCGACCACGGCAATCCAGATCAAACTGATTGCGACGACGGCGGTCACGCGTACGCGCCGCTTACGCGGCGCCTCGGCCGCTTCATCGACGGCCAGGACGATCGCGGCTTCAGTCATAGCGCACGCGCGGGTCGACGACGCCGTACAGGACGTCTGAAAGTAAATTGCCGAGCACGACGAGCACCGCGGTGATCACCGTCATGCCGAGCAGCGTGCTGTAATCGCGATCGATCGCCGACTGCCAGAAGAGCTGTCCCATGCCGGGATATGCGAAAATTTGCTCGGTGATGACCGCGCCGCCGAAGAGCGCCGGAACCGTCCCGCCGAGCAGCGTAATGAACGGGATGAGCGCGTTGCGCAGCGTGTGGCGGAACAGCACGCGCCGTTGCGGCAGACCTTTTGCAATGGCTGTGCGCGTGTAATCTTCGCGCAACTGTTCGACCATGCTGCCGCGGATGTAGCGGCTCCAGCCCGCCATCGATACGATCGCAAGCGTCGCAGCAGGCAGCACCAAATGTGCGATCCGGGATGGCCAGTCAAACGCCGTCGTATCGATGGTCTGCAGTCCGCCGACGGGAAGCCAGCGCAGCGTCACGGCGAAAACCGCGATGAGGATCGTACCGAACCAAAACGTCGGCATCGACCAGGCCATGAACACCGCGATGCTGGCCGCGCGATCGAATACGGAACTGCGGCGGTATGCTTGGTACACGCCCAGCGGTATCGCACACAGAATGGAAACCAGAATCGCGCAACCCATGAGCAGCATCGTTTGCGGCAATCGCTGTCCGATGAGCGCGATGACGGGCTGCTGGCGGATGTAGGAAAAACCGAGATCCCCGTGCAGCAACGCGCCGAGCCAGATGGCGTACTGCTCCGGCCACGGCCTATCCAGACCCAGCTCGTGCGTAATGCGCGCGATTTGCGCGGGCGTCGCTTTTTCACCCGCGAGCGCGAACGCCGGACCGCCGGGCGCGAGATGAAGCAGCAAGAATGTGATGATGGTGACGCCGATCACCGTCGGTATGGCGAGCAGCAGCCTGCGCAGGATGAAGGTCGTCACCACCTATACCGCGCGATGGCGTCCCATTGATACGGCTGCGTGCCGTCCCACGCAAAGAAACATTCGCCGATCGCTCCCAGCGATTTGCTCACGTCGAGCGACGCCGTAATTTCATCGGCCGGCGGATAGCCGTTGCGCCCTTCCGCATCCGTTTGTCCGCCGATGCTAATGGGGAGCTTGCGTCCGGAGAGATAGAGGACGCGATCGTACGAGCCTTTGAGCAGCACTTTCACTTGCGCCGGCGTGGTCGGCCTGCGCCGCATCATGCGCCAGTACGACATCGGCTGCAGTACGCTGCTAAAACGCGCGATCTGCGGATACGGGTACTTCGTGTCGTTCAAATGCTCCAGGTACGGATCTTCGATGGTCGCTACGAGCAGGTAGTGGGGACCGAACGCCTGGCGCAGGCGCTGCATGTACATCCATAACGCCTCCAAGCCCTCCGGCGCACCGCCCATGAATTCGTCGCCGCGTTCGACGTCGATCGCAAGTCCCGTCAGCGGCGTTCCTTTCGCGGTGCGGTAGTACGCCGTACGCACGCTCGCGGAGAGATCTTCGAAGGTGGCATCGCGCGGAACCGTCCAACCGATGGTGCCGATGCCGTGCGCGGCCAGGCCGTCGATGATCGCATCGATCGTTGGCTTGGCTTCCGGCGTGATTTCCCAATATGCGCCGTACGCAGTGCGCAATTCCACGTAATGCAATCCGGCGCGCACGGCTTGGGCGACGATCGCCTTCGGGTTCAGGTGTTTCCAATAGAGCGCATCGAGCGGATTGGTCGTGAAGTAGAGCCACATCGCTTTGCCCGCCGCATTCGAAACGCTGGTCACCGGCGGCGCCGACAGCGTGCTCGCTCTCACTGCAACCGTCGCCTGTCCGGACCGGGACACCATGTAGCGGTAATGCCGTCCGGGGTGCGCGGTGACGTCGCGATACGTCGAGCTCGGACCCGCGATAATCGCGAGTGTTTTTCGCGCGCCGTTCGTATCGAAGCGCAGAATGCGCACGCCGTTATTCTCTTGGGGAAACCAGCCGATTTGCACGGTGTCCGGTCCGACCGGCGATGCGACGACGCGCGAACCGTGCCACGTCCGCGTGTCGGTATGCAGCGTAATTGCCGGAAACAGCGGTATGGTCGAGTGAGCGACGAGCGTCAGTACGCCGTTGCGGTGCGATTTCAAGATCGCAGCGGGTTGCCCGTAGCGCATTCGCGTTTGCCACTGCACGTAGCCGTCGCTCGACGTCCAGTCGACGTTTCCGCCGGCCATAACGCGGGTCGGTTTTCCGCTCGCGTCCCAATAGTGCGCGACGACCAGCCAGCGCGCGTTTCCATCGGGGTCGAAGCCGAGCGGTCGCGATTCCACCGTCATGCGTACCGCCGGTTTGCCCCAATACACGGGTCCGGTCGGCGTAGGCGTTGGAATCGGCGCGGAAGTCGGCGCCGGCGTGCTCTGTGCGAGCAGGCCGGTAAGAAGCAATGCGGCAGCGGCTTTCAGCATGGGGACCTCTTCGACAAAAAGATGGGGCGATGCTGTTGCATCGCCCCATTGGGGTTTACGAGAAACGACGTTACATCTTCACGCCCGCGTAGAAGTAGAACGTGCGGGGAGATTGCGAGTAGTTTTGGTAGATCAGGCTTCCGGGCGTCCCGATAACGCCTGACTGCGGACCGTCGAACGGCCAGCATCCGGTTCCGTTCCACGGCGCGTAGAACGGGTCGCCGTTCGTGCACGGCGTCGTGTCGGTCGTGTTGTTGAACAGATTGCTCACGGTGAAGCCCAGCGTAAGCGCCGGTTTGGCTCCGAACTCTTTGTAGACGTTGAGTTTCGTCCACCACCAGCCATGCGCGATCTGCTCGTTTTGATAGATGTACCTCAGACCGGTTGCGGGGTTGGTTTTTGTCCGGCCGGTATTGAAAAACGTGTCGCCCTGGTAATACACGAGCGGGTCGAAATGGAACCCGTTGGAGTGGAAGTCCGCCAAAAACGTCCCGCTCCACAGCGGATTCGCATACGTACGCAGGCGGATGCCTTCGTTTACAAGATTGTTCGGCAGCGGTGAGTTAATATATGCCGCCGACAAACTTGTGGATGTGGTCCAGTAGTTGTCGTATGTCGCAGATATCCAGAACGAGGTGCCCAGCGGCGCGTTGTTGATGTGGTTGAACGCGAACTCTGCGCCGAAGGTATTGTGTTCGCCGTTGTTCGTGAGGACGCTGTTCTTCGCGAACACCGGACCGCACGTGCCTCCGGGAACGTACGAACATGGCGTACAGCTACTGAGGTTCAGCGGATTGCAGCCCTTTACGAAGTATCCGAGGAACGGCCGGTAGCTGTTGTAATAGTTGCTCGTCTTGTTGTAATACGGTCCGATGCGCATCGTCGTGTTGTTGCCGAAGTTATGCTCGAACAACAGCTGCGCGGAATGGTTTTGCTGGGGATCGAACGTCGTGCCGGGAAGGAATGGATTGCGCGTGGTATGGCCCTGATCGTATCCCGTATTCGCGGCTATCGATGCCGTGTAGACGTACGCCGAGGATATAAAACTCGTCGTGTCTCCCCACGAGAACTTCAGGTCATCGTTCGGGTCGAACGCGTACGTTCCATTGAACGTCGGATCGAGCGTGTGTACGGTTTTACCGCCGCTATAAACGTTGCACGTTTCGCCCGTCGGACACAGGCCGAGCGGGCTCGTCGTGCTGTAGCCTTGATCCGCCGGGAACCCGTAGTGGCGTTGAGCGTAGGTAAGCCCCGGGCTGAGCATCAGTTTACCGATGTGGATGTCCGGGTTGACGTACGCGACCTGCTGATTGGTGGGATAGTCTGCCTGCTCGTCAATCGACGGGTATCGCAGTGAACCGTCCATCATCACGGTATATGCGTCGGTATCGAAATAGTCGAACGTGTTGTGGTCCATTTCGTCGCTCGCGCCCGCTCGTATCGTAAGGCGATCGCTGAGCACGTTCGTGTAGTCGGCGGCGGCCTGCCAGATGTTCGAGCGCCGGTTGCCCCAGAATACCTGAACGCCGTCACCCGACACGCATTGGTCGTATGGGTCGGACGCCGGTATTTGCACCGGCGTTCCCGCCGTATACGGATAAGCCGGACAATCCCCCGGCGGCAACCCAATCTGATCGGTCCAGCTGTACGGATCGCCCGGGTTCTCCAGACCGGGGATGTTCGGATCGGCCATCGGCTGATCGAAGATGTACTGGTTGAAGTTGTCCGCCAGGCGGAAGTTCATCGATTCGTGGTCGCTGAAATTGTGATTCCACTGAATCTTGCCTAGGCCGCCGTAATGATGCCAGAGGTTTCCTTTCCCATTTCCGAGCGCGGTCCATTGCAGGCCGAGCGGGCAAGTTTGGCCGTTGGCGGCCGTGCCGCCGGTAGCGTATGAACCGTTGGCGCCGAGCGCGGGCTGCGCGCCCGGGCACGGCCCGATCGCCAGCGGAAGCGGTTCGCCGGGCGAACGCGCGAGTTGATAGTTGAAATTGAAATCGCCCAGGTCGTTGGTCGCGACAACTTGGAAGTCGTTTTTCACATCGGGGTGATAATGGAAATTGCCGACCCAGTTGCGTTCTTTGACCGGCCCCGGGCCGTCACAATAACACCACGGGAAAACGACGCCGGGAAACGAGTATTCGCCGTAATCGTATTGGTTTGCGGAATTGACGCCGGTGAACCCGAAATAGTACGAGAACCGGTGGTTCGCCGATGCCCAGCCGCGTTCGAAGCTCAGATACTGGTTCTGCTCGGGCGAACTTGCCATGAAGCTCAAAGATTCGAAACCCGGATACGTTCCGGTTTTCAGAACCGAGTTGAAATACCCGGTACCGTTTACGGCGCCTGCGCCGGCCAAACCGCCCGTGTAGATTTCAACGTTACTAAGCCCGGTGTTCGAAAGGTTCGTCGTAAAGAAGCCGACGATGCGGTCTTGAATCGGAATGCCTTCGAACTCGTATCCGAGATCGGTCACTTGGCCGCCGCGGATGCGCGGTTGAGAATTGATCGTCGCCGTGACGCCCGGCGTAACGGCCATCCACTGATAGATCGTCTCCAGAGAATTCACCGGGTTCGTAGCAGCCGTGAGCTGCGCGCCGGAGACGGTGTAGACGTCGCTGCCTTCGTTTGGCTTCACAAGATTGGAGGAGCCGGTAGCGCGCACAGATGCAATCGTTTTGAGGGCCGTTTGCATCTGTTGGTTTACCGTTTGCGTTTGATCTTGTACGACCACTACGCCGGCAACCGAAGCTGCGGTAAAGCCGCTCTTTTGAAAGGACACGGTGTACGTGTCCGGGATCAGGTTGAGGATCGAATAAAAACCTTGCGCGTCCGACGTTCCGGACGCCGTTTGCGACGCCGAGGCAGCGGTCACGCGTACGTCGGCAACCGGTTTGCCCGACGCATCCTTAATCGTTCCCGTAATATTACCGGTGTTGCCCGCGTAAGCCGGTTGCGGCACCAGTATTGCCATGACGAACGTGCTGACCAAAACGAAGGCCGCGGCACGCCACAGGAATTGGAGTTTTAACATATGTGTTCAGCTCCGTAGGGTCTGCTCGCACCGTTGCTCCCTGCATCCCGCCGCGAGGCACCCCTGACAAAAGAAAAGCGACCGACGTGGTCCCACGCGCGTTCGCTATTCGGGGTATTGTCTGAACGCTGGCAGGGAATCCTGCGAACGCTCCTTCCCTATAGGATAGATTTTCCAGAGCTGGGGTCGAGGGCCTGGCTTTAGGCTTTAGTACCCATCACACCATGGTCTTCGCTAAACCGCGCGGTGCGTCGCTTTCCACGTACCGGGCGCGCCCGACGTATAAGGCAAGTACTTGCGCGGCTACGAGCCACGCGAGCGTATTGAACGCTTCGCCGACCACCGGGCCGAGCAGAGGAATATCGCCGATCCGGCCGCCCATGGTGTACCGCAGGCTTTCGGCTTGCAGGGCTTCCATGAGCGGGCGGTTGACGACGTTGCGCGAGACCTCGTCAACGATGCCGATGATCGCGCACGAGGGGTCCAGCATCGCCGCGCTGCCGTGGCGGAACTCGCCCGCCGAAAAACCCTCGGCGTGAATGTAACTGGCTTCTTTTAATTTGAGCGCGCATTCGTTGGCAACCGGCACGCCATAGCCGGCGGCGACGATAACGACGCTGCGCCGGCGCGCGATGCGCTGCGATGCATCCTGGACGGTATCCAGATCGCGTCCGTCCAGCCAGCTGCGCACGTCTTCCGCCGTCTCGATGAGTGTATTCGCGCTGCGAGAATGCGAGCCGGACATCAGCCCTGCCGCCCATAAGAGTATCGCGGCCGTCGATGTAACGCTTTTACTGGCGGGTACCGCGATCTCCGGGCCTGCGCCCAGATCGATCGTTAGATTTGCGCGGCTGCCCAAAATCGAGTCGGCCGTGTTCGTGAGCGCGATGAGTTCTTGCGGTGCGAGAATATCGATCGCTTCGAGCAGATCCGTCGACCGGCCGCTCTGCGAACACGCAATGACGACGGCGTTGCGGTACGCGGCGTTGTCGAGCGGGGCTTCCGTTGCCGCGAGCGCGTGCGCGCGAATACCGCGGCGGCGCAAAGCAAGCGCTCCGAGTTGCGCAACGAACAGCGAACTGCCGCTGCCGAGCAGCACGACGTCGCGGTCGCGGATCGCGCGCGCCAGAGTTTCCGCTTTATTGGATTGCGCTATCGAGCGCCAAACGTCCGGCTGCTCCCGGATTTCCCGTTCGAAATGTGCCCCCAGCATTACTGGATGGCAAGTTGCGAGAACAGGTCGCCGCGCACCTTCGCGAGCGCCGCGGCGCCCTTGGGTTGCTGCTCGCCCATCCACTGGTTGATAAGAAGCGAAAACGTTACCGCACCATGCGTGCGCGTGCGCACGAAACCGGAGATCGTCCGAACGTGGCTGATGCTGCCGGTCTTCGCGAAGACCGCCCGCTCGGCCGGTGTGCCGATGTATGAACGCCGTAACGTGCCGCGCACGCCGGCAACCGGCAATGCATCGAGAACGACGTCGCGGTTCGGTCCGTTCCAATCCGCCTGCAGAATAGCCACGAGATCTGCAGGCGTGATGCGGTCGTATTGGGAGAGCCCCGAGCCATCCGCAATGGTTACCGTGTCCGGATCGACGCCGATGGAGCGCAAAAAGTTTTCTTCGAGGATCATGCCGTGTTCGTCAGTGCCCGGTTCGCCGGCTTGTGCGACACCCAACTCCTTCAAAAACAGTTCGCCCATGAGGTTGTCGCTGGGATACCAAAAATCGGCGAGCAGCTTCGGCATCTTTTCGGACTCGTGGGTCCACAGCACGTCCGCGGTGGCGGGCATTTTTCCATCGTGGACGCCGCCTGCGACCGTGATCCCGTGCGCGCCGAGCGCCCGCGCAAAGACGTCGCCCGCATAACTCTCGGGGTCGGGCACGGCAGGATTCACGTCGCCCGATTCCTTCGCGCCGAGCGGGTAGTTACCGGCGATTTCGATCGTATCGGGTTTATTCCACGGACGCAAAATATCGGAGGTGTCCTTGGAACCTGCCGGGCCGGTCATCAGCTCGTTATCGATCGTGTATGCGTTCGATTGCGGCCACACGCGCAGCACGGCAAGCGAACCAGCCGATGGGCCCGGCGAAAACGTCATATGCACGACGCCTTCTTCGAGTTCCAGCGCGGTGACGACAGGCGCGTAGTAATATGGAAGATCGTCCCACGACCAACCGTAGCCGTACCGCTGGGAATCGTACCGCGTCGGATCGGTGATAACCGCGCCGGTCACGCGTTTGATGCCTTGAGCCGCGAGCGCAGCCGCAGCATCGTCGAGGTCTTGTGCAGTCAAATGCGCATCGCCGCCGCCGTGCAGATAGAGATTGCCGGCGAGCGTGCCGTTCTGCGGCGGCGCATCGCCCGCAACGCTCGTTACGAACGCGAAATTGGTTCCCAGTCGTTGCAGCGACGCCGACCCGACCAGCAATTTGAAATTGGAGGCCGGCATGAAATCTTGCTGCGCGTTCTGCGAATACAAAACGGTGCCGCGCACCGTATCGCGCACGAGAAACCCGATCTGCGCGCCTCGCAGCGTGGGGGCGTTCAGGATCGTTTGCACCGCATGCCGCAGTGCCGCTATTTCGTGCGGCGTCCACGCGGTGCCGCCGGGCGCCGGCTTCTCGGGCGGTGCAGGCGTGGCCGGCGCGGCGGCGATGAGCATGAACGCACAAAGAGCTGCAACGAACGCTTTATACATCGAGATCGCTCCGTAGGACGTCGTCGATTGATTCGCGCCGCGCGATGAGGCGGTGCGTTCCTCCGCGCGCCGCGACGACGGCCGGGCGCGTGAAACGGTTGTAGTTGCTTGCCATGCTGAATGTATAGGCACCGGTCGTGCACATGGCAATCAGTTCGCCCGCGCGAAGGTCGCGCGGCAGGTCCGCCGTGCCGAGCTGGTCGTTCTCGCACGTGCGCCCGCACACCACCGTCTGCGCCGTTGCATCGCTCTCGCGCGATGCGGACACGGTATGATGGTACGCGTCGTACAACGCCGGACGCGGATTTTCATAGACGCCGCCGTCGACGATGACGTACGGGCGTCCGAACTCGGATTTCACCGCCATCACGGTGTAGAGCGACGTTCCCGCATGCGCGATAAGAGCGCGGCCGGGTTCGATGCCGATCCGCGGCCGCGCGATGCGCAGCCGCGCCGCCTCGCGTTCGACTGTATCCGCAATTGCGGCGATCGTCGCCTTCAAGTCCAGTTCGGACGGCTGGTCGGGACGCATCTGCACGCCGAAACCCCCGCCGACGATGATGGTGTCCGTCGTAAAACCGTCCTGCGAACACAATGCCGCGCGTTCCATTAGCGCGCGCGCGTTCGCGACGAAAGCGCCCTGCTCGTAGATCTGCGAACCGATGTGCGCGTGCAATCCGCCGAAGCGCAACTGTTCGTGGTTCTTCAAGACTTCGAGCGCGGCCGGCAGCGCATCCGGATCGAATCCGAATTTCGTTTTGTCGCCGCTGGTGTGCACGAACTCGTGCGTGTGCGCCTCGATGCCGGTGTTCAGGCGAAGCAGGAGCGGAATTGCGCGCTCGCCGCTGCTGCGTTCGGCCAAACGGTGCAACTCATCGAGATTGTCGACGATGATGCGCCCGGCGCGTCCTTGCACCGCGGCATCGAGCTCGTCGCCGGTCTTGCCGCAGCCGTGCATGCTGATGCGCTCTGCCGGAAACGCCGCGCGTTCCGCAGCGGCAAGTTCGCCAAGCGAAGAAACGTCCAAATGCAGCGGCGTGTGCTTGAGGTGGCGTGCGAGCGCGACGAGCAGCAGCGCTTTTCCGGCGTAGGCGGCCTCGATGTGGTACGGTGCGCACGCATCCGAGAATGCCGCAATCGCGGCATCGAGAACGTCGTAATCCAGCACGAGCAGCGGCGTGCCGTAGAGCTGCGCGAACTCGCTCACCCGCGTGCCGCCGATCGTCAGTTCCCCGTTTTGCCTGCCGTGTCCGGGCGCAAGCTTGCCCTGCCAGCGCATGATCGTTTTCTGTTGCCGCTACGGGAGGCCGATGCCTGCCGTCAAAAGAGATCCCCGTGATGAAAGAACGCGCGATCGAAAACCGCATCAAAACGTATCCGCATTGGAAGCTGCGCGAGTGGACGCCGGCTTTACCGCAAGGCCGGATCGACCGGATCTACACGCACTGGTCGGCGCACGACTACCATTCGGTGTTTCCGGCGTATCATTTTTGCGTTACGTCCGACGAACACGGCGAACTGCTCGTGGTGAACACGCACGACGTGCGCGAAAATATGCGCGACGTGTACGAGGCGCCGGACGAACCCTATGCGGCGCACACGCGTGGCCGCAATTCGTACGCGCTCGGCATCTCGATTATGGCGATGGAAGGGGCGGCGCCGCGCGACTTCGGCAAGTATCCGCTTACCGAAAAACTCATCGACGGCCTGTGTCTGCTCGGCGCCAAGCTCGCGAAGTACTACGGCGTGCCCATCGACGCGGAGCACGTCATGTCGCACGCCGAGGCGGCGCTGCACGACGGCTACTTCGGAACGGAGCCGCAGGAGCGCTGGGACATCGCGCGCTTGCGAGCCGAGGATCGGGATCTCGTGCCCCAAGACGGCATCGACGTGGGCGAAGAACTGCGCGAACGCATGCGGAAAGTTTCGTAAGCCTTAGAAGCCCTTGTAGGGAGCGCCGTTCAAAATATCGCGAACGCGCTGGGGTGCATCGTCGCCGATGGTTTCGTTCAGGCTGTCGAACCATGCCCAGACGATGAGCGACCGAAGTTCTCCGGCGCCGAACGCCAGCCGCTCCGCCAGAAAGGCTCGGGCTTGGGGCGTCCCGGTGCGAAAACCGTTGGATTTCCCGATGCGGTAGAGCTGAACCACCGTTGCATTCGATTGGGCCAGGTAGTGCTCCACCGCGGTCAGGACTTGCGCGTCGCCGGCGAGGTGCGAAGACGGAGTAACCGCGAGCGCAGGCAGCCGTTTGACGACGTCCGCAGAGGTGACAAAGCGGTCGACGGCGTCCGTTTCAAACAGATCGTGGAAGTGTTCGGACTGCGAATAGCCGTTGGGATTGGGATACTTTCCCCAGCCGTTGAAGTGTACGGTGACGTGCAGCGGCTGAGATGCGTCGGCAACGTAGTGGCCCCAGATGCCGGCAGTCGAGAGCACGATGCGTTCGTCGATAACGCGGCGTGATGCCGCGATCGCGCGAAGACGTGCCGCCGGCGCGTGGCGCGCTTCATAATCGTCAACCCGCCAATACGCGAACATCATGCGAAGCTGTTCCCAGCCTTGCACGATGGAATACGGAAGAAAACCCGCTGCGTACTGATTACTTCCATGAGCGCGCAGCAGAGTGTCGTAGGCCTCCCGCGTCGGCGGAAGCGCGCTGAGCTTCAATGCCCCTACGACGGTGCCGTCGTCCCGCAAATCCACATAGTGTCCCGGATCCAGATCGGCGTCCCACTCCGTACCTGCTCCTTTGAGCAAATCGAGTTCCAGCCCCAAATACGTGAGTTCGGCAACCGCCTGTCGCGAGCGCATAAATGCCGGTATCTGCGCGGGCAGCGTCTGTGCTGCGACGCCGTTGATGATGTGGTGGCCTTTGGCTCCCCAGGCGCGCGCCGGCGAGGCGGGGAACGACGTTACCGCGAGCGTGCAGATAACGATGGCCAGCATGCGAAGCGGTGCGCTTATGCGGTATGTCATTGTACTCTATTTCCGAGAGCTCGCAGCTCCTCAATTCGCGCGAACGCCCGGCGAAGGTGCGGGATGACGATCGATCCGCCGACCACCAGACCCACGTTCATCGCGTCGTGCATCTCGGCCTCGCCGATGCCGAGTTCGACACACTGCCCGATGTGATACGTCACGCAATCGTCGCAGCGCAAAACCAGTGAAGCGACCAAGCCGATGAGTTCTTTCGTTCGCCGCGGCAGCGCGCCGTCTTCGTACGCGCGCGTGTCCAAGTTGAAGAAGCGCTTAATGCCGAGATGCTCCGAGTCGAGAATCTTCTCGTTCATCTTGCGGCGGAACTCGTTGAATTCGTGAATCGAGTGAACGTCGTCCGACACGGCTTACCTTGCGGGCGAGAGCGTCGCGAATTGCGCGAGAAAGCGCTCGATGAACGGCAGCGCGACGCCCGCCTCGGTGAAACGTTTCTGCAGCGCTTCGGGCGTTGGTGAGGGCAGCACGCAGATGAACTCGCCGGGGCCGGCGGAACTGCGAATCGTCACGTGGCCGGCAGCGGCAGGCACAAGCGCCGTTTCATACGGCGCAAGAACCGCCGAACCGCCGTCGCAGTGCAGTTCGAGCCCCGCGGCAAGCGCGGTGATAATCAGCGGACGGTTGCGCGTGTTCATCGACGCGCTGGCTTCGGTGGCGGTTACGCGCTCGACGAAAAAATGGGCGTCGGCGATGAGTGCGGTGCGCGAAAACCCTTCGGCCGCATACGTCAGCTCTTCGAGCGAATGTTCCGCGCGCGCGCCGTGGTAGTCGAGTACGTCGGCTGCTTTTTGGACGTGCAGCTGGCGCGGCTTGCCGTCGGCTCCGACGCGGTTCCAATCGTACATGCGGTACGTCAGATCGCTCGCTTGCTGCGTTTCGTAGAGCGTAATTCCGGGCCCGATCGCGTGCACTCTTCCCGCGGGTATGTAGAACGCATCACCGGCTTTGACGGGAACCCGCTGCAGGATATCGCCGAGCGTGCCGTCTTTCACGCGGCGTTCGTATTCCTCGCGGCTCGTATCGCGAGCCCAGCCCATGACCAGCTGCGCACCCTCCTGCGCATCGATGACGTACCAGCACTCGGTTTTGCCGTTCGGCTGATGCTCGACGCGTTGTGCGTACGCGTCGTCGGGATGCACTTGAACGGAGAGCCAGTCGCGCGCGGTGATGATTTTCGTAAGCACGGGAAACATGCGCGCCGCATCGATCTCGCCGAGAAACGTTGCTCCCAGATGCGCGCGCAATTGCGCAACCGATTCGCCGGCCAGCGGCCCGTTGAGCACGACGTTCGCGTCCCAGCATTCCCACGACTCGCCCCAAAGTTTTGAAGCATCGCCGTATTTGCCGTACCGTTCGACAAGTGCGTTGCCGCCCCAAATCGCCGCGGCGAGTTTGGGTTGCAACACGTACGGATAGAGCAGTTGATCAGACATCGTGCACGAGCTCCGCTTGCAGCAGTCCTCTAGCCGAGTTACCCACGTAGACCGCATTTTCGCCGCGTATATCGGCGGGAAACAGGACGCGCTCCTGCGCGTCTGCCTGTGATACGAGGCGCGAGCGAAGGATTCCCGGCAGAACCCCGCTCCGCAGCGGCGGCGTATAGAGCACCCCGTCCCGCCGCACGAACAGCGTGGTGCGTGCGCCTTCCGTCAGCTCGCCGCGCTCGTTGCACAGGAGCGCGTCGAAGCATCCGCGTTCGCGCGCTTCACGAGCCGCCGCATCGTGGAGCGGCCTCCACGCCGTTTTGTGCGCGAGCAGCGGATCGTCCGAGCGTACGCGTACGGACGCAATGCATACGCGAACCGGCTGCGCCGTCGGGTCGAGTGGCTCCGCGTGCAAATCTACCTGCGAAGCGGAAGCGCGAATGCGCACCAATTGCGCCGAGCCGGAGCCGTCGAAGGTACGGAGGCGCGCGAGCAGCGCATCGTGCTCGATCTGCCAACCGAACATGGCGGCGGACGCAGCCAGACGATCGACGTGCGCAGCCCCGTCACTGGGTTGCGGCCCGCACCGCAGCGTTTCCCAAATGCTAAAACGGTCATACGCCGGTGCGAGAAAACGCGCTTTCAGAAAGATCTCTTCCCATTCGGTTTGCGCATGGGAATCGCTGACGACTCCGCCGCCCGCGTCGAAGCGCGCCGCGGCTGCGCCCGGAGCAAACTGTAGCGTGCGGATTGGCACGTTCCACCAGCCGCGCCGCCGGGGCGAGAGAAAGCCGATGCTGCCGCAATAGAATCCGCGCGCCTGCGGTTCCGCTTCATAGATATGCTGCATCGCCGCCCGCTTGGGCGCGCCGGTGACGCTGCCGCACGGAAACGCCGCGCGGATCACGTCGGCGAAGCTCGCGTCCTGGCGCAGGACGCCGGAAACGGTCGAGGTCATGGTTGCGAACGTCGGATACCGCTCGGTATCGAACAACCGCGGCACGCGTACGTCGCGGCACACCCGGTGCAGATCGTTGCGCAGCAGATCGACGATCATCAGATGCTCCGCACGGTTTTTCTCGTTTTCGAGATCGTCGATGCGCGTGAGCGGCGCCGTGCCCTTCATCGGTTTGGTGTGCACGCGGTCCCCGTCGAAGCGCAGAAACAACTCCGGTGAGAGCGAAACGAGCGACACGCTTTCGTGCTCGACGTATGCCGCGTATGGTGCCTGTGCGCGGCTGACTAAAAACTCGTACAAGGCAAACGGATCGCCGGAAAACGCGACGTCGAACGGTACGGTGTAGTTCGCCTGATAGACTTCACCGTCGCGAATGCGTGAGAGCAGATGGGCAACGCGGCCGTCGTAGGCCGCGCGTTCGACGCGGCTCAGCGGCGCCGCCATCGAAAAGCGCCGCGCGCCGGATTCGACAGCACGCTGGGCCGGAGCATCGAACGCGCCGAGGATAAGCAGCGGCAGCGTTGAGGCATGCGCGGCTACGCCTTGTAACGGTGCGCCGAATTCGTACGAAAGCGCGCCGGCGATCCAATAGCCGGCGTCCAACGCGTCTTGCGCAGCCGCAAGCGCATTGAGCGCCCCGTCGAACGTGAGGGGCGCCCATTCATGCACGGGATTTTCGAAGATGAGGCCAGGATCCCAGCCCGCAATGACGCGCAGAGGCATGCGCGCGTCAATTACTGCAAGTTCGCGTGTTCGCCCCGCTCGACGATTGCTTTGAAACGGCGCAGGTCTTCGGCGACGGCGCGCTGCGGATCGTCGCCGAGGATGCGGGCCATCGAGGCGCCGACGTACCGCGCCGGCGGCGCGTACTCCAACACCACGCGCACTTCCGTCAGGCCGTCGCGCCGGTCGAAGTGCACGGAGCCGGCGTGATGGATCGCCGAACCCGGCAACGAGCGCCATCCGATAATCTGCCCGGGCACATCGTTGATGATCTCCGCTTCCCACGTCATGCGGCTGCCGACGGGCGCGCGTACGCGCCAGCGCGAACGGCGGTCGGTGAGCACCGTTACCTCTTCGACGTGTTCCATGAACTGCGGGAGCGTATCCAGGCGCCGCCAGTAGTCGTACAGCTCGCGCGCGGGCCGGGCGACCGCGATCGACTGCTCCACGCGAACGCCCGTTCCGTACGGAACGCTTGCAGACGGATTGTAGTACGTGCCTTCGTGATCGGCGCTGGAGAGGCCAAGCGCGCCGTACGCCGGGCAGTAGCCGGTTACGCCGCGGTACACGAGGAACGCCGCGCCGGCGCCCGCTACGGCGCCGAGTACGCCGCGCACGCGCAGAGCTCCGAATGCAAGCACTCCACCGGTTCCGAGGCAGACCCAGCGCTCGATAGCGCCCACGTTCCGAGCGTCGTGCATTCGCAAATCTCCTGCTCGCATTATCTCACGAAACGACCGCCGCTAACGCGCCTCGGGGGCCCGCAGGCAAGCGCGCCGAAGTCAGCGGCTGGTGCAAATCTACATTGGAATCGGGTCCAACCTGGGCGACCGGCAGGCAAACATCCTGGCTGCATTGCAGCGGCTGCGCGCCCGCGCCGACGTTCTGCGGGTGTCGGGATTTTATGAAAGCGAGCCTGCGGACGGCGCCGAGGGGCCCGCATTTCTGAACGTTGCTGCGGAGCTGGAAACCGCGCTCGACCTGCAAGGCTTCGAACGGTTCGCCCGTGACGTCGAAGCCGCCGTCGGCCGTTTCGGAACTCGTAAACTTGCCGCGCGCCCGATCGACATCGACGTGCTCTGGACCGAAGGTTACGCGCATCCGCGTCTTGCCGAGCGCCGGTACAATCTCGTGCCGCTTGCGGAAATCGCGCCGCACCTCGAGCTGCCGCACGCCGGCGGTAATGGCGTGCGCCGCCGCTCGCGTTCGCTGCACTTCAATGCGAACCGGCAAGAAGAAGCGCCCGACGTGCGCCTTTCGCTCAGCCGCGTCGGCGTTTCTAGCGTCCGCCGGATCGTGCATCTGAACATCGACGGCAAAGAGCGCGTCTTCAACGGCGAGTTTTCGATGGTCGCGGATCTCGCCCCGCACAAAGCCGGCGTGCATATGTCGCGCTTCAGTGAAATTTTGGAAGAAGCGGCGCTGGACGTGCTGGCGCGCGAGACGCAGCCGGCACGCATCGAACGCATCGTCGAAGCGATCGCCAAGGAGATCGTGCAATCCCAGCATGCGATACGCGCGGACGTGCGCTTGCGCGCAGACTTCGGCCTCGAGCGCTGGACGCCGGTCAGCGGCAAGCGCGGCGAAGAAACGTACACGCTGATCGGCATCGCGCATGCGGACGAGCGCGGAACGCGTCGCGTCATCGGCGTTGAAGCCGAAGGCATGACGGCTTGTCCGTGCGCGCAGCTCATGGTGCGCGAGCACAGCATGCACGAGCTGATCGAAGCCGGCTTCTCGCCCGCGGATGCCGAACGCGCACTCGATGCTCTTCCGGTCGCCACGCACAATCAACGCGGCAAGGGCAGCCTGCTGATCGGCGTGGAACCCGAACATGCCGACGCGGTGCGCGCCGAAGATCTGGTGGAGATCGTCGAAAATGCCATGTCGAGCGAGACGTACGACCTGCTCAAACGCCCCGACGAGTTTTTCATCGTCAACAAAGCGCATCACAATCCCAAATTCGTCGAAGACGTCGTGCGTGGAATTCTGGCCAGCGCGCTCGACATGTACGCGGACTTCAGCGATGCAACGTTCATTGCCGCCAGCCAAGTGAACTACGAATCGATTCACAAGCATGATGCGTTCGCCGAAGCCTGTGGAACCTTCGGAGAATTCCGTCACGAATTGCAAACCGGCGACTACGTGAGGCTAAAAACCGACTTGGCGGCGTGGCTGGGCACGCGGCCGTCCCCGGTCTTGTTGTAACTTTCGCCTACGGCAACGATTCCTCAAGCGCAGCGATCCGTGCCTTGAGCGAGGGATGGGTGGAGAAGATGAACTCGAACCACCCCGGCTGTTCGTCCTCCGCCAAGTTCTGATCCCGTAGTCTGCGAAATGCCGAAGCGCCCGTATAGGGGCGCTTCGTCGTCTCTAACGCGAAGCGATCCGCGGCCCATTCGCGCGAACGTGCAAACGCGGAAATCGCCGGACGCAGCAGCTGCGAGAGCAGCGTCGCCCAGAGTTGAATGCGCGCCAGTTTACGCGTGTCGTGCTGTTGGTCCCGCGATCCGTCTGCGACGTATGCGCCGAACAGGATCACGAGCGATGCGGCTTGTCCGACCGCGATCATCCGCCACGTGTCCCTTGCAACGTAATGTCCGAGCTCGTGAGCGACCACGAATTCGATTTCTTCCTCGGGAAAATGCTCGATCAGGGTATCGCCGACGCAAATACGGTGCGTATTGCCGATACCGATGACGAAGGCGTTGGCCTTTTTCGTCTGCTTGCTCATGTTCATGCGCAGGATCTCGGCATCGCCCACGCCGTACCGCGACGCGAGCGCGCGCAGCCGCCGCTCGAGCGCTCCGGTAACCGGTTCGTACGTGTTGAACAGCGGCAGTATGTAGAGCGGTACGGCGAGGTTTGCAAGCACGAGCAGTGGTAGCATGCCCGCAGTTGCGATGTACGGCCACGTGCGCGGAAATTTTCGCAGGACGGCCGCCAGCGCGCCCGAGAGCGCGGCGGCGATGCCTGCGCCGATTGCGCTTTGTTTGACGTGATCCGCAAACCAGGACGCGCCGCTCTGTTCGCTCAGGCCGTAGCGCCGTTCGATGGCGTAGCCTTCGACGAAGTCGACCGGCAGTTCCGCGAGCGCGTCGAGCAGCGATACCTCCGCGACGAATACCATCGGACGCAGCCACAAGGGCAGCCGCTCAACGCTGCGCTCGAGCCGCGCGCCCAGCGGGCCATACGCGAGCGACGCGCTTCCGGCGAGCGACCGCGCGATACTGCTTATCGTGAGCGTACGGCGCAACGCGCCATACTCGGCGGCATCCGGTTGCCGCCGTCCCGCGCTTTCTGCGAGGATCAGCACCGCTTGGTACGCCCGCACTGCAGCGTACCCCGCGGTTACGCCCGCCGCGATGCCGAGAAGAAAGTTTCGCGTCTTCATGGTACTCCGTCTGGATGCAGTTGCTGAACAACGCGCGCGTTTACCGGTACGATCCGGATACCCGCTCCTATTCCCGCCACCAGGCCGTGCTACTCGATGGCGGCCACATCGTCTCGCTGGACTCCGGCGATGCGGGCGTAGGCATCCCGGTACGCGATATGCAAGGCGCGACCATCCTGCCCGCGTTTGCCGATTGCCACGTTCACCTCACGGACACGGGCTATTTTTTGAACGAGCGGTTTTTGGGCGGCGTGCGCTCGTACGACGAGTTTGCGCAAGCGGTACGCCGCATTCCGCACGAGCGCTACGTCTTCGCCGGCCAATACGACGAGAGCTTCTGGCGCGACGCGCGCAGTGCGGATGCGATGCCGCTCGAGCGCTATTTCCCCGATTCGCTCGCGATGCTCGTGCGCGTGGACGGGCATTCGTGCATCGTCAACCGCAAGACGTTTGCGTGGTTGAACCTCCCCGGGCACACGCAAGGAATCGAACGCGATGCGAACGGTGAGCCCACCGGCAAATTGCTGCTGGAAGCGAACTGGCGCGCGCAATCGCTGTTCATGAAAGCACTGCCGGAAGCGGTCAAACGGGATGCGGATCGCCGTGCGACGGAGCTCGCGCTTTCACGCGGTTACCTGCAGTTGCACGTGCAATTCGTCGGTTTGCCGCGCGAGCAGTACGCGCACGAGATCGCGGCGCTGCGAGCGTTGCCCAAAGCAAAATGGTACCCCAAGGTGTGCGAGCCGGATGCGGCCATCGCGCAAGAGCTCGGGCTGCCGTATATCGGCGGCGACGTATTTCTCGACGGCTCCATCGGAAGCTGCACCGCGGCAGTCGGAGAGCCGTTCGAGACGACGGGGGCGCGCGGCAAACTCAAGTACGCCGACGACGAACTCTACGTGTATTTTTCGAACGCCGAAGCGCTGGGAATTTCTGCCGGCGTGCACGCGATCGGCGATCGCGCGATCGAACAGTGCCTCGCCACGTGGGAGCGCGTGCTGAGCGGTAAGCCGAGCCCGCGCGGCAACCGTCATTTCATCGAACATTTCGAAATCGCGCGTCCCGAACATATCGAAGCCTGCGCGC
>DAISWS010000043.1:0-11571 GCA_036826275.1 Vulcanimicrobiaceae bacterium
GGCGGATGGCCTATCGCTATGGGATAGTCCTGTTGAAATGCTACCCCTAGGCGTTCAGCGAGGAGCGTAGCCGCGAGGAGTTGGAAGTCGCGGCCTTTAGACGGATTAAGGCTGTTATCCCATGGCATAGCAATCGTCTTTGGTGCAGTGGCCCACCCTGTCCTCGGTAGTGGGTCACCGAAGGCAAATCTGTACGGCTGTCACGCCGCGCGCGTATCCAGCCGCTCTAAACTGCGGTATTGTATGGCTTCCGCGACGTGCGCGGGTTCAATGTGTTCGATGCCGGCGAGATCGGCGATGGTGCGCGCTGCGCGAGCGATGCGGTCGAGAGCGCGGGCTGAAAACTGCCGGCGCGCGCTTGCGTTCGCGAGCAGCTCCATCGCCTGAGCGTCCAGTTTACAGTACGTGCGCACGGCGCTGCCGGGAATTTCGGCATTGCAGCTAATCGGCGTGCCGGCGAAACGCGCGCGTTGCAATTCGCGCGCGGCAATAACGCGTTCGCGAATCAACGCGGAGCGTTCGGCTTGGCCGGTGCGGACCATGTCGTCGAATGCGACGCGCGAAACCTCGATTTGCAGATCGATGCGGTCGAGCAGCGGACCCGAAAGCTTAGCGACATACCTTGCAACGGCCGCGTCGTCGCAACGGCATTCGGCGCTGCGCGTGCCGCGATAGCCGCACGGACACGGATTCATCGATGCGACGAGCATGAAGCGTGCGGGATACGAGAACGTCCCCGCAGCACGCGCGATAGTGACGACGCCTTCCTCCAGCGGCTGACGCATCACTTCGATCGCCGAACGCGCGAACTCGGGCAATTCGTCGAGAAACAGCACGCCGTGATGCGCGAGGCTAATTTCACCGGGCTTGACGGCACTGCCGCCGCCGACGAGCGCGGTTTGACTGATCGTATGGTGCGGAAAGCGGAACGGTCGCGCTTGCACGATGCCGGGCTGCGCGCTCAGCAATCCCGCCACGCTGTAAATCTTCGTAACCTCGAGCGCTTCGTTCGCGGACATCGGCGGCAAGATCGAAGGCAGGCGCCGTGCCAGCATCGTTTTTCCGCATCCGGGCGGCCCGACGAACAGCACGTTGTGTCCGCCGGCGGCGGCAATTTCAAGCGCGCGCTTTGCGCCGGCCTGCCCGCGGACATCGGCAAAATCGCCGTAAAAGAATTCTTCGGGTCCAGTAACGGCCGGCACGGTGGTACGCGTGCGCCACTTCGCGCCGTTGCCTTGCACGACCGCGACCGCCGATTGCAGCGAATCGACCGCGTACAACTCGATGCCTTCCACCAGCGACGCCTCGTCGGCGCTGCTTTGCGGCACGATGAGTTTTGAAAAGCCCGCGTTGCGCGCGCCCAGAACCATCGGCAGGATGCCGTTCACCGGGCGCAGCGTTCCGTCGAGCGCGAGTTCGCCGAGCGCGGCGTAGCTTTGCAGCGCCAGTCGATCTACTTGCTCGTCGATGCCGAGCAATGCGAGTGCGATCGGCAAATCGAACGACGGGCCTTCCTTACGAACGTCGGCGGGTGAGAGGTTCACCAGCAAACGCCCCGCCGGATATGCAAAGCCGGAGTTAAATATCGCCGCACGCACCCGATCGCGCGCTTCGGTCAGCGCGCGATCCGGCAGGCCGATGATGCCGAGATTCGGCGTGCCCGGAGAACTGTCGGCCTCAACGCGAACGACGTATCCGTCGATGCCCAGCATCGCGGCGGAAAAGGCAAGTGAAAGCACATATCCCGTTCGCGCCGAGCACCGAGATTGGCAAGGGGGCTGCGCAAGCGGGGAGTCGACCGCGCATCTCTTGAAATCCGGCCCATGCATTTAACGACGCTCGATTGGGTTATTATCGTCGTGTCCGTCGGCATTATGTTCGTGCCGGCAATCGTGCTCGCGCGGCGCGCCGGCAAGAACACCACGGAATTCTTTGCGGCGGGACGGCAAGCGCCGTGGTGGCTCATCGGCATCTCGCTGGTTGCGACCACATTCAGCACGGATACGCCGAACCTGGTGACCGGATTCGTGCGCCAGGGCGGCGTCGCGGCGAACTGGCAGTGGTGGGCGTTTCTGCTGAGCGGTCTTGCAACGGTATTTTTCTTCGCGCGCTTGTGGCGGCGCAGCGGCGTTTTGACCGACCTCGAGTTTTACGAAGAACGCTATTCCGGGAAAGCGGCGTCGTTCGTGCGCGGTTTTCGCGCGGTCTACTTGGGGCTGTTCTTCAACTGCGTGATCATCGGCAGCGTGAGTTTGGCTGCGGCCAAGATCGCCGGCGTGCTGTTCGGCATCCCCGAATGGGAAACGCTGGTCGTCGGCGCGATCTTTCCCGTTATCTTCGCGTCCATGTCGGGCCTGTGGGGCGTCATGGTCACCGACATGATTCAATTTTCGATTACGATGACCAGCGCAGTCGCGGCCGCGTACTTCGCGGTGAAACTTCCGCAAGTCGGCGGGCTGCACGGCCTCTGGCATTTCGTGCAGCAAACGCACCCGCAGTATCTGAGCGTTCTGCCGAACTTCTCGGATTGGAAGACCAGCGCGGCGATTTTCGTGATTCCGCTGACCGTCGCGTGGTGGTCCGTGTGGTATCCCGGTTCGGAGCCGGGCGGCGGCAGTTACGTGGCGCAGCGCATGCTTTCCGCGCGCACCGAAAAAGACTCATTGTTCGGAACGTTGCTTTTTCAGGCTGCCCACTACGCGCTTCGCCCGTGGCCGTGGATCATCGTCGCGCTGGCATCGATGATCGTGTACCCGCACGTTGCCGACATCGGGCACGCGTTTCCGCACGTGCAGCAGAAGTTGCTCGGTGACGACATCGCGTATCCCGCCATGCTCGTCTTCTTGCCGGCCGGGTTCGCGGGGTTCATGGTTGCCGGCCTCTTCGCCGCGTACCGCTCGACGCTCGAAACGCAGCTCAATTGGGGCACGTCGTATTTGGTGCACGATTTTTACCGGCGCTTCTTCGCGCGAGGACGCAGCGAGAAACACTACGTCATGGCGGGCCGCTTCGTTACGGTACTCATCATGGTGATCGCCGGACTCATTACAACGGTGCTCGCCACCGCGCAGCAAGCGTTTCACCTCATGCTGTCGATCGGCGCCGGTACGGGTCTGGTGTATCTGCTGCGTTGGTTCTGGTGGCGCATCAACGCGTGGACGGAAGTGAGCGCGATGGCATCGTCGTTCTTGGTCGCATGCGTGTTCTTCGTGCTCGACAAGCAGGGGCACGCGGTCGACGATAGCGTCGCGCTGCTCGTCACCGTTGCGGTCACGACCGTCGTATGGATTGCCACGACCTATCTCACGCCGCCCGTCGACGACGCTACGCTGGATGCGTTTTATCTCAAGGTTCGTCCGGCCGGACCCGGGTGGCAACGCGTGCGCGCGCGCACGGGGGGAGCGCCCTCGCCCGACAGTTTGCCGCAGAGCCTCCTGGGATGGGTGCTCGGGCTCGCGGCTATCTATTCCGCCCTTTTCGGGACGGGCGCGTACCTCTACGGTCACTGGAATCAGGCCGCAGCATTCACCGTGATATTTGTCGTAAGTGTGATTTGCCTAATCCGACTTGCATCAATAACCTGGAGCGCAAAAACGGCCGCAGCCGAGGCTCCGGCCTAAAAATAGCGGCAGTTGTCCACATCCCCCACAGGCGTGAATCGCCCCGCTGTGGATAGACCTGCCTGCTTGTGTACGAACGAAGGCGCGGGCAACGCCCGTAGTAAACCCCCTGGTCCGAATGCTTTGGAGGAGCGAATAGCCTTGAATAGAGCCATCCTCAGCCCCGCCCCCGGCCGCCTGCTGGCCGCCTGCGCGGCAGCCGCGCTGCTCGCCGCCTGTTCATCCGGCGGGGGCACGAAATCGACGACCACGACCACCACCACGACAGCGTCCAGCCCGGGCGCGGCCGCCGCCGGCGCGAAAACGATCGGCGTTTCGATTCAAGATCTCGAAGCGCAATTTTATCAGCAGATGGAAGCCGGCATGCAGTCGGAGGCCAAAAAATACAATTACCGCTTGATTTTCGTCGATGCGAACCGCGACAGCGCAAAGCAGCAGGCCCAAGTCGAAGATTTTATTTCCAAGAAGGTCGATGCAATCGTCCTTACGCCATACGATTCGCAAGCGATCGGCAGTGCGATTGCGGAGGCGAACAACGCCAACATTCCGGTGTTTACCGCCGACATTGCGAACGCGAGCAAACAAGGCAAAGTCGTTGCGCACGTCGCGTCCGACAACGTGCAAGGCGGAGAGATGGCGGCGAGCCTGATGTGCAAAGCCGTCGGCAAGTCCGGAAGCATCGCGATTCTGGATGAGCCCGAAGTCACAAGCGTGCAAGACCGCGTCAAAGGCTTCAAGCAAGGCATTGCCAAGGATTGCCCCGGGGTGAAAATCGTTGCCGACGTCGATTCCGGCGGAACGCGCGACAAAGCAAATTCCGACATGAGCGACATTCTGCAAGCGCACAAAGATCTCAAGGGTGTTTTCGGCATCAACGACGACTCCGCGCTCGGAGCCGTTACCGCCGTACGAGCCGCCGGAGCGACGGGCATCGCCGTGGTCGGTTACGATGCGCAAACCGAAGCGCGCACCGCGATCAAGAACGGCCAGATGGTCGGTGATGCGATTCAGTATCCCGATAAGATCGGCGCGCTCACGGTCGATGCCATTCACGACTACTTCAACGGCAAGAAAGTGCCGGCGAAGATCGCGGTCCCGACCGGCACGTTCACTAAGGCGGACGCGACGAAGTAATTGGACACCCCTCGTACACCGCTGCTCGAGATGCGCGACATCGGGAAGTCGTTTCCCGGTGTCCGCGCGCTCGACGGCGTGACGCTGGATCTCTATGCCGGCGAAGTGCTCGCCGTCGTCGGTGAAAACGGCGCCGGAAAATCGACGCTGATGAAGATCCTCGCGGGCGCGCAGCCCGCCGACACCGGTGACATTCTGATCGATGGTCAACCGGCCGGAATCGTCTCGCCGCGTTCCGCCGAAGAGCGCGGCGTCGGCATGATCTATCAGGAGTTCAATCTCGTTCCGACGCTCAACGCGGTGGACAACATCGTGCTCGGGTACGAGCCGCGCCGCGGCGTTTTTCTGGACGAGCGCGCGGCACGCGAACGTGCAACCGGCGTTTTCGCCGAACTCGGGATAACGTTGCCGCTCAACGTCGAAACCTCACGCCTTTCCGTCGCGCAGCAGCAGATGATCGAGATCGCCAAAGTGCTCTCGCGCAACGCGCGGATCATCGTCATGGACGAGCCAAGCGCTGCCCTCACCGACCGTGAGATCGACCGTCTTTTCGATATCATCAAAACGCTCAAAGCCAAGGGAGCGGGCATCATCTACATCTCGCACCGCCTGGAAGAACTGCCGCGCATAGCAGATCGCGTCACGGTCATGCGCGACGGGCGCGTCATCGAAACGCGGCGGATGGCCGATTTCCCGGCTGACGAAATCGTGCGCGCAATGGTGGGACGCCGTTTGGATTCGCATTTCCCGGAGTTGCCGCCCGTGGCGGCGGACGCGCCGGTGATGCTCGACGTACGCAATATCACGCGGCCGCCGGCCGTCAACGGCGTTTCATTTCAGGTGCGCCGCGGCGAGATCGTCGGGCTGGCGGGGTTAGTCGGAGCAGGGCGCACCGAAATCGTGCGCGCGATTGCCGGCGCCGACGTAGCCGCATCGGGTGAAGTCGACGTCCAAGGAAAGGTGCTTCGCGCGCGCACGCCGCGCGACGGCATCGCCGCGGGCATTGCGTTCATCACCGAGGACCGCAAAGGGCAGGGGCTCGTTTTGGGCATGAGCGTACGCGAAAACGTCACGCTCGCGCAGCTCGGGCAATTCATCGACCGCGACCAACTCATCAACCGCGGCAAAGAAGAAGCGGTAGCAAAAAAATACATCGAGGAACTGCGTATCCGCACGCCTTCTCCCGAGCAGACGGTTTCCAACCTTTCCGGCGGCAACCAGCAAAAGGTCGTGCTCGCGAAGTGGCTGCTCGGCAAGGCAAAAATTTTCTTGTTCGACGAGCCGACCCGCGGCATCGACATCGGCGCGAAAGCCGAGATTTACAATCTCATGGTCAACCTCGCGCAGGAAGGAGCCGCGATTATCATGGTCAGCAGCGAGCTTCCCGAGGTGCTCGGGATGTCGCACCGCATTCTCGTGATACGCGACGGGCGGATCGTGCGTGAACTTTCACGCGCGGAGGCGACGCCCGACGCGGTCATCGCCGCGGCCACCGGAGCGGCCGCCTAATGCAAGAAGCGCACGTTCAAGCGGAACTCACGCAAAATCTGGCCGAGGACAAGAAGAAGGCCACGCGCGCCTACTGGATCCGAGTCGCGGCCGCAATCGGCCTGCTCGTCGTCATTGCCGTTTTGGTCAACATTGCGTCCAAAGGCTCGTTCCTCGAGCCCCGCAACATCATCAACGTCCTTCGTCAGATCACGTACGGTTGTATTCTCGCCGTCGGCGAGACGTTCGTCATCATCACCGCCGGCATCGATTTGTCCGTCGGATCGCTGGTTTCGCTGAGCGGCGTCGTCATGGCGATGTTCGCGAACTCGCTGAACATCGGCGGCATTCCGCTGATCGTCGCGACGCTCTGCGTCGGTCTTGCGCTGGGAGCCGTTGCGGGATGGGTCAACGCCGTGCCCGTCGTCAAGCTCAACCTTCCGTCGTTCATCACGACGCTCGCGATGATGCTGATCGCCGAGGGCCTTTCGTTCAAACTCTCACACGGACGGCCGATTCCGCTGAATAGTCCCGACTTCCAAAATACCGGCATCGGCTTTTTCTTGGGGCCGCTGTTCAGCACGCTGCATTTGCCGGGATTACCCAACCCGGTGATCTGGATGCTCGTGATCGTCGTCGGCACCTCGATTCTGCTGATGCGCACCAAGTTCGGGCGCTACGTCTTCGCGCTCGGCGGGAACGAAGAAGCGGCCCGCCTCGCCGGCGTGAACGTCGGGCGCGTCAAGACGATGGTGTACGTCATCAGCGGCATGTGCGCGGCGGTTGCCGGGTTCTTGCTGATGGCGCTCTTTTCGTCGGGTTCCCCGCAGACGGGTACGGGCGATGAGATGCTCGAGGCCATCGCCGCGGTCGTGGTCGGCGGGACCAGCCTGATGGGCGGACGCGGCACGATCGTGGGTACGTTCTTCGGTGCCTTGCTCATCGGGATGCTTTACAACGTGATGAATCTGATCGGCATCGAATCCTACACGCAGAAGATCGTGCTTGGCGCCGTCATTCTGCTGGCGGTCGTCATCGACGAACTGCGTAAGAGGTATCTGCGCAGAGCCTAATATGGCAGCGAACGTAACCGACACGCCGGCACACGAACCCGTGCGCTCACGGCGTCATCGCACCGAGCCGCTGAGCGCGCTCTCGCTTGCAGCGCTCGGCGTCGTTTTCGGCGACATCGGCACGAGCCCGTTGTATGCATTTCAACAATGCTTCAGCGGCGAATTTCCGGCGGCGGTTACCCCTGCGAACATCCTGGGCATTCTTTCGCTGATTTTCTGGGCGCTGGTCGTCATCGTGTGCGTGAAGTACGTGACCTTCTTGCTGCGCGCGGATCACGACGGCCAAGGCGGAACGCTCGCGCTGCTCGCGCAACTGATGCCCTCGCGCTCGGCGACGCCGCTTGGCTTGAGCACGCTCGCGCTGCTGGTCGTGTTCGGCTCCTCGATGCTGTACGGCGATGGCGCGATGACGCCCGCTATTTCCGTCATCTCCGCGGTCGAAGGTCTCGACGTCTGGACAAAGGCCGCGCATCCGTTCATCGTGCCGATCGCGGTGCTGATTCTCATCGGACTTTTTGCGGTGCAGAAACGCGGCACCGGGCGCATCGGCAACTTGTTCGGCCCGATTATGCTCGTGTGGTTCAGCGCCATAGGCGTGCTTGGACTTTTTTCGGTCATGCGCGATCCGGCGATATTCCGCGCCCTCGATCCGGCGTACGCGATCGAATTTTTCATCCACAATGGGGCGCGCAGCTTGCTGATTTTCGGCGCGGTCGTCTTGTGCGTGACCGGCTGTGAAGCGTTATATGCGGATCTCGCGCACTTCGGGCGCAAACCGATTACGACGGCTTGGGCGTTCGCGGTCATGCCTGCGCTGCTGCTGAACTACTTCGGCCAAGGCGCGCTCACGATGGCACATCCGCAAGCCATTCACTCGCCGTTCTTCCGGCTGGTTCCGGCGTGGGGCATCATCCCGATGGTGCTTTTGGCGACCGTCGCAACGGTGATCGCCTCGCAAGCGCTTATTTCCGGCATCTTTTCGCTCACGCAGCAGGCCATGCAACTCGGCTTCACGCCGCGCTTTCGCATCGTGCACACGTCCAGGCATTTCGCGGGCCAGATTTACATGCCGACGATCAACGCAATGCTCGGGATCATTTGCATCATCGTCGTGATCACGTTCCGGTCTTCGGAACGCTTGGGCGGAGCGTATGGGCTCGCGGTGACGATCACCATGCTCATGGACACGATCGCTTTTTCGCAATTGCTGCGTCACCGCTGGAAGTGGCCGGCGTGGCAATGGGCACCGCTCATCGCGCTTTTTTTGGTGTGGGAGATCGCGTTCCTCATCGGCAACGGTTCGAAGTTCGTCTCGGGCGGATGGGTGCCGTTCGTCATCGCGCTCGCGCTCTTCGCGCTCTTTACCACCTGGAACCGCGGCCGCCGGCGCATGATGGCTTCGCTCTCCGACCATGTCATGCCGGTCAAGGATTTTCTGCGCGAAGTCAAAGAGCCGACGTTCGTCAGCGGCACGGCGTTCTTTTTGAGCCCGGATCCGCACGGCATCCCATTCGTTCTGCGGCATCAGTGGATGCGCAGCCACATCGTCTTCGATACCGTCGTGCTGCTCACGATCATGCACGCGTCGCAGCCGTTCGTCCATCCCGAGCAGCGTCTGGAAATCGAAGAGATCACCCCGCGCCTCATTCGCGTAAAAGCGTGGTACGGCTTCATGCAGGAGCCGCGCATCAACGACATTCTCAAGCATCTGCGCGAACGCCGTCCGGGCGTGGACTTCTCTCACCCGACGTACTACCTGGCGAGCCCAAAGATCCGCGATGCGCATGGACGGAGCGCGTTACCGAGCTGGCAGCGCAACCTCTTCCGCTGGATGACGCGCAACGCCCGCCCGCTGACCGATTCGCTCGGCCTGCCGCCGAACAACGTGATCGAGTTCGGCGTCGAGGTAAAGATCTAAGGCGTCACCGTAACGAGCACGTCGCCTTTGGCCGTATACAGCCACACGAACGGACGGTTTGCGGCGGTGTTTGCACGTGGAAGTGCGTCGTGTACGGCGCCTTGGCCCGAACTGGCGTCCAGGCGCGCTCGAAAACCGCGCGGAACCGCGAGCGCAACGTTTCCCGCAGCGCTTTGCATGCGGATGGAAGAGGGCTTCCAATCCCGTGCGAGCGTTGCGTTGATGCTGCCGCCGTCGTCGGCAAGATCGAGTTCGCCGTGCGCGTCGTGTGCGGTGATGCTTCCGGAATTGGTTTCGATCTTTACCGGCGCACGGGAATCGTCGATGGTAATGTCGCCCGAGACGTCGTAGGTTTCGATGAGCGCGTTTGCCGGATACACCACCTCGTAGTCCATCGGCGCCGCCGTACCTTGCACGAACGGCAGATGTACGGGCCGATGACCGGTGATGGCAATCGCGATGGTCGATTTGTTGGGGCGCGAGACTTCGGCGCGCGGCGGCGCGTTGCCCGCGGTACGGATCGTTATCGATCGCGCGCCGGCGGCGGCGATCAGATGAACGCCGCCGCTCTCGACTTGCAGATTGATGTGCGTCGCGCCCGCAAGCGGCAGCACGAGTGCTGCCAAAAGCGCTCCGAGCATTTTTAGAAGTCTGCGTCCGTCAGGCCGGCGTTCGTCTTGAGATCGACGAACGTCTCGTCGGCGACGATCTTATCGCCCGCCCAGCGAACCTGGCGCACCGGCCAGTGCGTGTTCTTATTTAGAAACAGCGAGGCACGCGTGATGCCGCCGTACGCGGACGGATCGGCGTATTGGAAATCGATCTCTTCGGTGGGGACGCCGTCGATTTCCGGGCCGTTGCGCTGCGAGAGCTGGCCTTTGATCTCACGGAACTTGTCGACTTCATTCTGCAGCAGGCCTTCGGGAATCGTATAACCGCGCAGCGAAGTCGCGCGGCCGTCGTGGATGCTGACGTTCAAATGAATGAACGCAAGCATACCGCCTTGGTGACCCGAAACCGTGTCGCCGCCCTTCCACACGCCGCCGCTGCCGCTGCCGTCACCGGAGACGATCAGCGTTTTGGCCATGTTCGGCTTCTTGAACCAATACTTGTACGTGCGGTCTTGCGTCCGCTCGCCGAGCACTTCGCGCGCGCGAATGGTAACCGTGTAATCGTTGACTTTGGCAAAGGCTTCGTCGAACGCCGTGATGGCGGACGTCGTCGCCGCGGGCGCGTTTCGGGGAACGAGCGTCAGAGCCAACGCCAAAACGGGAATGCTGAAAAGCAATCTACGAGCGTTCATCATGCCTCCGTGATGTCCGTACAGGTAGGACTAGGAAGAGATGTTCTCCTGAACGGGCGCGTTTCCGCTAGCCTGCGCCGCCGCATCGACCAAGAGCGTTCCGTGCTTACCCTCGACCCCCACGAGCACGTCGCACTTGGCGTTCGCCGCGATCTGCTCGATGTCGCGCCCCAGCGGGGCTCCGGTATACTTGCCTTCGCGGTAGGATCCCATGATGATGAGGTTCGCACGCTCGCGTTTGGCGACGTCGAGCACGGCTTGCGCCGTTTCGCGGTGATGCACGACCTCGGTGCGGATATCGACTCCACTGCGCTTGCCGATCGCCTCGGCGGAGGCGAGCGCGTCGAGTGCGCCGCGGTCCTCTTCCTCCATCACCGCATTGGTGGGAAGCGTGAACGGCACTTCGATCACGTAAACGGCGAGCAGCTCGGAGTTCTGCCCGCGCGCCAGACGCGCTGCCAGGACCATCATGTGTTCCGACCGGATTTCTGAAGAGAAGACGACGATGACGGTGCCGAGCTGCCGGCGCAACGTGCGCTCCGCCTGACGCGCAGCGATGTCGGATTTCGTGGTCGGCGGATGCAGCATCCACCAGAGCGTCGAGACTGCTGCCGCGAGCGTGGCCAACGCGGCGATGATGCCCACCGTAGTGACGTGGACGGCGCTCATGTTACCGACCGCACGAAACCGACGGCGCGGTACACGCCCAGCGCAATCAGCGCTCCACCGAGAACGTATCCGCTCACCGCTTCGAATTGCAGGCCGACTGTCGCGCCCATGCGCACGATGATAAGTATGCCGAGTGCGATAAAGATGAGGCCGTTGACGACTTTGAAACCGGCGTAAGTTTTCGACGTACGCATCGTCAGGACACCCGAACCGTGAAGTTCGGATCTCGCGCCTTCAGCTTGCCGACCAAATCGTCCATCAATTCGAGCTCGCCCGCGTTTTTGAGGATGTGCACCTGTTCGCGGTTCCAATCGCGGCGGACGGAACGCAGCGCGGGCAGGCGCTTGCGCGCGCGATAGATCAGAT
>DAISWS010000043.1:11594-19566 GCA_036826275.1 Vulcanimicrobiaceae bacterium
GAAGACGATCACGCCGGCGAGCAGCCACGACGGACCGGCGATGCGGCCGATGTGATGCGTGAGCAGAACGAAGATGAGGATAGCGAAGATGCCGATGAATCCTACGACGGCAACCAGCGGAAACTGCACGTCCTCGCCGCGAAAGCGCATCTTCAGGTTGAACGGGATGAGAAATTTGCGCGGCGTGAGCGGGTCGTTCAAGCGCAGCGCGATCAGCGCGATAAACACCAGCGTGTAGCTCGCCGCCGCGCCGAACGCGTAGAGGTCGCCCAGGAATTCGTACCCGAAGTTTCCTTGCATCGCCGCAAAGATGAGCTCGATGACGGCGACCGCGCAGAAGACGGCAATCGAAATCACCGGCGTCTTGAATTTGCGGTGGACGCGCTTGAAGAGGCCGGGCAGCAGTTGGAACTGGCTCATCGAGTATGCAATGCGCGAGCTGCCGAAGACGCCGGAGTTGCTCGAAATCAGCAGCAGAATCGCGCCCAAAACGGGGACGTAAAACGCCGCGACGATGCCGAAGTACGGAATGTTGGAAGCCATGACGGCGACCGCTTTATCTTGATTCTGCGTCGTGCCCAAAAATTGCCAGAATTGCTGCGTGTGCCCCGCCGCGTCGTGCGGCGTGGGATACCACGGCTGCATGCCCAGCGCTAAATTCGAGTACGCCAGTGCAAAGATCAAGATCGTGAGGATCAAGGCAATCGAGGTTCGCGGGATGATCGAAGCCGGGCGGCTCGTCTCTTCGGCGGCGTGCGAGATCGATTCCAGGCCAACGAATGAGATAATCGCAAGCGAGATGCCGTTCATCAGTTGGAACGTATTCGGCCAGCCGGTCTGCATGCTGTGGACGAGCAAATCGGGGCGGAACGCAAAGAGAAAGCCCAAGAACAGAATCGAGAGCTCGCTACACACGTCCATGGCGCTGACCATGCCGTTGAACGCGGTGCTTTCACGCACGCCGATGACGTTCAAAATCGCCAGGCCCGCGATGAATGCGAAGATTACTCCAAAATGCAGCATCGGATGCGAGGTTGCATCGAGCGCATGCAAAACCGGCAGATGGCTCAAGTACCCTACGCAGCCCCACGCGAAGAGCGTTATATCGATGGTGAAATCCAGCAGCACGGCCCAGCCGGCGATGAATCCCCAAAAATCGCCGAGTCCGCGCATGACGAAGTACTGTCCGCCGCCTGCAACCGGATACGCTGCGGCAAGTTCGGTGTACGCCAGGCCGACGCATACGTAGACCAGGCCGGCGAAGAGAAATGCGACGTTCGACGCGCCGCCCGCAACGCCGAATACGAGCCCGAGCGCGACAAAAATGTCCGCGCCGACGTCGGCATACCCCCATGAGTACGAGCCCCACGGCGTGACGGACCGGCGGAGCTCCTGCTGATGTTGCTGCTGCATAGCGGCTAATAGCCGATTGCGGTGCGCTCCAATGCGTTAATGAGGTATTCCGTCTCACTCATCTGCTCCGCGAGATCGTAGTCGCGAAACACTTCGAGCGCTTCGTTGAGTTTATTGACGCCGTCGCGCAGCTCGTCACGCTCGCGCAGCCCGTCCGACGCCTTTTGCAGAATCATCGTTCCGTACTTGAGCGCCGTTTTTGCATACTCGAGGCGGTTGTCTATCGCCGAAAGTTCGTGCAGCGCGGAGAGAAAATTCGTCTTGGCCTCGTCGTAGCGGCGGCGGCGCGTCGCCAGCATGCCTTTGAGCACCGCTTCGTAGGCGTCGTTGCGGTTGCGCGAGGGAGCGAGCGCGCGGTCGAGCGATTGCCGCAAACTCGGATCGGTCACATCGATGCGCGCGCTGCTGGCGCGGCGCTCCGAACTCGAGCCCGGAGCGTTTGCGCTCTTCTTGGAGGACGGCGGCGCGAGCAGCAGGTGCAGATCGTTCACGAAGTCGCGCGCGTTTTGGTAGCGCTTTCCGGGGTCTTTGTCGATGGCGCGCATGATGACGCGCTCGAGCGGCTCGGGGATGTTGCGGTTGATCTCGTGCGGCGGGGTCGGCGCATCGTGCACGTGCGAGAAGATCGTGGCGACCAGATCGTCCTTGTCGTTGCGAAACGGAACGGTGCCGGTGAAGATTTCGTACATCACGATGCCGACGGAATACAGATCGCTGCGGATGTCCGCCGGTTTGCTCAAGAATCGCTCGGGTGCGAGATAGCCGATCGTTCCGACGATTTGTCCCGTGCGCGTGGTCTGCGTCATGTCGCTGGTGCGGCGCGCAAGACCGAAGTCCATGACTTTGACGTGCTTGCCGTCTTCGATCGTCATGATGTTCGACGGCTTGATGTCGCGGTGAATAATTCCTTGCGTATGCGCGTAGTCGAGCGCTTCGAGAATATCGATGAGATACGTGAGCGCCTGGCGGTACGAGATCGATCCGCCTTCCAAGTCGCGCAGCGTCTTGCCGCGCACCAGTTCCATCACGATATACGAGATGCCGGACTCTTCGCCGACGTCGAATACGGCCACGATGCACGAATGGTTGAGCTTCGCCATCGCCTGCGCTTCGCGCAAAAACCGCTTGTTGACGTCATCCGAGCGGTCGATCAGCACCTTGATCGCCACCTCACGCTCGAGTATTTTGTCGAGCGCGCGGTAGGTGTCCGCGGTGCCGCCGCGGCCGATGAGCTCAAGCACCTCATACCGTCCGCCAAGCGTGCGGCCGATGAACGTGTCCATTTTTAGAAAGCGTTCCGGTGCAGGGTCATTCGGTCTCCATCTACAGCCACCACGTCGAAGCGGAAGTGGGCATTCGGAGCGACGATTTGCACGAAATCGGCTGCGAGCCTGCGAAGCGTCTCGCGCTTGGCGGCCGTGACGCCGGAAAGGGCGCCGCCGAACCGCCGGTTTGTGCGGAGCTTGACCTCGACGAAGACGATGGTGTCGCGGTCGCGGCAAACCAGGTCGATTTCTCCGCCCGGAAGGCGCAGGTTGCGGCGGACGATGCGGTAGCCGGCTTGTTCCAGGAATGCGGCTGCCCGATCTTCTCCGGCACGGCCCTTGACGCCGTTACTCTGCAACCGCGGCACCGAAACCGAACTGGAGCTGTGCTTCGCGAACCCGCCACCAGCCGGAGCGGTGGTAAGGCGAGGGGCCGTGTTCTTGAAGAGCCCGCAGGTGCTCGGGGGTCGCATATCCTTTATGGTCGGCAAATCCGTAACGAGGGTCCATCGCGTGCAGTTCGACAAGCAGGTTGTCGCGATGGACCTTGGCGACGATCGATGCCGCCGCAACCGTCGCGCTTCGCGCATCGCCCTTGATCAATGGTTCTTGCGGCCCGGTAAACGAGCGGATGCGCACCGCATCGGTGATCAGATACTGCGGTACGACGCTGAGTGCTTCAATCGCGCGTTCCATGGCGAGAACACTTGCCCAGTAGATGTTTAAGCGGTCGATCTCCGCGACGCTCGCAATGCCGATGCCCCAAGCGGCGCACGATTCTTTGATCTGTTCGGCGATCTGCGTGCGGTGGTGCGCAAGCACTTGCTTTGAGTCGTTCAGGCCGCGGATCATCAGCGGCTCCGCCGCGACCACGCATGCCGCGACGACCGGGCCTGCGAGCGGACCCCGCCCGACTTCGTCGATGCCGCCGACGTAGACGAAGCCTTTTTCGCGCGCTGCGTTTTCGAACGCGTGGATGCGGTGCAGGCGGCGCCGCTCGCGCTCGTACGCGTTCTTGGCTTTACGCTGTTTTGGCGTCATCACTCGGTGCGCTTTCCAACGTGACACGGCCGAATTTTCCGTCGTTGAAGTCTTTGATGTACGACTGTGCGGCGTTGTGATACTCCACTTCGCCGCCTTTGCGCATGAATCCACGTACTTTCGCGAACGTTTCCAGGTCGGGTATTTTCGTCCGCCCCTTCGTCGTCTCGTGCAGCCAGCGGTGAAAACGGATGGCGATGTCCTCGGGATCGTACCGCTCCCGCGGAACGGCGCCGACGAGTGCCAGCTTCCACTGCGCTTCGGGCGAGGATATTTTCGGGACCAAAATCCCGGGCGTGTCCATGAGTTCGAGGTTGGGACCAACGCGGAACCATTGCATCTGGCGCGTTACGCCGGCGCGGTCTTCCGTGCGCGCCGCGGCGCGGCGAAGCAGGCCGTTGATGACCGACGATTTCCCGGAGTTGGGAAGGCCGACGACCATGACGCGCTGCGTACCGCGCGCGTTTGCGGCGAGCTGCCCGAGAAAGTAGTTCGCTTTTCCGACGCTGCCCTGGTCGCGCCCGTTCACGGCGATCGCTTTACGACGGTTTTGCTCGAAGTAGGCAATCCACCGTGCCGTTTCCGCCGGATCGGCGAGATCTTCGCGGTTGAGCACCAGCAGGCGCGGGCGCTTTCCGGCGAGCGAGGCGAGCATCGGATTTGCGCCGCTGGACGGGACGCGCGCGTCGACGATCTCAATGATGATGTCGATCAACTTCATGTAGTCGTCGATGCGGCGCATCGCCGAGGCCATGTGGCCCGGATACCATTGGACGACTTGTTGGAATTCGGCGTCCGCGTTCACGGTCATAATGCGCCTACATGACCGAGCGGCCAAATTCCCGCCACCGCTTTGCCCAAAACCGCCGGCTCGGGCACAAAGCCCCAAAAGCGCGAGTCGTCGCTGTCGGCACGGTTGTCTCCCAACACGTACAGCGAGTCCGCGGGCACGGTCACTTCCGGAAAACTGCGGCCGTCCGGAAAACGGACGTACGGCTCGTCGAGGGCCACGCCGTTGACGTACACTTTTCCGCGATCGATGCGGACGCGGTCGCCCGGCAGGCCGATGACGCGCTTGATGTATGTTTCGGGCGTCGGCCCATCGTGATGAAAGGCGATGATGTCTCCGCGCGCCGGTGCATGCATCCGGTACACGATCGTATTGATCAGCACGACCTCACCGGAGGCAATGTGCGGTGCCATCGATAGCCCGGATACCTGCGGCGTGCGCAGGAAAAACGCCAGCGCTAGAAGGGCGAGGAGTGCGAGTTGCGCGCTAGCGCTTGCGACTGAACGCCAATGCCATTGCCGGAGCACGCCGTTCTTTTCTCGCTTATCGCCACAAAATCCGCGCGTCGCCCAGCGGCCAGAAAATCAAGAATGCGTGTCCGGTGAAGTGCGCCGGCTGACCCTTGAGCGGACCGGCGTCAAAACGGCCTTGCAACTGCGCGAAGCCCCACTCGTGCGAATCGTCGGAATCGTTGCGGTTGTCGCCCATCATGAAGTAGCAATTCGGCGGAATGCGGTCGGGTGCGGTCCAGTCTGTTCGCGGCGGAACGTTCGCGTCCGCGGGATCGAGCGGGATGTACGTTCCGCCCGGTTGTTGCACGTAGATGCCGTAGTTCTTGATGACGAGGTTGTAGTCCGGCGGTTGCGCGATGTACGGTTCCTTGAGCGCTTTGCCGTTGACGTACACGAGGCCGCCTTGAATGCGCAGCGTGTCGCCCGGACGTCCGATGACGCGCTTGATAAAATCGTCGGAGCTGGGCTGCGGCGGCGGAAACACGACGATGTCGCCTTCGTTCGGCTTATGAAAACGGTATTCGAATTTGTTGACGATCAGAACGTCGCCGACTTTCAGCGTCGGAATCATCGAGCCGGACGGAATGTAATACGTGCGCGCGACGAACGTGATGAGCAAGAACGCGGCGATGCCGGCGTAGATGAACGGATCCAAGTATTCGCGCGCGAAGTTCGTCGCTTTTCCGGCCGCCGGCACGCGCAGCGCGCGGACCGTCAAAACCACGCGCGCAACGATGAAGAGCCCAACCAGTCCTAGCAGCATCCCGGGCGTCAATGCGAACGTCCCCACTAGTCCAAGATCCGCAAGCGGTTAAAGGGCCAAAGCAGCAAGAACGCACGGCCGGTGAACTGTGCGGTCGAGCGCGTCTTCGCGAGCGGGCCGCCGGCGAAGCGTCCGTGCAGTTGCGCGAAGCCCCAGATGTGGGAGTCGTCCGAGTCGTTGCGGTTATCGCCCATTACGAAATAGAATCCATTCGGCACGCGGTCCGGTGCTTGCCACTGCGAGCGCGGCGGAATGTTCGCGCGCGACGGATCGAGCGGCTCGTATCCGTAGCCCGTATCGACGTAGATGCCGTAATCTTTGATCGTCAAATCGTACTGCGGTGCCTGCGCGATGTACGGCTCTTTCAGTGCCTTGCCGTCGACGTATACTTTGCCGCCGGCGATGCGAAGGGTATCGCCGGGAACGGCGATCACGCGCTTGATGAAGTTCTCCGGCGATTCTATCGGCGGACGGAATACGACGATGTCGCCGCGGTGCGGCGCGCCGAAGCGGTACGCGAATTCGTTGACGAGCAACACGTCCCGTACTTGCAGCGTCGGGATCATCGAGCCCGTCGGGATATAGAACGTGCGCACGACGAACGTAATAAGGAAGAGCGCGACCAAGCCTGCGACGATGAATGCGTCGAGGTATTCGCGCACGGCGGACGCCGCGCGCCCGGAGGTGCCGGCTGCGATAGGTTGGAGGCTAAGGACGATACGGGCGACGGCAAAGACGCCGATCAGCCCGAGTAACTGTAACGGCGACAGCGGAGGATCAGCGGACGGCTTTCTTCTCTTTGATGCGCGCCGCTTTACCGATCTTCTCGGTCAAGTAGTACAGGCGGCTGCGGCGTACCACGCCGCGCTTGCTGACCTCGATACGGTCCACACGGGGGCTATGAACGAGAAACGTCTTCTCGATGCCCACGCCGTGCGCCACGCGCCGTACGGTGATCGCTTCTTGCGCGCCGCCGCCCTTGCGAACGGTGACGACGCCTTCGAACATCTGCACGCGTTCCTTGCCGCCTTCGACGACTTTCGAGTACACCTTCACCGTGTCGCCGGGACGGAAGTCCGGGACGGTCTCCTTGCGCTGCTCTTGATTCAAGACATCGATGACGTTCATGGTACTTTCTGGCTCCGGCGCGAATCTAAAAAGGCCTTGGGTTTGGTCCCACGGCAACCTTCGGATTCTAGCACGGTGGCCTTAGGGGCGCAACGGCTTAGGACTTATCCAAATCCGGGCGGCGCGCGCGGGTCCGGGCGCGCGATTGCTCGCGGCGCCACTGAGCAATGGCCGCGTGATTGCCTGATAGGAGCACGGGCGGAACGGAGATGCCCCGAAATTCGGGCGGCCGGGTGTAACTCGGATAATCGAGCGCCCCTTCGGTGAACGACTCGTCGACCAAAGACTCCGCCCGCACGGTGCCGTCGAGCAGGCGTACGGTCGCGTCCATCATCGCCAGGGCCGGCAATTCGCCGCCCGTCAGCACGAAGTCTCCGAGCGAATACTCCTCGATTGGATAGAGCTGCCCGAGCCGATCGTCGACGCCTTCGTAGTGTCCGCATACGAAAATCAGACGGTCGAGCTCGGCGGCGAAGCGGCGGGCGTGGGCTTGGGTGAACGGCTGCCCGGCGGGGGTCGGAACCGCGATCGCGCGACGCTCGCCCGCAGGCGCCTGCGCGGCGATGTCGTCGAGAATGCGAGCCAAAGGCTCGATGCGCATCACCATTCCGGCGCCGCCGCCGAACGGGGTGTCGTCGGCGCGTTCGCTGCCTTGCAGGGCGTCGAGCACGTGATGGTAGCGGATGTCTACGATGCCGGCCTCGACGGCGCGGCCCACGATCGATAAGCCGACGAAGGGCGCGAAGACCTCCGGGAAGAGCGTGAGGATATCGATCGTGAACATAGCGGCAGTGTCTTTCAACCTCCGCGGATTCCTCGCTCTTTTCCAGCCCAAACTCTACACGCCGTTCGAACTGGCACTGCGCGATCTGGCGCAGCACCGGTACGAGGAAGCCCTAGCGCGGCTCGATGCGATTCTCGCCGATCCGGAAACGCCGGTGCTGCAGCGTGCCGCCGCTGCGAATAAACGCGGCGTCGTGCTTATCGAATTGAAGCGGCGCGAGGAAGCGCGCACGGCGTTCGAGCAGGCGTTGGGATTCGCGCCCGGCTTTGCGCCCTC
>DAISWS010000044.1:0-4117 GCA_036826275.1 Vulcanimicrobiaceae bacterium
TCGTCGCGCCGTCCTTTCCAGCGTAGGCGCCGGTGCAGTCCCTCGGAACCGATCTCGCGCATCGCGCGCGCCAGCTCGTTGATTGGGGACGTAATCTGTGCGGCGATCCCGAACGAGACGAGCGTGACGGCAATCACGGCAATTAGTAAAATCAGGGCGATCGACCATTCGGTTTGGGTGAATGCGCGGTAGAGCTGGTCGAGCGGCTCGCCGACCTGCACGATGACCGCATGGTTTCCGCTGATCAGGACCTGCGCTGCAACCAGGAACGGCCGTCCCTGCACGTTGACTTCGCGCAGCGTTTCTTGTGCGGCCGGCGTTATGCCTGGATTGCCGAACGTCGGCACCGCGTCCATGTTGAAGCTTTTCGCGAGCGGATAGCCGCGCGGATCGTCGACCTCGATGAAGGTGCTGGTCGAGGACCAGCGTTCGAGGTTGTCCGGATTCTCGAGCAACTGCAGGGAGTCGCCGCCTTCGGAGAACAGGAACGAATTGGGCGATGGAGCCGCAGCGGTGCGGATGTCGGCGAGCGTCGAGGTTACGTGGTCGCGCGCTTGACTGCGCAGAATGCCTTCGAAACGCAGCGTGATCGCAACGCCCAGCGCAATGGTCACGACGACGAGCAGCAGCGCATACCAGCCGGCGATGCGCCACCGTAGCGAATTCATGGTCGAGGAGCCTGCCGGGGTATGTCGTTACCGCTCGCCGGAATGCCTCGCCGCCGATCGCCGCGTTGCGCGTCGTTTAAATATCTACGGATATTCGCACTCCTTGCGCCTTGCGCTCGTCGGCGATCCATCCCGGCGAACGGCAACGCCATACCCCGACAGGCTCCTAATCTTTTATCGTGTAGCCGACGCCGCGAACCGTCGTGATCAGTTTCTCGTCGAAGCCGTCGTCGATCTTGCCGCGCAGGTAGCGGATGTAGACGTCGATCAAATTCGAGTCGCCGAGAAAGTCGCTGCCCCATACCCCGTTGAAGAGCTCGTCGCGCGTATGCACCTTGTTGCGGTGCAGCAGCAGATATTCCAGCAGCGCGTATTCTTTTGCCGTGAGGTTGACCTCTTTGTCCGCCCGCCGCACTTCATGCCGGTCGCGGTCCATAACGAGATCGCGGTACGCGATGATGTTCTCGGCCGGCTCTTTTTCGCGCAGGCGCGCGCGCACGCGTGCCAGCAGTTCTTCCGTGGAAAACGGTTTGGTGAGATAGTCGTCCGCGCCGATGTCTAGGCCGGCAACGCGTTCTGGAACGCGGTCTTTGGCCGTCAGCATGATGATCGGCACGCGGCTCTTCGCGCGCACGCGCTTGCAGATCTCCATGCCGTCCATGCGCGGCAGCATCAGATCGAGCAGCACCAAGTCGGGTTCTTTGAGCGCTTGTTCTAAACCCGAAAGTCCGTCGCGCGCGACCGTGACTTGATAGCCTTCGTGCTCGAGTTCCAGCTGCAGCACGCGGCTGATGGCCGCATCGTCTTCCACGACGAGAATGTGATGCCGGCGGGCCGTTTTCTCCATACGGTAGGGTTATCGGCGCGCCGCTCGCCCAACCCCCGGAAGATCCGTTAAATTCATCTGAGAAATCATGACCGCCGCGCCGCCGACCGCAATCCAGAACAGCGTCGCGGGTTGGGAGAAGAGCGTGACCGCCTGATGCCCATACGAGGCGGCCGAATCCACGACGGGGCCGGCGGCGCCGCGCACGACCGCGACGAGCAGCCAGACCAGCGCGGCGCACAGGGCGCCGTAGAGCCAGACTTCCCACGGCCGCACGCTGGCCGCGGGCGGAACGTGATAAATCGTTCGCGCCAAGATGGTACTGCGCAAATCCGAAGGCGCTTCTTCCAAATCGAGCGCAAACAAGGCGCGTTCCAACTCGTCGTTCGTATAGTGCTTGCTCATTCCGCTACCCCCGCGGTTTCTGCGTTGAGTATTTTGCGTAATTGCTCTTTGGCGCGAAACAGATGCGTCTTTACCGTTCCCATCGGCATGCCGAGCACCTGCGCGATTTCGTCGTACTGGCGGCCCTGTAAGTGATACAGCGTGATCACCGCGCGGTATTTTTCCGGCAGTGCCGCAATTGCTTTGCGCAGGCGCTGCGCTTCGTCGCTTGCGATTGCTTCGGTCTCCGGCCCCGCGGCGCTATCCGCGCGCTCCGGCAATTCTTCATTTGAATAACGGCGCCGCCGTGAGAGGCGGTCGCAGCACGCATGGTACGCGATCGCGAAGATCCACGTCGAAAACTTGGCGCCCGGTTTGAACGTGCGTAGGCTGCGATACGCTTTGAAGAACGCCTCTTGCGCGACGTCGCGCGCTTCTTCCTGATCGCGCAGCGTGCGGTATGCCAAATGATATACCGCCCGGTCATAGCGCTCGACCAGTGTGCCGAAGGCGTGCGTGCGACCCGCGAGCGTTTCCGTCACGAGGGCCTGATCGTCGATGAGCGACGAGGGGTCGATGGAAGGTGCCTCCAGTAGTGCCGCGGCCACGCTCTCTATACAGAGGAACGCCACCCGGTGTTTCGGATGGGCCGGATGAAACACTGCGCCCCCCGTGCCGTACATGGGGCATGCGTTACTCTCGCGCCGGCATCGTGGCCGTGCTTCTCGCCGTCGAGGTCTTTATTGGCGGCGTAATCCTTTGGGCGGTTCGCGGCGGCCATATCGGCCTGGCCGCCCAGGCGTCCAACGTCAACCGCATGGGCGAGCAGGCGCGCGTTGACGCCGGTGCCTCGCCGCACGTGGTCATCAACGACCCTGACCATCGCGTCATCGTTACCGCGTCGGCCGACGGCAAGGTCCACGTGACCGATCATACGCATCTGCTCGGTTGGTTCATTGGATCTCACGCCTCCGAGGGGCCGCTGCATGTGGAGCGCACCGCCGACGGTGTCTCCATCAGCCGTGCGGACGCGCAGCCGCGCAATGACATCGGCTTCATCGGCATCGATTATCAGCACACGGAAGTCGCCGTGCCGCCGGATAGCGCGCTCGAAATTGCGAGTTGCGGCGGTGCCAACATCACGGGCGTAAAAGCGCGCGACGTGAAAATTTCTTGCGGCGACGGCAGCTTGCATCTGACCGACGTGCAATCGCCTTCGATCGTCGCCGTGACCGGCGATGGTTCGATCAAGGCGAGCAACGTGCGCGTGGATGGCGGACGCTTGCACAGCGGTGACGGCTCGATTCATCTCGCCCTTACGGGCGCGAACCTGACGGTGCATGCGCAAACCGGCGACGGCAGCATCAGGATCGACGGCGCGCGCGTTGCCCAAGATGATTCCGGCGCGGCATCGTATCACTTCGGAACAGGCGGCGGGTCGCTCGAGGTTTCGACGCAAGACGGAAGCATCCACATCACCCCGAACGGAGCGCTCTAGCATGGCAGACCCTTCTGATACCATCGTCCCGGTCGTCGGCGTTCTCGTCATTTTCGGATTGCCGCTGACGTACGCGATCGTCAATCGCGTGCTCGCGCACCAGGAACGCGTCGAAATGCTCAAGCGCGGCATCGTGCCTCCGCCCGACGCGCGCTCGGCCCGGCGCATGGGTCGAGGCGGCTGGTACGACCCCGGCATGTACGCCGGCGCGCAGCCTGGTGCGGACGCCGCCGACTACGGGTGCTGTGGTGGGCCGGACCCCAACCGGATGCTCCGCAAGGGGATCACGCTGACGATGATCGGCTTTGCGCTCTTCATCGGGCTCTCGTTCATCAACATCGGACACTTCGGACCATGGCTGCTCGGCGGGCTCATTCCCCTCTTCGTCGGCCTGGCGCAAATCATCATCGCCGTGCTCTCCGGCGCGAACCTCGGACCGCTCGCCCAGCAATGGGGACCGCCGGGCGCGCCGCCTCCGCCGCCGGGACAGTCTCAGGCGCCGGGGCAGCAGCCCTTCACCGGCCCACGCGACGTGACGCCCCCGGGCGGCTACGCCGGCTGGCGCCCGGGCGCAACGACCGGGCTAGAAAAACCACCGTCGCCTCCGGATGTCCGCTAACGCAAATTAAGCCGTGATTTTCGACCAGCGCTAGGCGCGTCAGGCCGAAGTTTACTCTGGTAAACGAGGCCTGAGGCAACGACGCGATGGCGAAAATCGCGCTTAATTTAAAAAAAAAGGCC
>DAISWS010000044.1:4127-7308 GCA_036826275.1 Vulcanimicrobiaceae bacterium
CGCTGACACAAAAAAAGCGGCCCGCCGTAGCGGGCCGTTTTTCTTGCTGCACTTATCCCTGTTTCGGAGGGTTCACTTGCAACTGACCAGGGCGATTGCCCATCCAGCTGTAGTTCTTGTACGGACGAGATATCCGTCCGAAGTCCGATCATAGACTTGATAGCCCGCTCTGAGCGCGTCGGCTAACGTTTTGAAGACCATCAGACCTGCCATTTCGTGGACCCTCCTTTCCGATTTTTGTCGTTCTATACCCTATAACGGCTGATGAAGAGAAGAAGTTCAGTCAAAGGTCGCAGCTTTTATTAAATATTCCGTTACGGCCGCCTCCAGCACATCCGTGTGCGCGGCGACACTAGCACATCCATGTGCGTCGGAAGTATCTCGGTTGAAAGCCGAGAATGCCGGAGCCGATGCCTGCCGTGCACGATGTTGTAGTTCTCGATCGGAAACAGCTCGCGCCCGCCGTGTTCCTCCTTGGTTTTCACGCTCCGGCGATTGCCGGTGTGACGCGTCCAGGACAGTTCTTGATGGCTATTCCGCCGGGCGGCGAGAGGGCTGCCGTAGCGCTCGGCATCTACGAAGCGCAGGGCGAGCGCGCAAGTGTTTTGTTCTTCGTCTGCGGTCCGAGAACGCGGGAGCTCGCCGAGTTGCGCGCCGGTGATCATCTTGCGGTCTCCGCTCCTTTGGGCAATGGTTTCACATTCGACCATGCATCGGACGTGGCGATTGTCGCAGGCGGCGTAGGGATTGCGTCCGTGCTCCTTCCGGCCCAAGCATTAGTCCGTTCGGGCAAACGCGTGCGGTTGTTCTACGGAGCGCGAACCGCGGAATTGCTCGTCGAAAAAGACCGCTTCGCGAGCGAAGGCTGCGAGGTGATCTGCGCCACCGACGACGGCAGCTACGGCCATCATGGATTCATCACGCAAGCACTTGCCGCGGCAAACGAAAAACCCGATCTGATTCTGGCGTGCGGGCCGTCACCGATGCTGCGCGCGACGGCGTTCGTCGCGAACGAACTGGGAGTGCCCGCGCAACTCTCGCTGGAAGAAACGTTTGCATGCGGCGTCGGCGGCTGCTGGGGCTGCGTCATTCCCCTCGATCGCGCCAGCGCGCAAGCACCCGGTTTTCCCGGCGCCGGCGCGGGCGGCAGCGACGTCGTGTACGCGCGCATCTGCAAAGAAGGCCCGGTATTCTGGGCCAGTGAGTTACGGTGGTAATGCGGCGGCGCCCACGGGGAGCGATCATGTTCGTAATGACATTTAGGCGCCGCACGGAAGTGGGGGCCCCATCATCGATGGGGGGCGCCCTTCGACAATGCTCAGGACAGGCTGCGGTTAGACCGGAGCGCCGTTTCAAATGGTAGATCTCAGCGTTCAAATCGGAACGCTGAAATTGGCGTATCCGACGCTTATGGCCAGCGGCTGCTACGGAAGCGGCGAAGAGTTCGAGCCGTTCGTCGATCTCTCGCAGATTGGCGGCGTCGTACTCAAAAGCGTGACACGCGCGCCGCGGTTGGGAAATCCCACGCCTCGGCTGGTGCAAACGCCGGCCGGGATGCTCAATGCAATCGGACTGCAGAATCCGGGCATCGACTGGTATCTCGAGCACGACGTGAAGAAATTCGCGCAGCGCCCCTGCAAGATCGTCGGAAGCGTGGCGGGATTTTCCGTCGACGACTATGCGTATGTCGCGCAGCGGCTGGCCGCACGGGACGAAATTCACGCGCTTGAAGTCAACATCTCATGTCCCAACGTCGCGCACGAGGGCGAAACCTTTGCGTGCGATCCGAAGCTGACGTCAAGCGTCGTCACGCGCGTGCGCGCCGTTACGGACAAGACGCTCATCGTCAAACTCTCCCCGAACGTCACCGACATCGCCGGCATTGCTCGTGAAGCGCAAGATGCGGGAGCCGATGCGCTGGCCGTCATCAATACGGTGCGCGGCATGGCTATCGACGTCAATACGTGGAAGCCGCGCCTGGGCAACGTCACGGGCGGCCTTTCCGGACCCGCGATTCGCCCCATCGCGGTACTCGCGGTGTACGAAGTGGCGCGGGCGGTGACCATCCCGATTGTCGGACAGGGCGGCATCGAAACGACGAGCGACGCCTTGGAGTTTTTTCTGGCCGGAGCCAGCGCCGTGTGCATCGGTACGGCGAATTTCACCGACCCCCGGATTCCTGTGCGCATCGTCGAAGAACTTCGCGACTATCTCGCTGGACGCGGCCTCACCTCGATCCGCGAGATCGTTGGGAAAGGCAACGTCGGATTCGCCAGTCCGTTCCAGTATGAAGGAGATGAAGGCTAGTGCCGCAGTTAGTCGTCGCGCTCGACGTGGACAACCCCGATGACGCCGAGCGGCTGATCGACGAACTCTACGAGCTCGACCTCATCTACAAGGTCGGCATGGAGCCGCTCTACGGCTTCGGCGGGCGGATCTTCTCGTACATGGAAGCGCGCGACGTGCGCCACTTCATCGACGCGAAAGTGCACGACATACCGCGCACCGCCGGCGCCGCGGTCAAGCAGCTCGTGCGCTACGGGACCCACATCATCAACGTTCACGCGCTCGGCGGAGCGGAGATGATGCGCGCGGCAGTTCAGGCGGCGAACGAGCGCGCGGGCGAACTCGGCATGACGCACCCGCACGTGTTTGCGGTAACGGTACTCACCAGCATGAGCCAAAGCGATTTGCGCGACGTCGGCCTGGACGGAAATGCGGTGGAGACGGCGATGCGCCTTGCGCGTCTGGCAAAAAGCGCGGGTTGTTCCGGCGTGGTGTGCAGCGCGCACGAATCGCGCGAGATCAAGGCCGCGCTGGGCGATGATTTTCTCACGCTCACGCCCGGCATTCGTCCAAGCGGCGCGGCGCACGGCGATCAAAAACGCGTCACCACTCCGGCGGACGCGGTGCGCGCGGGAGCGGATTACCTCGTCGTCGGCCGGCCGATCACGCAGGCACCCGATGCGCTCCGGGCGGCGCGCGCGATTCTCGAAGAAATGAAGTCGGTCAACGTATGAACGTGCAGCAAGCGTTGAAGGAGCGCGGAGCGCTGCTCGACGGGCATTTCCGCTTGAGTTCGGGGCGGCACAGCAACCGCTTCATTCAAAAGTTTCGCATCCTGGAAGATCCGCAGATCGTCGAACCGGTTGCGCGTGCAATTGCCGGCGCGTTTCGCGAT
>DAISWS010000044.1:7318-11957 GCA_036826275.1 Vulcanimicrobiaceae bacterium
CGATGCGAAACCGACGGTCGTCGTGAGTGCCGCCGTCGGCGGCATCATTCTCGGCTATGAAGTCGCGCGCGCGCTCGGCACGAAAGCGATCTTCGTCGAAAAGCAAGACGGCGTCCCGGCGCTGCGGCGCAACTTTCATCTCGATCCGTCCGACCGCGTCCTCGTCGTCGAGGACGTCGTGACCACCGGTGGTTCGGTGAAAGAGGTGTTGGACGTCGTTCGCAAGTCCGGCGCGAGCGTTGCCGGCGTCGGCGTGATCGTCCGCCGGGGCGAAGCGGACTTCGGCGTTCCCACGCACGCGCTGCTCGACATGCCGATCGTTTCGCACGATCCGCAGTCCTGTCCGCAATGCGCCGCCGGCGAACCAATCACCGATCCCGGCTCGAGGAGATCATCGTGACCCTGGCTCGGCCGGAGCGCCGGTTCAAATGAGCCGGGCGGCCGTTCGCAAATTGGCACCGTACGTGCCCGGCAAAACCATCGAAGAGGTGCAGCGCGACCTCGGCCTGCAGCGCATCATCAAACTCGCTTCGAACGAAAATCCGCTGGGCAGCTCGCCCAAAGCCATGGCGGCACTCAGCCGCATAGACAAGCTGCACCTGTATCTCGACGACACCTATCCGCAACTCAAAGAAAGGATCGCCGCGCCCTACGGTTTGCACGCCGGAAACGTCGTGCTCGGACACGGCAGCAACGAACTGGTCAACATCGTGTGCGAAACGCTGCTCGAGGCGGGCGACGAAGCGGTGATGGCGACGCCGAGTTTTTCGCTCTACAAACTCGCGGCCGCGCTGACCGGTGCGAGTGCGGTCGAGGTGCCGCTTCGAGACGGCGTGCACGACGTCGAAGCGATGCTCGATGCGATCACGCCGCGCACCAAACTCGTTTTCGTATGCGATCCCAACAATCCGACGGGAACCGCGCTTTCCCCGCAGCAGTGGCAAACGTTCGTCGAACGCCTGCCGGACGGCATCACGCTGCTCGTCGACCAAGCGTATCGCGAGTACATGGGCGAGGGAACGCTGGACGCCGTCGACTTGGTGCGCGCGCGTCCGAACACGATCGTGCTGCGCACGATGTCGAAGATCTACGGCCTGGCTTCGCTGCGCTTCGGGTACGGCTTTTCTGACCCCGAAACGATCGGGTGGCTCAACCGCGTGCGTCTGCCGTTCAATATCTCGCGGCCTGCGGCGCTCGGCGCGGCCGGTGCACTCGAGGATGAAGCGTTCGTCGCCCGCAGTATTGCCGCGAATCTCTCCGGCAAAGCGTTCGTATTCAAACAGCTGGAGCGCTTGGGACTGCACGTGTATCAGACTCAGGCCAATTTTTACGCGGTAAAAGTCCCGGGCAGCGCCACGCGCGCGTACACGGATCTCTTGCATCGCGGAATCATTGTGCGCTCCGGCGATGCGCTCGCGATGCCGGGGCGGCTGCGCATAACGATCGGCGCTCCGCACGAGAACGCTGCGCTCATCGACGCATTGGAGGAACTGGTACCGGTATGGCGGGCGGCAGCGTAGAAGTCGTCATCCGGCACGGCCGAAGCGAGGACCGCGCGTTCGTGACGGATCTGGGGAAGCGAACGATGGGCGACTCCGTCCCGAAATTCCGCTACGTGAACGAGGCCATGCTCGAAGCAAGCTACGACGGCTTGCTCGACTTCGTCTTCCGCCAATCTCACGTACTGCTCGTCGCGGACGATACTGGAAAGCGGGTGGGCTTCGTCTTGATGCTCGACAGCATGCCGGACGAGGTCACGCGCATGCCGCAAGGCTTCATCGCGTACATGGCAGTGGAACCTTCGCACCGCGGACGCGGTATAGGAAGTCGTCTGCTGGCAGCTGCCGAAGATGAGGCTCGCCGGCGAGGATTGCCGTATATGGGTTTGATGGTCACCGAAGATAACGCCGCCGCCCGCGCGCTGTACGGACGCGCCGGGTATTTCACCGAGCGGCAGCTGCTGTGCAAGCCGCTGTAGACTTTTCCGCGCGCCGGCGCGTGTGGATGACGATCGCCGTGCTGGTCATCGCGGCGCTCGCGCTGTGGTTTGCAACGCGCATCCCAAAGACGATCGCGATTTTCGTCATCGCCGCGTTTATCGCTTCGGCCGTTTATCCGGTATCGGAATGGCTCATGCAGCGCCGCGTACCGCGCATGTGGGCGATCGGGCTCGTGTACGCATTCCTGATCTTCGTAACGATCGTGCTGCTCGTGATCATCGTTCCGATGACCATCGATCAGATACGCATTTTGGTGCAGAATTCGCCCACATATCTCAACGGGGCGCAGTCGTGGCTGCAGAGCGTGAACACCGCGCTTCAATCGCATTTCCCGCACGCCGGCATTCCCGTACTCAACGTGCAGCAGTTGGGTTCGCAGCGCGTCGCCGAGCTGCTCACCGTAACGGTCACCTCGCTCGGCGCGTTCGCGATCAATATCGCGACGGGATTCTTCATCGCGTTCTCCGCGATCATTCTCTCGTTTTTCTTCCTGCTCAATCCGCAGCGTTTAGCCGAAGGCTTTGCCGGTTTCTTTCCGCCGAGCAAACGCGCGACCGCGCGCAAGCTCTCGAGCGAGGCCGCCGCCGTTTTCGGTGGATACATTGCGGGTCAAGTGATCGTGAGCGCCATCACGGGCATCGTTATCGCAATCGTCACGGCACTGCTCGGGTTCAAGTTCGCGCTGCTCATCGGCATCGTCAGCGCCATCGGCTATGCCATTCCCATCGTCGGGATGCTCGTCGCGCAGATCGTCGCGCTCGGACTTTCGGCGCCGCAAGGCGCGTTCACGATCGTCGTCGTGCAGGTCGTGATGTTCGGCATGGCGCGCATCAGTGACAACGTGCTCGTTCCGAAAATCATGGGCGGCACCGTGGGCGTGTCGCCGATTACCGTTATGTTCGCGGTGTTTGCCGGCGGCGAATTGTTCGGTTTGCCCGGACTGATTCTCGGCATTCCCGCGGCTGCCATCGCAAAGCTCGTCTGGAAGTATTTCCTCGGGCCGTGGCTGCACGGACAGATCGACGCCGTCGACGAGGAGCAGCCCCAGCCGCTCACGGTATTGGAGGCTCCGGCTGCGGAGCCAATCGCCGTTGCGGCGCCGACGTGAACTACGAGCACGCGGATTTCGCGTCGATCGAAAAACACATCGCCGAGATTCTCGCATCGAGCGCGCCGCGCGACGAAAAAGCGCGTGCGATAGCCGCGGAGATCCACGCGGCCGGCAATTACCGGTGGGTCGGTTTGTACGACGTGACACCGGACGAGGTTCGCATCATCGCCTTTAGCGGCCCCGGCGAACCGGCGTACCCCGTCTTTCCGCGCGATCGGGGGTTGACCGGACAAGCGTTGCGTACGAACAGCGCCGTCATGACCGGCGACGTCAGCAAGAACCCGGAGTATTTGACCGCCTTCAGTACGACGCGCTCGGAGATGATCGTGCCGGTTCGAAGCTCGGGGAAAATCGTGGGCACCATCGACGTTGAGAGCGAACGCATCAACGCCTTCGGCGAGGGCGATCGTCAGGCGCTCGAACGCGCCGCCGCGGCGGCCGCACCGCTGTTTTCGAACGCGCGCTAGTTACATAGATTCCGGCGCGCTTACGCCGATGAGATCGAGAACGCGTGCGAGCACGGTCTTCGTCGCGATGCACAGGCCCAGGCGTGCGATACGCTCGTCGCGGTTTTCGGTCAGGATACGGCACTCGTGGTAGAACTGATGAAAATCCGAAGCAATGTCGCGCGCGTAGCGCGTGAGGCGGTGCGGCGCAAGATGGTCGACGACGTTTTGCGCGACCCGCGGCAGTTCGGCAAGACGGCGCGCGAGCGCGATTTCGGCAGGGTTCTGCAGCGCTGCGAGCGAGGGCATCGCGCGCGCTTCGTCGACGTCCGCGGCGTTCGCGTTTTTGAAGACGGAGGCGATGCGCGCGTGACCGTACTGCACGTAGTACACCGGGTTTTCGTTGCTCTGTTCCTTGGCCAGCTCGAGATCGAACGTGAGCGGCGATTCCGGTGAGAGCATGATGAAGAAAAAACGCGCCGCATCGACGCCCACTTCGTCGATGATGTCGTCGAGCGTAATGATGTGCCCCGCGCGTTTGCTCATGCTGACCTGCTCGTTGCCGCGCATCAACGTAATCTGTTGGGCGATGAGCACGTCGAGCGCGTCGCGGCTGAAACCGAGCGCTTCGGCCAAGCCTTTCAAGCGGCCGATGTAGCCGTGGTGATCGGGTCCCAAAATATCGATGACGCGATCCGCGCGCTTGAGTTTTTCGTAGTGGTACGCAACGTCGTTTGCGAAATACGTGGGCCGGCCGTCACGCCGCACGAGCACGCGATCCTTGTCGTCTCCGAACTCCGTGGCTTTGAAGAACAGTGCGCCTTCATGTTCGTACGTGTGCCCCGCATCGGTCAAACGGTCGAGGCCTTCTTGAATGCGTCCGGTATCGTGCAGCTCTTTTTCGCTCTGCCAAAGATCGTAGTGCACGCCGAACCGCGCAACCGTGCGAAGCTGCTCCTCTACGAGCGCGTCGCGACCGAATTTTGAAAAGTACGGGAGCCACTGCGCTTCGGGCGCATCTATCCAACGCTTTCCGTCCTGCTCGAAAATGCGCTGCGCAATGGGCGGCAGATAATCGCCCG
>DAISWS010000044.1:11967-13335 GCA_036826275.1 Vulcanimicrobiaceae bacterium
GGATCGAACAGCTGGCGGTAGCGCGCGTAGAGCGAACGGCCCAGCATATCGAGCTGTCCGCCGGCGTCGTTGATGATCCACTCGACGAATACGTCGTAGCCGCAGTATCGCAGCGTGTTCGCCAGCGTTGCGCCGATGCTGCACGTGCGTCCTTGCACGACGACGAGCGGGCCGGTCGGATTCGCGCTGCCGAACTCCAGCGAGATGCGCCCCGCTTTCTTCTCGCCCTCGCCGAACCGCGCGCCGTCGGCGAGAACGCGCGCGACGACGGCTTGCCACACGGGCGGTGCCAGGCGCAAATTGATGAACCCGGCGGTCGGCATGACTTCACTGAACAGATCGCGTAAACGCGGCTCGCGTTCCAAAACCGCCGAAACGAGCGCGCTCGCGATGTCCTGAGGCGGCCGTTTTGCGCTTTTCGTCAGCGCGAACGCCGCATTGGTCGCGAAATCACCGAACTCGGGGCGGCGCGGCGCCTCAAACGCGATGTCCATGCGGGGCGCATCGGCATACGTTGCGGCGATGGCGTCGTGTAGTGCTGCCGCAAAAGTAGCAAGCGCGCCGTCGGGCAGCACGGGTTCAGTGGTGGTAGGGCTCATTGCGCGCGATCTTCGCCGCGCGGTACACCTGTTCCAGCACGATCATGCGCGCCCACTCGTGTAGGAACGTCAACCGCGAAAGCGACCAAACGAAGTCGGCGCGCTCGCGCAGCGCGTCGGCTGCGCCGAACGTTCCGGCAATCACCAACGTCAAGCGGCGCGTTCCCTCATTCGCGATGCCGCCCATCATGCGGCTGAGCTCCTCGCTCGAGAGCTCGCCGCCGCCGCGGTCGAGCAGCCACATGCAATCGCCGGCGTGAATCTGCTTGGCGATCCGCTCGGCCTCTTCGCGCATCGCCTCCGCCGGCCCACTGCCGTCCGATGCCTTCACCTCGACGACTTCAACCGGGTAATACGGGCGCAGCCGTTTCTCGAATTCGGCGCACGCTTGCGCCGCGTAGCGCTCTTTCACCTTACCGACCGCGACGATCCGGATCCGCACGCTTGGCCTGTTCGGAACTCTCGTGCGCGAGTCCGGGTTTTTGTGGATGTGGCGCAGCAAATCGGACTCTTTGGAAGCGCACCGCAGGAATATGTACGCGGCGAAAGCAGCATCGTGTACTATCCCGCGCTGTTGAATGCCGCGCAAAGCGCCGCGCTGTTCGCGCGTCTGGAGACCACGCTCTGCTGGGCGCAGGAAACGATGTGGATGTACGATCGCACCGTGAGCGTTCCACGCTTGCTCGCGCGTTTCGGTGCCGACGAACCGCTGCCCGATGAACTGCTCGATGCGAAGCAGGGCGTCGAAGCGGTTCTGCAGACCGCCTTC
>DAISWS010000044.1:13345-16606 GCA_036826275.1 Vulcanimicrobiaceae bacterium
ATATTACCGCAGCGGCAGCGACAGCGTCGCTTGGCACAGCGATCACACGGAAGAGCTGATCGACCGCCCGTACGTCGCACTCGTAAGTTTGGGCGCGGTGCGCGAGATGCAGATCCGCTCAAAAGGCAAGCCGCGTAAGGCGTTCTCGATCGATCTGGAACCGGGAAGTCTGCTCGTGATGGGCGGCCTTGCGCAGGTGCAGTGGGAGCATCACATTCCGAAGTCTCCGCGTCCGGTGGCGCCGCGGATCAGCATCGCTTTACGGCAACGCCGTACCGCTGCCCCGGATGCGCTTCGATAACGCCGCGCAATTCGAGCATCGATATCGCCGCCAGTACGGCTCCGGGCGCTTCGCCCGTTTCACGCAAGAGATCCTCGAGCGTTTGCTCGCCGCCGCGCAGTAAACCGAGCAGCCGTCTTTGCAGCGGATCCGCCGTCTCGTTGTCTTTTTCGGCGCGCGATGCCCGAGCCGGTTCGATGGAGCGCAGATGCAGATCGTCGGCAACGTCTTGCGGGGTGCGCGCCAAAATCGCGCCGTCCCGAATCAGCGCGTGACATCCGGCGACGTGCGCGCGATCGACGTCGCCCGGAACCGCGAAGACCGGTACGCGGCCGGCTGCCCAGCCCGCGGTATTCAACGCGCCGCTTCGCGCGGGCGCCTCGATTACGACAACGGCATCCGCAAGGGCCGCAACGATGCCGTTGCGCTGCAAGAACTGAGAGGGATATGCCGGATGATCGGGCGGGAACGGCGAGAGCACCGCGCCGCCGGCGGCAATCATGCGCTCCGCGAGCGATCGATTGCGCGGCGGAAAGAAGCGGTCGTGGCCGCCGCCGAGCACGCCGATGGTGAGAGCGCCGGCATCGAGCGCGCCCTGATGGGCCGCCGTGTCGATTCCAAGCGCAAGGCCGGAAACGATGCAGCATCCGGCTGCGCCCAAGTCGCCGGCGAAGCGGCGCGCGAGGCTCTTCCCGTACGCCGTGGCCGCGCGCGTGCCGACGATCGCGACCGTGGGCCGTCGCAGGCCTTCCAGGCTGCCGCAGGCCCAAATGGCATCCGTGACGGCCGGCGTGTGGCCGGCCGGCCGCAGAGCGGCTACAACGCTGAAGGGCACGCAGGCCGGGCGATCCATCGCGGCACGTTCACGCGGGGGCCGCTTGCCAGCAAGGGGCGCCCTCTGGCCGCGAGGGAGTTTCCCGCACGCGCCGCAAGGGGGATTCACGAGAGCGCCTGGGAATATGCGCGCCAAAACGCCCCGCCCGTGTGGGAACCCGCGCCGGCATTCGGAGGAGTCTAACGTGGCAGCAGAAGCCTACTGTGTGAAGTGCAAGACCAAGCGTCAGATCAAAGACGCGGTCCAAATCACGATGAAGAACGGTCGCCCGGCAACCGAGGGCAAGTGCCCGGAATGCGGGACCAAGATGTTCAAGATCGGCGCCGCAAGCTAACGGCCCGGTCCGTTCGAGAACTTTCGGCTGCCGGGCGGAATGCGCTCGGCAGCCTTGTTTTTGCGCCCGTACGCATAGTGGCTTATAATGGTGAGACCCACAATATGTGGGTGTAGCCGTTCGAAGGGGTCAAACCACTGCTCTGTCCTACCTGCCGCAAGAGCGAGACGCGCGTCGTAGACTCGCGTGACGACGAGAACGTCGTGCGCCGCCGGCGTGAATGCCTGGACCTGCGCTGCAAGCACCGCTTCACCACCTACGAGCGGATGGAAGCGCCGCGCCTGTTCGTCGTCAAGAAGGACGGCCGCCGCGAGCAGTTCAGCCGCGACAAGATTTTGGCCGGCCTGCGGCGCGCCTGTGAGAAGCGTCCGGTATCGGAGAGCCAGATGGAAGCCGTGGCCGCGGATTTGGAACGCGATTTATTCGCGCGCGGCGAGAGCGAAGTGCCTTCCCCGACGATCGGCGAGAAGTTGATGGAAGCGCTGCGCAATCTGGACAAGGTTGCCTACATCCGGTTCGCCAGCGTCTACCGGCAATTCCGCGACGTCGAGAGCTTTCAAGAAGAGTTGGCAACGCTGCTCTCCAAGTAGCGGCGTCTGCCATGTTCGATATTCAGAACGTCCGCATCAAGCGTTTGCCTGAAGGCGAAGGCCTCCCGTTTCCCTCGTATATGACGTTGCATGCCGCGGGCGCGGATCTCTGCGCGGCGGTCGGCAGCGAGGTGGTGATCGAGGCAGGCGCGCGCGCGATGATCCCAACAGGTTTTGCAATCGCGCTGCCGGACGGGTACGAAGCACAAGTGCGTCCTCGCAGCGGCCTCGCGCTCAAGCACGGCGTCACGTGCTTGAATTCGCCCGGCACCATTGACGGGGATTACCGTGGTCCGGTCAACGTCATTCTCGCGAACCTCGGAAGCCAACCGTTCACCGTTCGCCGGGGCGATCGCATCGCCCAGCTCGTCGTGGCACCCGTGACGCGCGCGCGCTTTGTGGATGCGGACGAGCTCGACGAGACCGAACGCGCAGCCGGCGGGTTCGGCAGCACCGGTGTAGCGTGAACGTCTTTATCGTCGGCGCAGGCGCCGTCGGCACGTACTTGGGCGACCTGCTGCAATCGATTAACGTCGCGGTGACCTATGCGCCTCGCGATATCGAGCAGGTCACGCCCGTCGATGCGGACGTCGCAATCATCGCGGTGAAAGCGTACGATACGGACAGCGCGATCGAAACGCTGCGCAAAGCGATTCCGTATCCGGAGAAATGCGTCTTCGTCAGCCCCCAAAACGGCGTGGGCAACGAAGAAAAACTCGCCGCGGCGTTCGGCGAAAACAACGTCGTCGCAGCGGCACTTACCACGCCGGTCGACCGGGCGCGCGAAAATGGACACGGCCGCGCGGCCAAAGAAGGCGGCTTGGCGCTCTCGCCGATGGGCGGCAATGCGTACAACTGGCTCGTCGCGACGTTTACGAGCGCCGGCATCAAAGTGCAGGTCGTGGACGATTGGCGCTCGCTCAAATGGTCAAAGCTCGTACTGAACATCATTGCAAATGCGAGCTGCGCGATCTTGAACGTGCTGCCGAACCGCATGGTCAACTTCGAAGAGATTTTCACGCTCGAAATTCGCGCGATCCGTGAAGTACGCGCGGTGATGCAAGCGATGGACATCACGCCCATCGATCTTCCGCGCTATCCCGTACGCGCGCTGCAGGGCATCGCGACGCTGCCCAGTCCCATCGCCAAACGCCTTCTCGCGGGACGCGTGGCGGGGGGGGGCGGTGGGCGGGTCCCAAATCCACACCCCCCCCCTCCCCGC
>DAISWS010000044.1:16616-19231 GCA_036826275.1 Vulcanimicrobiaceae bacterium
TCTCGCGGGACGCGTGGCGGGCGCGCGCGGCACCAAGCCGCCCTCGCTGCTCCTCGACCTGCGTGCGGGCAAAGCGCAAACCGAAGTCGATTTCTTGAACGGTGCTATCGCGTGCGCCGGACGCGACCATAATGTGGCGACGCCGGTCAACGCGGTCTACGCGCGCGTGCTCGAAGACATTGCCCACATGCCGCAATTGTGGGCGAAATACCGCGAGCGTCCGGATACACTAGCAGCAGAGGTAGAGGCGGAGGTCAAGCGCGTCAAGGCGCTGGCCCGCAGTTAGGAGCTCTGGTGCGTCACCCGGATGTCAATGAAACCATCGAAGGCTGGTGGATTCTCCACCGCATGTTCGCGTTCGACCGCCGCCGGTGGCTTGCCGTGCCGCGGGCGGAGCAGGAGCGCATCACGCGTGAAGCCGTCGACGCGCTGACGCCGCTTGCGAACGGTTCTCAGAGCGATCTGAGTGCCGCGCAACTGCTCGGACACAAAGCCGACGTCATGATCACGCACTACGCGCAAAAGTTCGACGGGCTCGCGGACGCGCAAACCATTCTGGATACGTGTGAACTTGCGGAGTATCTGGAACCGCGCGATTCATACGTGTCGGTGCTGGAACTGGGCTTGTACGATGCGACCGGCAAAATTCACGCGGCCCTCAAAGAGCGCGATCTCAAACCGTATTCGCCTGAATGGAACGCGGCTTTCGACGAAATGCTGCAAGAGCAGGCCGATCAGCCGCGCAACGCCGGACGCCTCTGGGCACGCATTCCGCAGCGGCGCTACGTCTGCTTCTATCCCATGGACAAGAAGCGCGAAGGTCCCGACAACTGGTACATGCTGCCGTTTGAAGAGCGCTCGAAGCTCATGCTCGATCACGGCAAAATCGGCCGCTCGTTCCACGGCCTCGTCACGCAGGTTATCTCCGGTTCGGTCGGTTACGACGACTACGAATGGGGCGTCGATTTGTATGCGGACGATCCGATCGTCTTCAAAAAATTGATTTACGAGATGCGTTTTGACGAAGCCAGCGCGCGCTATGCGGTGTTTGGCCCATTCTTCACGGGCAGGCAATTTTCAATCGAGGATCTGCGCGCATTTCTGGCGGCGGAGGAGGTTCCGTGGCGCACATCGACCTGATTTATTACCTTGACGTGCTCTCGTCGTGGTGCCACGTCGCCGACCGCGCGGTCGAGCGCATCGAAGAGAAATACGGCGATAGCGTGCGCCTGGATTGGCGCATCACGCAGTTGTTCGATTACGGCCCGTTGCCGTACACGCGTGACGATCTGGTGTGGTACTATGCGCGGACGGCGAAGATGAGCGGCGTGCAGCTGAATGACGCATGGCACCAGTCGCCGCAAACGACCACGAAGTATGCGAACGCGGCTGCGGAAGCGGCGCGCGCGCTCGGCGCCACGGATTCGCGCGTACGGCGAAGCCTCTCCCGTGCGGCGCTCGTCGACGGAAAGGCGCTCGGCCGTCGCGAGGCCGCAATAGAAGAAGCAGCTCGCGCCGGCGGATTTGCGGCCGAGCAGATCGCGGATCTCATGGAATCGCCGCAGGTCACGCAGCGCATCAAGCAGACCACGCAAGAGTTCAAGGATCTTGCCTTGCCGCAGTTGCCGTCGTTCGTGTTGCGCAACACCACGGGCGACCTGGCCGTGTTTTCGGGGCTGTATACGTTCGAATCGCTGGACGGTGCGATCGGGGAAATGCTGCACGCCTCGCGGGTGACGGACGATTTTGGAGTGGGCCCCTAACACACACCCGACACGGAGTTAGCTCGCCGTTGACGGAGCCGGGACCAAAGCCTCAGTTGGCCCCACGCCTGGCAACCGACCGTATAGTGCAAGAATAACGAGAACGAACGCGCCGGGCTTTAAGCGTTACACCGGGGTTTCGTTCTCGTTGTACTTCCCCGCCTAGAACGGGTTTAGCGTCAGGTTCATCTGGTTGCCGGCCAGATACGGGATGCCGAGATCCGAGACGAATATATTGCACTCGTCATCGTCGGCGAAGCCGTATGCCAGTCCATTGATGCCGGCCGTAGGCGCGTATGCGTATTTGTGCATTTCCGCTGCGAACCAATCGACCGACCCGGAAAGGCTCGAAACCAGCGTCTCGCCTCCGTTGGTTTGCGAACCTCCGTAGAAATTCTGCCAATCGCTCGGGGCACAGCGGGGCTGTGTTGGCGTGCTCGCGGGGCTCGCAGCCGGAAGTGTGCCGCGCAGAATGCTCACGCCGAGCGCGCGGCCCAAATTGAGCGTCAAGGTCGAGGCTCCGACCGGAGCGAGGTTCCCGGCCGTCCCCCACACATCGGCGGTTGTCGGCTTGCTGATCGATGCCTCCAGCGTTGCGCTGGTTGAGGGCGCGGCGTAGAAGTTCATGGTCGTCCCGGTGGCTTGCCCGTATCCCACGTATAGACCGCTGTTATAGCTGATCGGAAGATATGCCATTCCGCCGGCCGGATAGGCGGACCAGATGCTATTCACCGTGTTGTCCCAGAACGTGTTGCCGCCGCCGGCATCGAAATTGACAGCGCCGTTGTTGACGGCGTCCTGCGGATTGAGCGCGCGCGTGATGCCGCCGATTGGCGCGACGAGCGACGGCCA
>DAISWS010000045.1:0-11571 GCA_036826275.1 Vulcanimicrobiaceae bacterium
ATTGCGTGTACATCGCCATGACGCCCCGGTTCGTTTCTTGCAGCTCCTCGTTGAGTTCCGCTAGTTGCTGCTGCTGCGCTTTCGATTCGGCAAGCGTGACGATGAGATCGCGATTCTCCAGCCGGAGCTCCTCCAGCGGATGCGGCGCGGCAGTGTGTCGAATCAAGTCGCGCAGCTGCTGAGGCGTGACGTGCGCCGGCGCTCGGAGCGGGCCTCGCCGCACGCGAAATCTCAACGTGGCAAAATTGTCCGAAGCCGTAACCTCCATGGGCCCGATCAATTTCTGCGCCGCGCCGAAACCGCCAACGTTCGAATCGCTTTGAAGACAGCCGGCCGGAAAGCGCTCGATCTCCACGAGTAGCGCTCCGGTTTTTTCGAAGAAAAATTTCACGGAAGCGCCACCATCGTGCAGCAATGTTTCGCGGCCCAGTTCGCTGAGCGCGGTTGCGACGCGGACCTGCTCGGATTCTTCGCAGCCGATTGCGGCGGCTGCGGCGCGGCCGCTCTGACGCAAGGCAAACACGTCTTCCGCGCGATCGATCGGCAAAATTGCCACGCGTTGGCTCATGCCACGACTACCGATGCGTCGTCGTGACGAATTCCGGCGTCGCGCAGCAGCGTAGCAGCGATCAGCGGCGGCTCTTTTCCACGCAAGCCGGGGTATTGGCCGAGGTCCCATTTCGATGAGAGACCGTCGGAATGCATGACGACCGTACAACCGGCGTTCAACGTCAGCTGCACGGGGCGAACTTTCTTGGTCTTTGCACCGACGATGCCGGGGGTCGAAGGAAGCGCGCGGCGCCGGTCTCCGTCATCGACCCACGCGGCAACGTTACCTACGCCCGCGAATGCGATGGTGTTTGCGGCGCGGTCGATGCACATCGTACCGACCGCCGCCCCGCGCGTCGACTGCAGCGCGGAGTCCATGCGCTGGAGCGATTCGACGATATCGGTTTGCGGCGCGTCCGATACAAACGTTCGTACTGCCTCGCGCGCCGCCGTCGCCGCAAGTTCTCCGTGGCCGAGGCCGTCCGCGAGAACGACATACAGGCGGCCGTCGATCGTGTAGTATCCCCACGCGTCGCCGCACGCCGTTTCACCGGTGATCGGCCGAGTAAAACCCGCGATGGGTGCGCGCGAAGACGGTGCAGGCCCGGCGTAAAACAGGGCGTCGATCACCGTCCCGCGTTGGGGGACGGAATGTACCGCAAACTTGCTCGCCATGCGCATAACTGCGCCCAGGCCGATACCCAGCGTGCCACGGGTGGATTCTCCGTCGGCCGCAAGCTTCGTGAAATCCGATATTCCGGGTCCGCTGTCGATCGCGACAAGCTGCACGCCAGGTTCGTCGGAGTCGCGGCGCACGCGTACGAGCATAACGCCGTGCACCGCGTGGCGCTGCAAGTTCGTCGCCAGTTCCGTCGCTGCGATTGCTACTTCACCGGCGCGATGCTCGCTGAATCCGATGCGCTGCGCCAATTGCGCGGCGCAGCGGCGCACGCGGCCGGGAGCGCTCGTGTCTTCGACGGGCAGCCACTCGTCATCGAAAGAAAACGCGGTCAGCGCGCCCATTTCGTCACCGTCACGCGCGTGCCGCGTTCCGGCGCCGTATCGAGATCGAACACGTCAACCAACCGGCGGCTCCCGGAGAGCCCCAAGCCCAGTCCGCCGCCCGTAGTGAAGCCGCCGGACAACGCCCGCTTGACGTCGGAAATCCCCGGGCCCTCGTCGGTAAAGAGCGCGCGAACGCCGATGCGCTTTTCGTGCTGCACGATCTCGACCTGCGCGGCGCCTCCGCCTCCGTGAATCAGCGTGTTGCGCGCCAACTCGCTTACCGCGGTGACGATCTTGGTTTGATCGACGATCGAGAGCCCGGCCTTTTGCGCGAGTTGCCGCGCCGCCTGCCGCACTTTTACGACGTCGGCGTCGCTTCGGATCTCAAAGTCTGCTGCTTGCGCGTCCGCCGCCACACCTTCAACTGTCCAGTGTTGTACTATCGTCATCGCTCAGTTCGCTTGGGGATCCGTCCGATTCTGCCGTTGCGCCGACGCCGCTTTGTGCGAGAAGCGCGAAGGCCTTTTCCGCATTTAAGGCCGTTCGCACGCTGCCGAGCGACAAGCCCAACTCCGTAAGTGTTATAGCGACGGCCGGGCGCATTCCGACCACAACGGTGTCGGCATCGAGCAGACGCGACGTAGCGGCGATCGTCGCAAGCATGCGTCCGATGAAGCTGTCCACGATTTCGAGAGCCGAGATGTCGATGATTACGCCGCGGGCGCCGGTCTCTACGATCTTGCTCGAAAGCGCGCTGTGGAGCGCCACGGTACTGTCGTCACTGAGATCCGATTGGATCGACGCGATGAGCGTCTGTCCAATTTTTTGGATCGGTATAACGCCGGTCACGCTCTCCGTTCGCTCTTTCGAACTTCAAAGCCCGAGCGCTGCAGCGTCATTTGCAAAGCGTCGGCAAGCGACGCTTTCGTGACGATGTCTCCGAATTCCACGCCGAGCGCGACGATCGTCTGCGCGATCTGCGGACGAATACCGGATATCACGCATTCCGCGCCCATGAGCCGTGCCGCCATCACGGTTTTCAGCAAATGCTGCGCGACTTGCGTGTCTACAGCGGGGACGCCGGTGATGTCGATGATGGCATGCTGGCTTTCGGTCGACACGAGCATCTGGAGCAGTGCTTCCATCACGACTTGCGTGCGCGCCGAATCCAGCGTGCCGACGAGCGGCACGGCGAGGATGCCGTCCCAAAGCTTCACGACCGGCGTGGACAATTCGAGCAATTGCTCCGTCTGGCTCGTGATGATGGTTTCTCGCGTGCGCACGTACGTATCGAACGTTACGAGACCCAAACTGTCGATCATTTGAGAGAAACGCTCGATGCCGCTGTAGCCCGCCGCCTGCCGATCTTTATTTGCCTCCGACAACACGGCATCGCGCAACGCGAAGACCGCGGTTGCCGTTTCCGAGGGACTAAACCCGTTGCGCGCGCGGCTGCGGGAATATTCCGAGAGCAACGCACGGACTTCTTCGAAGTGCGCGCGTGACGCGTCCGGCGAATCGGCAACGGCTTTAATAAGTGCATCCAAGATTGGCAGCAGTTCGCTTCGCGTTTCCGCGGCGCTCATTCGCCCTGCAGAAGTTTTTGCGACGCGTTCCGTCCACGAACGCGCGATCTCTTCGCGGTGATCCAAAAAAAATGCGGATATGTCGTATCCGCCGTCAGCCAGCGTTTTCATTAAACGTAGATTCCGGTTATCTAAAGGCGAACCTGCGCACACTTTTTGCGTCCGGATCAAGACATTCGGCGCAGGCGCCGGGCGCTCGGTTACAACGCCGGGGTTCGTTTTGAGCACATTTGCGATCGCGAAATGCTTCGCGCGGCGGAGACCTTTTTATGCATTTTTTTATGCATTTTTTGCCGTGGCGCCAATGCTGCGGCACCGATGCCAGAGCTCTGGCCGTGCGGCAGGGCGCACTCAAAGCGCCGGTCCCCGGAATTGGGTATTGTATTGTACCGATTAGTTCGTAAGCACTAGTCCATCCCCGTTTGCCCGCACGCTTGACGACGGTATGTACAAACGACCCGGCTTTTACATGGGCGGTGAAAGGTCAATGTTCCCCTCGCTCGATTTACTCTTCGGTTTTGCAAATTGGCTTGGCGATGCCGTGTCGAACAACGCGGGCATTGCCGCGCGCACGCTGCAGTTACGCAACTTGCTGGAGAGCGGCATCGTCGGCGAGCCCTACATTGCACAGGCGCAGCAATTACTTACCCATGCGCTTGGTTCGATGAGCATGCACTATGCCGAGCTTGGCGCGTGCGACGGCGATCCCGCTGCGTATGTTACGTTATGCGTTGCCGGCGAGGGCGTTGATGGACCGGGCGTCGGGCACCATGGGATGCAGGCACGCCGCCCGCGCATGATTTTCGACGTCGCGCTCGAGGAACGCCTGCGACGCGACCAGGCGGTGCAACGGCTGAAGCTGCGCTCGCTGTTGTTTTGGCCGTTCGAGGTCGAACAGCGCCGGTACGTCCTGACGTTGGCATCGACAAAACCGCGAGCAACCTTTGTCAGCAAAGATGAAACGGCGTACGTCGAGATTCTCATCGGCCTTCTTACGCAGGTCCTCAGAGTCGAGGAGCAACAGGCGCAGGTCGTGCAATTGGCGACGATCGATCCGCTCACCGGCATGCCGAACCGCGCTGCGGTGCTCGATCATCTCACGCGCAGCATTCACGCCGCCGAACGCGAACAGCAGCGCGTCGCCGTATTTTACATCGATCTCGACGGCTTCAAACGGGTGAATGACGAACACGGTCACGCCGCCGGCGACGAGGCCCTGCGTCAAATCGCCACACGTCTGCAATCGGTGCTTCGAAAGAACGAAATGTGCGGACGGCTCGGCGGCGACGAATTCTGCGCGATTGTGACCGCGTTTCACGACGAGGAAGACCTGCACCCGATTGCCTCGCGAATGCTCCAGGTCTTCCGTGCGCCAATCGCAATCAACGAAGGGATGGTGGAAAGCTCGGCAAGCATCGGCATCGCCGTATATCCGCGCGACGGGGCGAACGCGAACGAGCTTATAGCGCACGCCGACCGCGCCATGTACCGTGCCAAGCGCGAGACTGGCGGTGCCGTGACGTTTGCCTCGGACCTGGAGCGCGCGCACGCCGCCACTCCCACGGCGTTAACCGTCGATGCCGCGCACTTTCAAAACGAATTCGTGTTGTGTTATCAACCGATCGTTTCTGCGCGCACCGGCCGCGTTATTGCGGCAGAGGTGCTGCCACGCTGGCTCAAGCACGGCTCAATGTGCACGCCGGACGTCTTTTTGCGTATGGCGCGCGATCAAGGCACGATCGATGCCCTGGATGCGCTCGTTTTCAGAGCCGCCTACGAACGGCTCAGCTCTTCGCTTCCGGCGGCCCGCATTACCCTTCACGTGAATATCGACAAACCGAATGAAGAGATCCTCAAGATATCACGTACGCGTTCGTTACCGGCTGCATTGGAGTTTAGCGCCGAGCAGGTCGCATCACAGCCCGATGAATACCGGCAATATATCGAGGCATGCCGTGCGCACGGCTTTTACGTCGGCCTTGCCCATTTCGGATCGGAAAGCGTTTCGCTCCAGACCTTTCTGCAGCTCGAACTCGACTTCGTGAAAGTCAGCAAGGCACACTGGGACCCGAAACTAATCAGCCAGGCGCAGCGCATGGGATACACGGTGATCGCGGAGGGCGTGGAAACCGTCGTGGACCAGCGCTGGCTCAGCGCGAGCGGCGCCGACGCCCTGCAAGGCTTCGCCATCGAGAGTCCTCTCGCCGAGCAAGATTTTGTGACGTGGATGGCGCGCTACAACGGCACTGCGTTCGAACGCGACGCCGCCTTTGGCACGTCCCGGCAGTCACCAGCGCCGTCCTTGATTCAATAACTCCGCGCATGCGTGGCTGCAGCCCGCTCCCCCTCCTCGTGGAAAAACGCAGACGCTCATTCTGAAAGAACTGCGCGCGTTGTCGGGCAAGTTCAACGGCCGGCATCTCTATAGCGCCGCCGCACAAGAGAATCCGGCGTCCTTGCGGAAACTCGCGGCAAAGGAGGGCGGCCATGCGAGCTGTTCTCGTTACCGTTGTGGCCGTGGCAGTTACACTGCTCTCGGGCATCTCCATGTTCATGCATCCCCCGACGGCCTACACGGGGGTGCGCCCACAACTCACCGGGGCGCTCATTCAGCCGAACATCATCGCCGTTGACGCCGGCTCGCCCGCGTACGACGCCGGGTTACGAACGGGCGATCGCGTCGGGTGTCTCTCGCTTCGTGACGGCCACTTGCTCTTCGATCATAACGCCGCCGGCATGCGCTTCGGATACAGCCCGGGAACGGCGCTCAATCTGTGCGTGCAGCGGGGGAATAGTTGGCGGCCCGTTTCCCTGGTTCCCCGGACTCGCCCGCCGGCGCCGAACATTTACTTCAACGACACCATCGCGGCTCTACGCATCGCCGGCTATATTGCGTTCTTGTTGTGCGCGGTTTTCCTCGTGCTCGGCCGTCCCGGCCGCGCGACGTGGACGTTCTTCGCCTATGCGGCGATCGCGGCGCCGACATACGCGTCGGAACAAAACTTCTCGGTGTTCGGTCCTACGCTTTTTGCTCTCATCTATGCCGGCGGCCTCATCGCGAACACCATGCAATTCGGATTGCTCATGCAGTTCGCCGTGCTCGTACCCAACGATTGGCCGCCGCGCGGCTGGCGCACGATGACCTATTACGTTTCCATCGCATTGACGCTGCTCTTGTTCGTTTTCGGCATCGGCCGCGCGACGTCCGGATGGATCATGTCGGGAGAGCTCTCGCGTATCGTGGCGAGCGGCATGTCGGCGATCGTCGTGATAACGATTCTTGCGCGCCTGGGCGCGATGGAGCGCGAGGAGCGCGGCCGCTTCGGCTGGGCCGCATTTGCAATCGCATGGGCCGTGATCCTGGACAACCTGCGCCAAAGCACGACGCTGCCGGGCAATGTCGGTTCGATGCTGGCGTTGCTTCTCGTTCTTACGCCCATTACGCTGATGTATGCGATTCTCAAGCGTCATGTTATCGACATCAGTTTTGCGATTAGCCGCACCGTCGTCTACGCGACCGTTATGACCGTCCTCGTCGTTGCAATCGGCGCCGTCGACTGGGCGACCAGCACGTATTTACATGAAGCGAAAGTTGCGATGGCGCTGGATGCACTCGTCACCATCGGCATCGCTTTTTCACTCAACCGCCTGCACCGGCGCATCGAGCGGAGCGTCGATTTTCTACTCTTCCGCGCCAAGTACAACGCCGAAACGTTTTTGAACCGCCTCGGGCGGACGCTGATAAGTTCGACTCACGAAGAGACCGTCGACCGCGCGCTCGTGCGGGATCCGCATCGGCGCTTGCATCTCTCGATGGCCGCACTTTTCCGCAAGACCGGCGCGAACTTCATGCTTTCATCTACGTCCGGCTACGATGCCGCAAACGCCGCCGCGTTCGAACCCGATCACGATCTCGTTCGCTTCTTGGACACCGAAAAGGCGACACTCAAACTGGGCGACCTAACCGAAAATCCGTTCGGGCAAGCCTGCGTGGCGATCCCGATTCATCAGGGCCCGGAACTCACGGGGTTTGCGGTGTACGGCATTCATCGTGACGGCACCGCGCTCGATCCAGATGAACTCGAAACGCTCGAGCATTTGTGCGAGTCCGCCGCTCGCGCGTATACCTACATCGAAGTCAGCCGCTATCGTTTGGAACGCGCCGCCGCCGTGTCGCCGTGAGACAGGCGCGCTTCCGAACCACCTGGAATCGAAGGTAATGCGCGCGGAAGACCGCGGGATGCAGCGAAGCGGCGGCAGATTCATTCTGCTGCTTGTAGTTTTCGTTGTGTTGTGGTGGCTCGCGCTCGGGATCCGCTACTGGACAACACCGGTTGCCGTTTTCGGGTGGAATCTGGGCAGCGACGGAACCACGCTCTCGTATATTACGCCCGGGCTCCCCGCAGATCGCGCAGGATTGCGCGTCGGCGATCGCGTCGAATGGTCCACATTACCCACCCTCGGCCGTGCGAATTTGGGTCTCGTGCAAAACGTGGAGCCTGGCTCGCGCTTCACGTTGACCGTGTGGCGCGGGAATCAATCCCGCGTCGTCACGTTGCAGGCGTTTTCCGAACCGGCGAGCGTTACACTTCCGCATAAAATCGGCTGGGTGTGCAATATGCTCGTCCTGCTAATTGCCGTCGCGCTCGTCTATCTGCGCCCTAGCCGAATGACCTGGGGCTTTCTGTTGGCGCAACTAAGCAATTATCCACTCCCCAATTCCTTGGCGCATTGGGGACAACGCACTACGTTGGATTTGATGCTCGTCAACGGGCTGGGCGTACTCTGCATCGGTCTGGGCGCGGCGGGCATCCTTATTTTTACCAGCCGGTTCCCGCGAAACCGGCCGCCCGGTATTCTCGTGTGGCTCGATCGCGCGGCAATCCCCGTCGGCTTGATGGTAACGGCGCTCTACCTCTACCAGCTGTTCGTCACCGCCTTGTCGCCCGCGCCGCCAATGATCGTAACGCCCGACTACATCGTAAATATCACGCTCCTGCTTGCAGCACTCGCCGCCCTGGTGATCAACTACGTGGCGAGTGCGGGCAGCGATCGCCAGCGCGTGGTTCCCGTTCTCGCGGCTTTTGCGCTTACGGTGATCGCCGGCGTGGGCTTCAATCTCGTCAACGACGTGCTGACGAACAACTTCATCTACAGCATCGTCTTTCCGTTGCAAGCGTTGGCGACCGTCTTGTTGGCCGCTGCTGTGCTGTATAGTGTTTTGCGGCATCGGGTATTCGACGTGTCGTTCGCGCTGAGCAAGACCGTCGTCTACACCGTCGTGACCTCGCTCGTTGTCGGCATTTTCGTGCTCATCGACTTTGTTTCGTCGAAGATTCTCGCGGACTTGCGTTTTGCTCTGGCACTCGAGGCTTGCGCGGCCCTCGCGCTCGGCATTTGGTTGAACGCGTTGCACAGCCGAATCGACCGTTTCGTCGATCGCGTCATGTTCCGCAAGCGCCATTTAGCCGAAGCGCGCCTGGAACGCGCCGCGCGCACGCTTCCCCACGCGCAAGCGTGCGAGTACATCGACGAGACGCTCGTCACGGAAGCCTGCGATGCGCTGGACCTGGCATCTGCGGCGGTTTTTCGCCGCGCAGACGGGCGCTTCGAACGGATGCGCTCGAACCGTTGGGACGCACGCGACGCGACTGCCTCAGGGGACGATCCGCTTGCGGTTGTGTTGCGCGCCGAATTGGAAACGATCGACCTTTCCGAGATTCACCGAGCCCAGAGCGATTTTCCGGCCGCCGTAGCGCAGCCGCTGATCGCGATTCCATTCGCCGTCCGTCACGAACTAGCCGGCTTCGTACTGTACGGCGGGCACACCGGCGGCGAAGCAATTGACCCCGATGAGCAGCGCATCCTCACGCATCTTGCACAATCTGCCGCCGCAGCGTACGAATACGTGCATGCAACGGCACTCCACGACGAAGCACGCCAACTGCGTACCGAAAACGCACTGCTGCGCCAACTGAGCGGAGTGCCCACCAATGGCTAGACGCGTCTTCGGTATTGCGGCGTTGGTGCTGCTCTCGTTCTATTTATGGGTGCCGGATCTGAGCCGCGGTTTCGGACATCCGCTCACCCAGCTCGGGGTATCGGTGAACGCGAACGCGGTCGTCGTTAACGTCGATCCGCGTGAGGCCCCAAGCGGCGTACGCGTCGGCGATCGGTTCGATCTGGCTCGCGCGACCTGGGACCAGCATTGGACGTATGTCACGATGCGCCACATCAATCTGCCGCCTTTGAGCCTTCGCGACAAATACACGGCGCCGATGCTGCGCAACGATACGCCGTACGTCGCGACAATTCGTGCATTTCCCGAAGATCCGAACAACGGGCCGGCTGTCTTTTTGCGCGCAGCGGTTCAGCTGTTCGCGATGGCGCTCGGTACCTTGGTGCTCCTGCGCCGCCCCTCACCGGCTTCGTGGGCGCTTTTCGTCATGCTTTTCATCGGCTGCGCGGCGCTCAACGTATCGGCGTACTACGGGCCGTTCTGGTGGCGCGACTGCATGGCGTTTCTCTATTATCTTTTTGGTTGGAACGTTCCGGGCGCGTGGGCCGCAATCGTATTCGCCTTGTATCTGCTGCATGACGGCCCGCTTCCGCGCTGGCGCCGGTTCGCATTATGTGCGGCGCTGGCTCTGGGTGCCGTCAGTTGCGCCGTCGCTTTTTTCGAAGCGTATGCCGCGCTCTTCGCTCCGCGTCCATATCCGGGAACCGCGCTCGCATATAGCGCGCTGATTGTCTTTCCGCTGCTAACCGCGCCCGCCGTATTGGTGGCGACGTATTTCGAGAGTTCCGTTGCCGTGCGTGAACGGCTGCGCTGGATCATCGGCGGCTTCACCATTGCTGCGCTCTGCATAGCGGTCGATCAGAGTAGCTCCGGCGGCAACCTGGGCCTCTTTCAAGAATCCTACCTGACGCATTCCTTGCTCAACAGCGCATCGTATCTCTTCATCGCTTTGCCTGTGGCGTACGCTATTCTCAAACACCACATCATCGACGTAAACGTCGTCCTCAGCCGGGCAACCGTCTACACGGCACTTTCGATTTTCATCGTCGGCATGTTCGCGCTGGTCGATCTCTTCTTTACGCGCGCGCTCGATCAAAAAAGCGCCGGACTCATCGCGGATATCGGCCTGGCTCTGATTTTGGGTTTCTCGTTCAACGCCATGCACCGGCACGTCGACGCGTTCGTCGACCGTTTCATTTTCCGCAGCAGACACAGGGCCGAACAGTACGTGCGCGGGCTTGCCGCTGCGATGCTGCACGCGCGAAGCGAAACGCAGGTCCGAACGATGCTCGCGAATGAGGCGCTGCGCGCATTCGATCTTTCGTCGGCGCGTCTGGTGCCCGCCTTTGCCAGCGGCGACGAACGAATCGACCTGCTCGGCGCATACGTCGAAACGCACGGCGCCGTGCGGCTGAGCGACGGGCAATGGGACGTAGACGCGGCGCTGGCGGTGCCGGTCTTCTCACACGGCGCGCTCAGTGAAATCGCGCTCTACGGCGTTCACGCCAGCGGAACCGATCTCGACGCAGACGAGTCGGCGCTGCTCGGAACGCTCGCATCGAGTGCCGGTGCCGCCCTTGACCGGTTGGAAGCCGACGCATTGCGAATCGCGGCGCGCGACCTTCGCATCCAGAACACAACGCTGCAAAACGCGCTCGAGCGGCTGAGCGGAGCACCGACGAATGGCTAAACGTGTTATCGGCGTCGCGCTCTTGTTGCTGCTCTCGATGATGTTGTGGGCGCCCGACTTGCGACGGGCGTTTGGACACCCGCTCGGGCTTACCGGCATCTCGTTCAATTACGACGCGGTCGTAACGCACGTCGATTTGCGTGCAAACGCCGGAGGTGTCCGCCTCGGCGACCGGCTCGATCTTGCACGTGCGACCATCGACGAGCGCTCGACGTTCGGCGGTCAGGGAACCGGCGATGCCGGCGGACGGCTGAACTTGCCGATGCTGCGCGGATCCGAAACGTACGTTGCGCGCGTGACGACCTTCGCCGAAGATACCCAACGCATCGATATGATCTGGCTGCGCGATGCGGTGCAGATACTCGTGATGCTCATCGGCGCGCTTGTAGTTTTGCGCCGTCCCAGTCCGGCAACCTGGGGATTTTTCCTTACAATATTCGTCGGGTGCGGGCCGGTGAACGACATTATGCTGTTTGGTCCGGACTGGTGGCGGGCGGCCGCGATGAACCTGTTTTGGCTGGTAGCGAACAACGGCGTCGGCTCGTATGGAGCAATCATTTTTGCAATCTATCTGCTGCATGCGGGAACGCTGCCCAGCTGGAGACAGGTCACGCAAACGATTACACTGGTTTTTGCCGCGCTAACGTTTGCCGTCAGTCTCTGGCAGGCCAATACGCTGGCGTTCGCATCCAATCCCAACGGTGCGCTCTGGATTACTTATA
>DAISWS010000045.1:11581-19215 GCA_036826275.1 Vulcanimicrobiaceae bacterium
GGTACCGTGGTCGGCGCCGAAGACGCCCGTGAGCATTCCTCGGGCAGCAAAGGCGAGATGCTGGAAGATACGGCGCGCATCGTCGGCGGCTATGCCGATGCCGCTTTTCGCCGCGCCGGTTATCTTGATCGCAACCTACTTTGAGAGCGCGCCAAACGTGCGCGAACGTCTTCGCTGGATCATCGGCGGCTTCTTGCTTTCGGCTATTTGCAATGCAGTCGATCAAATGGGCTCATCCGGCAATTTGGGCCTCATTCAGACGTCCTACGTTACACACTCGCTTCTCGTCGCCGGGACGTACGCATTTATCGCGGTTCCGGTCGCGTATGCCGTTCTGAAGCACCACATCATCGACGTCAACGTCGCGCTTAGCCGCGCGACGGTTTATACGGCGCTTTCGGTATTTATCGTGGGCATCTTTGCGCTCGTCGACCTGTTCTTCACCCGCGCGCTGGATCAGAAGAGTGCGGGGTTGATAGCCGACATCGCCCTCGCGCTCATGCTTGGTTTCTCGTTTAACACGATGCATAGGCGCGTCGACGGATTCGTCGACCGCTTTTTGTTCCGTAAGCGGCACCTCGCGGAAGAGCATGTCCGGCAAGCCACCGAGGCACTCAGTTTCGCGCACAGCGAGGCGCACGTGCGAACGATATTGACCAAAGAGCCTGTGCGCGCGTTCGATCTCAGCGGCGCGCGGATTCTCTCGGGCTTGAGCGAGGCACCCGACGACGTGATGACGCTGGCGTCATTCTTGGAGTCCAAGCGCGGCGCCGTCCGCGTCATGAACGGGCCATGGAATCTGCGCGCCTCGGTATACGACGAGTTTGCGCCGGTCGTCGCAATACCGGTGCTGTCCCACGGCACGGTCACCTCGATGGTGCTCTACGGGCTGCACGTAAACGGCACCGATCTCGATGCCGAGGAGATCGCACTGCTCGAAGCGATGGGCAGCGCTGCCGGCGCCGCGCTCGACCGCCTGGAAGCGCAGTCGCTTCGCCATGAGATCGACATGCTGCGCACGATCGTGCGCGTATGAGCCGCGCCGCCATACGCGCGGTCTTCATCGTCTTCTTCAGCGCAATTGCGATGATTTGGAACGCCGGCGACTTACTGCTGCCGTGGCATCCGTTTGCGGTCTACGGCTTTAGCGCCGCGTACGACGGCACGATTACGGGCGTCGACTCCGACGGCGCAGCGCGCGGATTGCACGTGGGCGACCGCGTCGACGTCAAGAAGATGTCCTTCCAAGATCGCGACGTGTTCGGGCCGTTTTCGCTCGCGCCGCCGGGAAGCCGGATGGTGCTTCCAATGCAGGACGGACGAGCCGTCACCGTCGTCTCACATGTTCGCGTTCGATCTCTTGCCGACAACGTCAGCGACATCTTCGCCGTTCTCTCCACGCTCGCGTTCACCCTGATTGCAGCCATCCTCGTATTGCTCCGCCCATCGCCCGTAACGTGGGCGTTCTACGCGTTCGCGTATTCGTTCGGATTCACCGGGACGCTTGGGCCTGAATACGCGCCGGCCCCCGTCCTTGCCGTAGCAACCGTTCTTACGGCGCTGAGTTATTCGATAACCGGCCCGGCGTTTATCGTTTTCGCATTGCGTTTCCCGGATTCCACGCCGCCGAGATTCTGGCGCAGCTTCGAGCGCGTTATTTTCTACGTGGTCGCGCCCGCCATGATATTGTGCAATGCAACGTTCGTCGTCCCGTACCAGATCTGGGGAATCTCGCGCCCACAATGGGTCACCGATCTTTTCCTCGCACTTCTAATGCTTACGACTTCCTGCGCGGTCGCGATTCTCATCATGCGCTACGCCGGCGCGCGCGAGGCCGACAGAAACCGCCTGCGCTGGGTCGTCGCGGCGTTCTCGGTCGCGTTCTTGCCCATTCTCATTGCCGGTATTGCCCAAGATGTAAACAGCCGCGTCGCCGTGCCTTGGGTCGAGAACGCGGTGCAGACGTGGGAAGTCATCGCGCCGGCCGCCCTTGCGTACACGATTCTCAAACATCGCCTCTTCGACATTCGGTTCGTGCTCAGCCGCGCGCTGGTATTCGCAGTACTCACCTCGCTGACCGTGGGCGTGCTGGCGCTTGCGGATTGGGGGTTCGGCGTGTGGCTCGCGCAATCGCGCTTTGCGCTCGTGGCCGAAGTCGGCCTCGCGCTCCTTCTCGGCATCACGCTGACGACCGTGCACAAGCGCATCGAAAAATTCCTCAACGGTATCGTCTTCCGATCGCAGACGATCGCGCTCGCGGCGCTCCGCCGCTTCGCGCAAGAAACGGATCTCATTCCGGATCCGCAGCATCTCATCGAGCAAACCTACGAAGCGCTGCGCGGACGGCTGGAGTGCGATTACGTCGCCGTCTACACGGGTGAAGGTTCCTTGTTTTCTCTTGCGGCGCCGGACGGCAATAAGGCGCCGCCCCTCTTCGCCGGACACGATCTGGCGGTGCTGCGCCTCAAGCGCTGGCACGAATCCTTCGAATGCGATGAACCTGGCCATGCGCTGCGCGGCGCGCTCCTATTGCCGATGACCGCGCGCGGACAACTCGTCGGTTTTATCGTCTGCGGACCGAAACTCGACCGCACGCACTATCTGCCGGAGGAAATCGAAACGCTCTCGCTCCTCACGCTCCGGACCGGAAGCGCATATGCATTGCTCACGATGTCCGCTGCCGCCCCGATGCCGGTGACGACATGATGATTCGACGGGCTCACCACGACACACTGCGCGTGTTGTTTATCGTAGTCTTCACAGCCATTGCGGTGATTTGCGGCGGATCGGACATCATCTTGCCATGGCATCCGTATTCGTGGCACGGCATTTTCGTCGCTGACGATCGCGCGACGGTTACCGCCGTCGCTCCGGCCGCCGCCCGCACGGGGATTCGCGCCGGCGACGTTATCGACGTCGCGCGCATGTCACCTCCGGATCGTTTCTCGTACAAACGTCCATCGGAGGCCGGTAACGTCGTAACGCTGCCCCTGCGCGATGGCCGGACGATTCGAATCGCGGCTTTCGTGGAACGGCGCTCGCTCGCCGACAACGTTACGGCCGTTCTCGAAGTACTCGCGATGGTATCGTCGCTCGTTCTCGCTGCGATACTCGTCCTGATGCGGCCCATGCCCGCGACGTGGGCGTTTTACGGTTTTTCCTATTACTTTGCAATATTCGCAGCAACACCGAACACCTGGCCATTTCCGGTGCAGATGCTCGGCGGCTTTCTGCTGGCGGTTGCGCCGGCGATATCGCCCGCCGCGTTCGCTTCGTTTGCGCTGCGCTTTCCGGATGCGCGGCCGTCGGGAGCGGCGCGTACGTTCGAGCGGATTCTGCTCTTCGGACTCGCTCCCTTGCTGTGTGCGTGGAATCTGGCCGACTTCTACGGCTTTATTTTTGCGGCTATGACGGCTCCGCGTTGGATTGCTATGCTGCAAAACGTGACCGTCGACGCGGTATACGCCGCCGGAATTGCAATGCTCATTGCGCGCTACGTTGGAGCGTCCGAGCACGATCGAAACCGCCTGCGCTGGGTCGTTGCCGCGTTTGCTTGCGCCTATCTCCCGTTCTTAATATTTACGTTTTTCTGGTTTGGAGCCGCGCGAAGCTCCGGAGTCGTTCCCCTCTCGCCGGCTGTCATCAATGTGTGTCAATCGTTCGCCGTGCTCGCGCCGATCGCACTGGCGTACGCGGTGCTCAAACACCGGCTGTTCGACATCCGCTTCGTCGTAAGCCGGGCGCTCGTCTATGCGATTCTCATGTCGCTCACCGTCGGCGTTCTCGCGCTGCTCGATTGGGCGTTCGCACATTGGCTGGAAGCCTTCCGTTTCGCGCTTATCGTCGAGCTGGGCTTGGCGGTCGCGCTCGGCGTAACGCTGACCGTACTGCACGGTCGAATTGAAAAATTCCTCAACACGGTCGTTTTTCGCGCGCAAACACTCGCGCTTGCCGCGTTGCGCCGGTTTGCGCAAGAGACCGATCTCATCTCGGATCCGGATCGGCTGCTCGCGCAAACTTACGAAGCGCTGCACGTGCGCGTAGAAAGCGACTATGCCGCGATTTACATCGCCGAGGGTTCCTCGTTCGTGCTCGCGACGCCCAACAACGGCGCTACACCTGCGGTATTAGCGGGCGACGACTTCGCCGTTCTACGCGTGCGCCGCTGGAGCGAGCCGTTCGAATGCGACGAACCGGTGCACCCGCTGCGCGGCGCACTGCTCGTCCCGATGCACGCGCGCGCGCAACTCGTCGGTTTCCTGGTGTGCGGGCCCAAGCGCGATCGCACGCATTACTTACCCGAAGAAGTCGACACGCTTACGGCGCTCGCGCACCGTGCGGGCTCCTCGTACGCGTGGCTGACAATGCGCTCCCCGACGATGGTGGAGGCTCTATGACACCGCCTACCGGTTTTCACAGCAGGATCGGTGATACGCCGGCTCAGTCCGGCAACACGGTGACCGGGGCTCGCCCGCATATGCTGCGGGCGTTCGAACCGGCAGCATCGAGAACTTGCCGTATCGATCGCGAGCCATCCGGCAGCGTGACGTCATGACGGTACTTCGAAACATCTCAGCGGTGCTGCTCGGTGCCCTGGTTGTCGTGTTCGTGGCGCTTAATTGCGCGCAAGGTGCGGGCTTTATTACGCCGGTGGGCATAAATTTCGAGCTTCGCAGCGGACTCGTGCGCTCGGTAACGCCGGGTTCTGCCGCTGCGCTCGCGGGCGTTCGCCCGGGCGATTATGCCGACTTTGAACGCGGCGGCTGGCGGCTGCATCTTTCACTCGACCGCATGGGCCTGCTCTCTGGACAGCGGTTGTCCTTGCCGCTCGTGCGGCAAGGACGGCCCTTTACGGCAATGCTTGTGGGCGCACGGCCTTCGCTCCCGGCGAATGCCTGGACGTATTTTGTCACCGCGTTCATGTCCGTCGTGTATTTCGCGCTCGGCTTGACGCTGTTTTTGCTGAAGCGCTCGCCCGCGTCGTTTACGTTCTATCTGTTTGCGGCAGGCACGGCAATCGCCGTCGCGGACAGCGTTGGGAAACGCCGATCGAAATGCTCTGCAATGAGCGGCCGCCGCGCTGCGCATCGCCTCAGCGGCAGTCTTCGTCGAACGCGCAGGCGTGTACGAACGCGTTGCAGCGTTGGGATGGGACGAGGGTGCGCTCGAGTTGCTGGCAGACGATCCGCTCGTGCTCTTTGCACGCTCGCAGGGCCGCGCCGTTCGTCTAACCGATGTCGCTCCCTCGAGCAGCACGCTTCCGCATGGCGATGCGGCGCCGGAAATCGCGCTGCCGATTCATGTGAACCACCAAACCGTAGGCGTGGCGTTGTACGGGAAGCACGCCACCGGCGAACATCTCGACGCGGACGAGGAAAAACTGCTTTCGGAGCTCAGTCATGCAGCCGGCGCTGCGCTCCAGCGTTTACAATCGCTGGAGCGCGTTCGCGAACTCGAGGCCATGATGCATGTGGTCCAACCCGCAACCGGCTTCTAAAGACCGACGGCGATCACGCCAATCCGGCACGCCCAAGTGGTACCCTGGTGACTTGCCGCCGCGCGGCTTGGTAAAGTCGCCTTGGTATTCGCAGAATCACGACTAGATGCGGGGCGCTAGCGGTCTGTTGGATGGCCGTTAGATCGGCGGCGATGGAAAACAAAAAAAGGGCGAAATTCCCCGTAAATGGCAGGGCGAATTATGGTAGCACCAACGGGAATTTAAACCCCGTTTTCGCAGTAGTTCTCTTCCTCGGGTCCAGGTTCCGGAGAAACCCCGGGGCTAATAACCACCTTGCCGTCACTTATGCTAATGTCGACCATGTCGCCGTTCTCAATGCTAATGCTTTGCTGGTGCTTGTACTGCTTTTGCCGGATTGCCTCGCCGATGTCAAAGTGCATGATTCTCTCTGATACTTGCAACCGCGCTCAAGAGTTACACCCTAAACGTGACGATTTCGCCATTTTCGCGGTCGGACGTGTACCACACGGAGCCGTCGAACGCGAGCGCGCGAAATCCGGCGTCGATCGGCGCGATCGCTTGGAACGCAGAATCGCCGGCTTTCAACTGGAGCGTTCCGAACGTGAGGTTATCGAAATCCTCATCGGCCGCGATGAAATACAGTTCGCCCCCCGGTCCGAAACCAAATCCCCCGGTGCGGGTCGATAGAGCAAAAGCGTCGGCGATACCGTAGGCAGCGTCCAGCGCGACAATTCGGCGTTCGTGGGCTTGTCCGAGGTAGAGGCGCTTGCCGTCCGAGGTCAGATGCGATCCCGTCATCTGCGGACACGGCGTCTTACTTTCCGCAATAAAGCCCTCGAGCGGCACGAAACGATAGAGGTAGCGATCGTCTTCCTCCCCGCCGTCGGACACGACGACATGCAGCGCGTCGCTTAACGCCGCGATGCCGTACGGTTTACCGGGAGCCGGGACTTCCTGAACAACGCTCCAAGTGTTGGGATCGATGCCATAGATTCGATCGGTCTCCCACGAACCCGTCCACAGCAAACCGTCGAAGAGCGCGAGTGGTTGGCAGCGGCCGGCCGGCGCCGGCCGACGCTGCACTTCATGAATCTGTCTGGTCGTCTGTTGCATGCCGGACAAGAGTCCGTGCAGTCAAAAATGGTTGCGCAGACCACGTGCTGCCGAGCCGTGCGGCATGCGCTGATCGTCCAGACCGGCATAGGCAAGCCATTTGTTCGGTGAATCATACGACATCGAAGTGGGTGCCAAAGCAGGTGGCCCCTGGTTGGTATGTAAAGCGGCTACCGAGCGCTACGCTCGGAGGTTTTTTATGCTCAAATCGCTGGCAATTGCCTGCTTGGTACTGTGCGCCGCTATGTCATCGGTGTTACCTGCTTCGGCAACCCGCGCGGTTATCAGAGTATGGAACGCGTCACCAAACTGTGCGTGGATCACGTTTTACAACGTCGATAACCCGTTCTACGGATTCGAGATTATCAACTCGCCGCGACCGCTGTTTCTCCATCCGAACGGGAATGTCACAGGCCATACGTATCGCGGTTCACCGGCTAAGGTCCGGGCTGAAGTAATGAAAGGCCCCGGCTGTACGGGCAACGTCATCCAAGACCTGAGTTTCACCACGGATTTGAAGCAGGACACTCTGCGCATCATCAAGCGCCCTGACGGAAAATTCCAAATCTTGCGTTAGCCGCGTCGCCTTGCAGTAGGCTCATATCCGCGATTTTACCGTTGCGATCCGGCGCCGGCAGCGTTGACCGCTTTTCTGCGGTAGACGGCCGCGGTAAGATCGCCGCGCTTGAGAAGGCGTGCTCGTCAGCGGCGGTTTCGTCGCCGGGCAGGTACGGCCCGCTCTGCAAGCGGTGAACCCATTCCTCGACAAAGAAAAACGCCCCGTAAAACGGGGCGTACGTTGGTAGCGCCAACGGGAATCGAACCCGTCGAAGCGTGGCTCGGCTTGGTTCTCAAAGGTTCAAAAAGCCCGATTTACCGGGCTTTTTCTTTACTTGCTTGGTTCCCGAGGGTCGTCAATAGACCTATAGGGGTGCAACAAAAATGCAACAACCGGGCGCGCGCCCAGGCATGCTACTCTTCCCGTTTCCGCTCCTGAAATGTACGCTGCGTGGCACGGTTCTTGCATCTAATGCTGCAGTAG
>DAISWS010000046.1:0-9979 GCA_036826275.1 Vulcanimicrobiaceae bacterium
CGTCGTGCGAAACGGCAAAGCGTCGAAACAAGCCGTGAAGGTCGGCGCGAAGAACGACACGCAAACGGTTGTGAAATCGGGGCTCGTCCCGGGCGAGGTGATCGTTGCCGAAAAAAACGCGCTCGTCCATGACGGTTCGGCGGTAACCGCGCTTCCGAAACCTTCGGCCTCGCCGGCCGCGTAAGGTCGTCATGGCGCGATTCTTCGCGTACGTTCCCGAAGCGCTCGAGGGCATCTGGCGCAACCGCACGCGTTCGTTGCTCTCGATTCTGGGCATGCTGATCGGCATTGCATCCGTCATCGGCGTCTTGGGTCTGAGCCAAGCCGGCGCCAACGGCATGAAGGCGACTCTGGCCGCCGGCGGCGATCCCGGATTTATCGCGATGCCGGACCAATCCCAAAACAATCCGCAGATCGCCACGATGTATTACCGCGACACGCAGCTGCTGCCGTCCTATGCTCCCGGAGAAATTTCACGCGCCATTCCGATCTATCAAAGCAACTTCCGGCTTACGGCAAACGGTAAGTCGGACGTCATCGGTTTGGATTCTACCGATACGATGCACGAGGGCGACGGCGTGCGGATTCTTTCCGGCCGGCGCATCGAACAGACCGATATCGACGGCGGCGCCAACGTAGGCCTTCTTTCGGAGAGCGCGGCGGAGCGTTTTTTCCCCGACGGCGACGCCGTCGGCCGCTCGATAAACGTGAACGCTCAGCGCATCAAGATCGTCGGCGTCTTTACCATCACGGGGAGTCTGTTCAATAGTCTTTCCGGCGACGCGCTCTATGTGCCGTATACGACGGCGCACCATATGCTCCCGGGGCCGATCGGCTTCATTCAGTTTTGGTCGCAGCCGGGAACCGCGGGCGTGGATGCAATCGCGGCCGCGCGAGCGGCTCTGGCGCGCATTCATCCGCGCGCGCAGTACATCGTACAAGATCAGCGTGCATCCCTCGGCGTGTTTGAGAACGTCCTCGCCTCGATGGGCATCGGTCTCACGTTCATCGGCGGCATCGCGCTCTTCGTCGCCGGCGTCGGAATCATGAACATCATGCTCGTTTCCGTCACCGAGCGCACGCGCGAAATCGGCATACGGAAATCGATCGGCGCGAGCGCTTCCGACATTGCCACGCAGTTTTTGATTGAAGCCGCGATTCTTTCGCTGACCGGCGGCGTGCTCGGTACGCTTCTCGGCGTCGGCGCGGTACTCTTCGGACGCGGAGTCATTGCGCAAACGGTCGGCGCCGCACCGGTCCCGTGGGCGCTAATCATCGGCGTCGCTGCGGGTTTCTCGATGATCGTCGGCATCGGATTCGGCTCCTATCCCGCGGCGCGAGCCGGGCGCTTGGATCCCGTGGAGGCCCTGCGCTCGTAATGCTCGCGTATATTATCGAAGCGGCAAGCGTTTTGCTGGCAAACCGCATGCGTTCGATCCTGACGATGATCGGACTGGTCGTCGGCGTCGCGGCGATCGTCGCAATACAAGTGGCGGCCGCGGGCATGGCCGGCGCGGTCGGCGGCATTTTCAAAGGCATGAACGCAAATACGTTTTACGTCTTTCCGAAGACGACGCAAGGCAACAACATTCGCGCGGGATTACATCCTTCCGATCTCACGCTGCTCGAACAGCTGCCGGGAATCGAAACCGCAATCCCGTGGTCGGGCAGCCGCACCATGGTCGATGCGGGACACAACCGCGTGCGCCTGAAGTTCGGGGGCGAATCGGACAAACGCTTCAGCACCGCGCCGGTCGCGGCGGGACATGCCATCGACAGCGACGATATTGCGGCGGCAGCGCCGGTCTGCGTGCTGTCGGACAACGCCTTCTCGCGATTGTTTCCCGGTGCGGCCGATCCGGCATCGGTGCTCGGCCAGTCGATTTACGTCGGTTCCAAACGCTACGTGATCGTCGGCGTGCTCGGCAAGACGAAAATCGACACGGCCTCGCTCGGGTTCGACATCAGCGACGACGTGGCGATCCCGTACACGACGTACTACAACACGTATCAGCGCGGCAGCGCCTTCTTCGGCGCTCAGGTGCTCGGCACGCCGTCCGCGAAGCTCGGCGATATCGAGAACGCGGCGAAAGCCGCGCTCACGCAGGCGCACGACGGAGCCGAATACCAGGTCTTCGACATGGGTTTCTTCACGAAGACGATCGGCGGCTTTTTCGCGGTGGTCGGCTTCATCGTGAGCTGCGTGGGGGCAATCTCGCTGGTGGTCGCGGGGATCGGCATCATGAACATCATGCTCGTGTCGGTAACGGAACGCACCCGGGAGATCGGCGTTCGCAAAGCGATCGGTGCGCGCAAGTCGCAGATTCTGGCGCAGTTTTTCGTCGAGGCGCTGCTGCTCTCGGCGATCGGCTGTTTCGCCGGAATGTTCATCGGCGTGTTGCTCGGCGGAGGAGTGAATAGCGCGTTCATCGCGCGCATCTCCGGAGTAACCGCTCCGATTCCGTGGTTGGAAGTGCTCGTTATCGCTGCGGGTTTTGCAACCCTGGTTACCGTCGCATTCGGCACCTATCCGGCTTTCCGCGCAGCGCAACTGGATCCGATCGAAGCATTGAGATATGAATAACTCGCATCATGCAATAGAACTGCGCGACGTCACGAAAACGTATGCGTCCGGCTCGCTCGAAGTGCAGGCGCTTCGCGGCGTAACGTTTACCATCGAGCCGGGAGAGTACGTGGCGATCATGGGGCCGTCGGGGTCCGGTAAATCGACGCTGATGAACGTGCTCGGATGCCTCGACCGCGCAACCAGCGGAACGTATCTGCTCGACGGCGTGGACGTTTCCGGTTTGGACGACAACGCGCTCGCGCAGATACGCTTGGAGAAACTCGGTTTCGTTTTCCAAGGGTTCAATCTGCTCGCCCGTACCGACGCCATCAAGAACGTGGCACTCCCGCTGTTCTACGCCGGCGTGCCGCCGCGCGAACGCACCGCCGCGGCCATGGCGCGCTTGGCGGAGGTCGGCCTTGGCGACCGCGGCAAGCACAAGCCGAACGAACTTTCCGGCGGCCAGCAGCAGCGCGTTGCGATCGCACGAGCTTTAGTCAACGATCCGGCGGTGCTGCTCGCGGACGAACCCACCGGAAACCTCGACTCCAAAACGAGTATCGAGATTCTCGCCCTGTTCGAACGCCTGAACGCGCAAGGCCGTACGATCATCATGGTCACGCACGATGAGAACGTGGCTTCGCATGCGAAGCGTATCTTGCGCGTGCTCGACGGCCTGCTGGTGTCCGACGGGCCTCCCGCGCACTCTCTCATCAAATCTTAAGCGAGCGGCCCGCTACTTTTGGTACGTGTAGAGGGTAGAAACCGCCGGAGGAAGTTACTTCGTGAAAAACCGCCTGATGCCGACGGCGATCATCGCCCTCGTAGGCGCGATCGTCGGCGCATTCATCATGATGCTCTATGCGAGCACCCACTTTTCGAACGTTGCCGGGCCTGGCAATACGCCACCCGCGGTAAGCGCGGCCCCGCTGAGCGGCGGAAGCGATCAGGAGCGCATCGTCAACGCCGTCAAACGCACCAAGCCGTCCGTGGTCGCAATAGACGTCTCGGTGAACGGTAAGGAATACATTCCCGTAAATCCGTTCTTGCAGCAATTCTTCGGTCAAACGGGCCCGAGCGTCGCTCAACCGTACCGCGAACGGGGGTCCGGTTCCGGCTTCGTGTACGACAACAAGGGCGACATCGTTACCAACGCGCACGTCGCGCGGCCGCCGCTGCCCAACGCGCAAGTGACCGACATGACGGTGGTCTTTCCGAACAATCAGCGCGTGAAGGCGCATTTAATCGGCGCGAATATCGGCGCCGACATCGCCGTGATTCGCGTCGACACGAAGAACCTGCCGCCTCCCCTTACGCTGGCGGATTCCGATAAATTGCAGCAGGGCCAGTGGGCCATCGCAATCGGCGAGCCATACGAGCTGCAGCAGAGCGTCACCGTCGGCGTTGTGTCGGCGTTCGACCGCAGCGAACCGATTCAAACGGAAACCGGCCAAACGATGACGTTCAAAGGCCTGCTGCAAACGTCCGCGCCGATTAACCCCGGCAACTCCGGCGGCCCGCTCATCGACATGAACGGCGACGTCATCGGCATCAATCAATCGACGCTTCGCGGCGGCGCCGAAGGCAGCGGCTTCGCCATCCCGTCGAATACCGTCAAACGCACGGTCGACCAGATCATCGCGCATCCAGGCATTCAAGAGCCGCCGGCGCAGGCGTTCCTGGGGGTCGGTCTCGCGCAGATCACCCAAGGATTCCGCAATCAGACGGGCTACCGCGGACAAGGCGGCGTCGGCATCGTCCAGGTGATCAGCGGATCCGCCGCCGACCAAGCGGGGCTCAATCCCGGTGACGTGATCCTCAAGGCGAACGGCAAAGCGTATAACGACGCCCAGTCGCTTACGAGCGCGATCTCCAAGTTGCACCCCGGCGATAAGGTGACGCTGGAGGTGTGGTCGCAAGGCACCAAGCGGCTCGTCCAAGTAACGCTCGGCGCGCGTCCTGCGCAGACGGGGATGGAGCAGCAGCAGGGCGGCCCGGAAGACCAGCAGGGCGCGCCCCCCGACCAGCAGCCCTAAAAACCGCGAGCCCCCTGCCGTCCGACAGGGGGCTCCTGCATCTTTCTGCCCCGTGAAGCTGTTATATATGGTGGAACAAGAACGGTCGAATCGCGTAGTATGATGAGACCGTAACTATCCTTGTAGTCCAGTAAGCGGCAAGGCTTAGTAGGAAGCGCGCTCGGGCGGTGCGTCCCAATAGCTGGTCCTTGGGCTCGGAAAGAGAGAACAACCAATGGCAAAAGTGGTCGGCATCGACCTGGGCACGACGAACTCCGTCGTCGCCGTGATGGAGGGCTCCTCGCCCACCGTTATAGCCAACGCCGAAGGGTCGCGCACGACCCCCTCGGTGGTGGCATTCACCAAAACCGGAGAGCGTCTCGTGGGGCAACTCGCGAAGCGCCAAGCAATCACCAATCCCGACCGCACGATCGCTTCGATCAAGCGGCACATGGGCACGGATTATCACGTCAAGATCGACGGCAAGGAGTACTCGCCGCAAGAGATCTCGGCGATGATCCTTCAGAAGCTCGTGAACGACGCGAGCAACTATCTCGGCGAACGCGTGACCAAAGCGGTCATCACCGTTCCGGCATACTTCAACGACTCGCAGCGCCAGGCGACCAAAGACGCCGGCAAGATCGCGGGCCTGGAAGTCATGCGCATCATCAACGAACCGACGGCGGCCGCGCTCGCGTATGGCCTGGACAAAAAAGGCAGCGAGACGATTCTCGTATGGGATCTCGGCGGCGGTACGTTCGACGTTTCGATTCTGGAAGTCGGCGACGGCGTTTTCGAAGTGAAAGCGACCAACGGCGACACGCACCTGGGCGGCGACGATTACGATCACCGCATCGTCGAATGGCTCGTGTCCGAGTTCCGCAAGGAGCAAGGCATCGATCTGAGCGGCGACAAGCAGGCCATGCAGCGGCTGACCGAAGCCGCCGAAAAAGCGAAGATCGAACTTTCGTCCGTCGTTCAGACGACCATCAACCTGCCGTTCATCACGGCAGATCAAAACGGTCCGAAGCATCTCGACTTCACGTTCACGCGCGCAAAATTCGAAGAACTCACCAGCGATCTGACCGATCGCTGCGTGCAGCCGTTCAAGAATGCGCTCGCGGATGCGAAGATCGACATCTCGCAAATCGACGAAGTCGTCATGGTGGGCGGATCGACGCGCATGCCGGTCATTCAGGAACTCGTCCGCAAGCTCACCGGTAAAGAACCGAACCTCAGCGTCAATCCCGACGAAGTCGTGGCGGTCGGCGCGGCGATTCAAGCCGGCGTTCTCGCGGGTGAAGTGCGCGACGTCGTTCTGCTCGACGTAACGCCCCTTTCGCTGGGTCTTGAAACGCTCGGCGGCGTCATGACGACGCTCATCGAACGCAACACGACGATTCCGACGAAGAAATCGCAAGTGTTCACGACCGCGGAAGACGGCCAGACGTCCGTCGACATCCACGTGCTGCAAGGCGAACGCCCGATGGCCGTGGACAACAAAACGATGGGGCGTTTCCGCCTCGAAGGCATTCCGGCTGCGCCGCGCGGCGTTCCCCAGATCGAAGTCACGTTCAACATCGACGCCAACGGCATCGTGAACGTGAGCGCCAAAGACTTGGGCACCGGCAAAGAGCAGCAGATCACGATCACCGCGTCGACGAATCTGTCCAAGGACGAAGTCGAACGCATGGTCAAGGATGCCGAATTGCAGGCGGCCGCCGACAAGACCAAGCGCGAAGAGGCGGAAGTCCGCAATCAGGCGTCGAGCCTGGTGTACTCCACCGAAAAATCGCTCAAGGAAGTCGGCGACAAACTCGACGCGGGAGCGCGCGGCGAAGTCGAAAGCGCGCTGAGCGAACTCAAGCAGCTGCACGAGAACGCCACCGTTGCCGAACTGAAGCCCGCCATCGAGCGGTTGCAGCAAGCCAGCTACAAGATGGCGGAGCTGCTGTACCAGAAGACGACCGCAGGTGCAAACGGCGCGGCGCAAGACGGAGCAGCCGAGGGTGCCACCCAAGGTGAAACCGCGGCCGAACCGGAGCAGCCGGCGGAAGACGTCATCGACGCCGAATTCAAAGAGGCTAAGTAAGTAACAGCGCCTTTTGTTGCGCTGGGTCGTTACCCGAGGCCCGGCCTAGCAAACTAGTGCCGCCCCTCGGGTGCCTCGCATCGCCGTCAAAACTCGCTGTTATTTAAGCAAGATATTATGCAAGACGAATACGTAACCGAAGCAGACGTCCCGGCGGCGTCCGACAATGGAACTGTCTCCGCAAGCGCCGATCTGCAAGCGCAGCTCGACGCGGCCAACGCGCGCGCGGAAGACAACTACAATAAATTTCTTCTGGCGATGGCCGACTTCGAGAATTACAAGAAACGCATCGAACGGCAGTTCCGTGAGATCGCCGATTCCGGCCGCCGCGATCTCCTGAAGAACTTTTTGCCGGTCATGGACAACCTCGAGCGCGCGCTCTCGTTTCAAGAGACGTCACTGGATGCGCTCCGCAACGGCGTGCAACAAACGCTCAGAGGCTTCGAGGCGGTGCTCGGCATCGAGGGCGTCAAGCCGCTCTCGCTCAAAGGCCAGAAATTCGATCCGAAACTCGCCGAGGCAATCGGCACTCAGCAAGCCGACGGCGTGGAGGATGAGACGATCCTCGAGGAAGCGCAAAAAGGCTACACGGTCGGCGACGAACTTTTGCGTCCTGCGAAGGTGATCGTCGCGAAACAACACTCGGAATGAACTATAAGGATTATTATCAGATCCTCGGCATTCCTAAAAATGCGCCGGAGAAAGACATTAAGTCGGCGTATCGCAAGCTCGCGCGCAAGTGGCACCCGGACCAAAATCCCGAGAATCAAAAAGAAGCCGAAGAAAAGTTCAAAGAGATCCAAGAGTCGTACGAAGTTCTCGGCGATCCCGAAAAGCGGCGTAAATACGATGCGCTCGGCAGTAACTGGTCGCAGGCCGCGCGCCAAGCCGAGCAGCAGCGCCGTTACCGCAGCGCGCAGAACGAAACGTTCAACTTCGGCTTCGGCGACTTCGGCGCGGGCGGCGCAACGCCCGGTGCGGGCGGCGGTCCGAGCGGATTTTCCGACTTCTTCGACATGTTTTTCTCCGGCATCGGCAAGCGCAACACGGCGCAAAGCACCGGATTTGCGCAACGTGGACAAGATCTCGAGACGACGATCGAACTTTCGCTTCGCGACGTATACGACGGCGGAAAGAAATCCGTCTCGCTGCAAGTCGAAGACGTCTGTCCGCGCTGCCGGGGCACGGGCACCGATCGCGGCGGCTTGTGCACGCATTGCCACGGCACGGGACGCTTGCTCAGCAACAAAAAGTTTGAAGTCACGATTCCCAAGGGCATCGCTGAAGGCCAGCGCATCCGCCTTGCCGGCCAGGGCGGCAACGGCATCGCGGGCGGACCGAACGGCGATCTCTTTTTGGTGGTGAAATTGCTTGACGATCCGTCGTATAAGCGCAAGGGCGACGACATCTACGTCGACTTGCCGGTCAGCATCTACGACCTCGTGCTCGGCGGCGAAGTGAAAGTCCCGACGATGGGCGGCCAAGTCACCATGACGGTGCCCGCCGGCACGCAAAACAACCGGCTGCTTCGTCTATCCGGAAAAGGTATGCCGAAGGTTCGAAACGGCGGAACAGGCGATCTCTACGTCCGGCTCATCGGCCAGTTGCCGACCGATTTGAACGACAAAGAGAAGAAACTCTTCAAGGAGCTCGCCTCACTGCGCAACGGCAAAAAATAGGCGGCGGGCAGTGCAACCGGGCAATTTTCAGGCGGTTCTTCCTTCGTAGAAGAGCCGCTTTGCGTTTAGGAGGCAACCATGATCAAGGACATCGCGTTCACCGCTTATCCCGCCAAAAACGTCGAAACGCTGCGCGCGTTTTACAGCGACGTGCTGGGGTTGTCGTTTAGCGGTCCGTACCTCGAGGACGGAGTGCTCAAATACGACGAAGCGAACGTCGGAAGCAGCTGGTTTTCGATTATGACGTCGGAGTGGGGAAGCGGCGCGCCCGCGGCGAGCGTCGCATTTGAAGTCGACGACATCGAACGAACGCTCGAAGATCTAAAACGTCAAGGAATCGAAGCTGGCGAAATCCACGACACGCCCGTGTGCCGCCTCTCCTCGTTCAACGATCCCGAAGGCAACCGAGTAACGCTGCACCAAACCACGGTACCCCACTAATGCGGCGCCCACGGGAAGCGCGCAGGCTCGGCCGGAGCGCCTTTTAAAATGATGGGCGGCGGCCACTTGATGTGGTCGAACATGTACCGGCCGGACAAGCCGCACGTCCGCAAGCGCGTCGACTGGCGGCGTATCGGCGCGCTCTTCGCGCCGTATTGGCGTCAACAGTCGCTGGTGCTCGCATGCATCGTCGTATCGGCAGTCATCGGTCTCGCGCCCGCGTACTTCATCGCGCACATCATCGACCAAGCGATTCCCCACGGCAACTTCCGCGAGGTTGCCGTCGACGTCGGCGGCATGCTCGCGGCGGCGCTCGTGACGATGCTGCTCACGGTGGTGCAAGGCTACTTGAACTCCATCGTCGGCGAAGGCATCATGCGCGACATGCGCACGAGCCTGGTCTCGCATCTACACAAGATGCCGCTCAAATTCTTCACCGGAACGAAAACGGGCGAAATCATGAACCGCGTCTCGAGCGACGTCGACAACATCGACAACGTCGTAACCGGTACGCTTACGACGCTGCTGACGAACTTCATCACCATCATTACGACGGCGGCGTGGATGTTCGTTTGGAACTGGCGTTTGGCGCTGCTCTCGATAGCGATCGTGCCGCTCATGGTGCTTCCGCTCGCTCCGGTCGGCCGCCGCATGTACGAGATCCGCCGCAAGACGCGTGAACAGCGCGACACGATCGAGTCGATCACGCAGGAGACGCTTTCGATCTCCGGCATCACGCTCATCAAGTCGTTCGCACGCGAAGCATACGAAAAGGCGCGCTTCTTCAAAGCCGGCACCGACCTCATGGATTTGGAAGTGCGGCTGGCAATGGTCGGCCGCTGGTTCATCGCGGCAATTACCGCCATGGTGATCATCGGGCCGGCTATCGTGTGGCTCGGCGGCGGCTGGCTCGCGCTGCGGCACTCCATTGCCGTCGGCGTGGTCGTCGCATTCGTGCAATACATACAGCAGCGTCTGTACGGTCCGGCGGCGTCGCTCGCGGGCATTCAAGTGCAAATCGTCAGCGCGCTCGCGGTCTTCGAACGCATCTTCGACTATCTGGACATGACCCCCGAAGAATACGAACCGGCGCAGGCCGTTGCGCTGGCGCAGGTGCAAGGCGACATCCGTTTCGAGCACGTGACGTTCGGCTACTCGAGCGAACGAACGGTGCTCGACGACGTGG
>DAISWS010000046.1:9989-19024 GCA_036826275.1 Vulcanimicrobiaceae bacterium
GGAGATGCACATCGAGCCCGGACAAGTCGCGGCGTTCGTCGGGCCGTCGGGCGGCGGTAAAACCACGATCACGCAGCTCGTCCCGCGTTTCTACGATCCGAACGCCGGGCGCGTGTTGATCGACGGCCACGACGTGCGAACGCTCACCCTCGAATCGCTGCGGCGCGGCATCGGCATCGTCACGCAAGAAACGTATCTGTTTCACGATACCGTCGCGGCGAATCTGCGGTACGCCGAGCCCGGTGCCACCGATGAAGCGCTGCAGGCGGCCGCGCGCGCGGCGAACATTCACGACTTCGTCGCATCGCTGCCCGCCGGCTACGATACGATCGTCGGCGAGCGTGGCCACAAACTTTCCGGCGGCGAGCGTCAGCGACTGGCAATCGCACGCGTGCTGCTCAAGAATCCGCGAATCCTGATCCTCGACGAAGCCACCAGTGCGCTCGACTCGCACAATGAAGCAGCCATACAAGCGGCACTCGTTCCGCTGATGCGCGGGCGCACGAGTCTGGTGATCGCGCACCGCCTTTCGACGATCCTTTCCGCCGACGTGATATTTGTCGTCGATCGCGGACGCATCGTCGAGCGCGGTACGCATGCCGTTCTGCTGGCACGCGGCGGAGAATATGCGCGCTTGTACCGCAAGCAGTTCCGGGACGAATCGCGAACTATCGCGACGTCCTAAATGAACCAGCGCCCCTTTCGTCTTCTTCTTTTTTCCACCGTCGTCAGCGAAATTGCATTCCAACTTCCGCTCGGAGCGTTGCCGCTTGCGCTTCTTCGCGACGGCGCGACGCACAGTGCGATTGCGTTTGCAATGGGCGGCGGCCTTTTCGCGCAGCTCTTCGGGAGCGTTCCGATTGGCGCGCTCGTCGATCGCGCCGGACGTTTGCGTACGGTGCGCGCTTCGCTCGTACTCGTGTCGCTGACGACGTTCGGGATGACCTTTCTGCACGGACCGCTCTGGGCGGGTCTGCTGATGGCGCTGCGCGGTTTTTCCGGAACGGCATACATCACCGCCGAATTCGCATACGTTGCCGAAATTATTCCGAAAGAACGCTCCGTCTCCGCGGTTTCCGTCCTCAGTACGATCGCGAACGCGGTCTTTGCCGTCGCTCCGGCGGTATCGGTCTGGCTGTGGAATCACGGCATCGGACGCGAACAATTCGCATACGGCGGATGCATCGCGCTTGCCGGCGGCTGCGCACTGTGGTTTTTACCGCGCGGAAAACAAGATCGCGCCCCGCGCCGTTCGCGCGTCATTCTGATGCGCTCGAAGTGGCTCCCGGCAATGCTGTTTCTGAGCGCCGTCGCGATGCAGAGCGGCGTAAACACCGCACTCGCCGTGGTCACGTTCGCCCAGCGGGGCATCGGCAACGGCGCGCTGATCTTTACGTCCACGGCCTTCATGGCCGCAGCGCTGCGGTACCCGAGCGGACGCGTCGTCGAAAGGTACGGCCCGCGCGCGCTCATCTTTCCGCTCGTCGTCGTCGAGTCCGCAGGCTGCTTGCTCGCCGCCGGCGCTCACACGCCCGCAATGGTGCTGCTCGCGGGCGCCCTCTTGGGAACGGCGTGGTCCGCGGTCGTTCCCGTCGGCATCGCGCTGTACTTTGCACAAAGTTCGCCGGGCACGCGCGGCGCGGCGATGGGCGCGTACAATCTTTCATTCGCCATCGGCAGCTCGGGCGGCGCGCTCTTGGCCGCGATGCTCGCGCACTTCGGTCTTTCATACGCCGCAGCGATATCCGCGTGCGCCTTGGCACCGCTTATCGCGGCACCTTTCGTATTCATTCGGATCGCGCGCAGGGAACGGACACGCGGCACGGGGATAACCGCAAATGCCCGTTCTTCACGTCAACGGCCTGACCAAGCGATTCCGAAATAAAACCGCCGTCGACGGCGTGTCGTTCGACGTGAGCGGCGGCGAGATCGTCGGCCTGCTCGGACCCAACGGCGCCGGCAAAAGCACGACGTTCTTGTGCGCCGCCGGCTTACTGCGCCCCGACTCCGGATCGTTCGTCTGGGATGGTGCGGAACTCGGACCGGCGCGCGGCCAAACGATCGCGCTGATTCCTGAAACTCCTGACGTGTATCCCATGCTGACCGTTTGGGAACACATGGTTTTCGTCGCCAAGAGCTGCCGTTTGACGGCCGGCTGGGAGTCTCGCGCACAAGCGTTGCTCGCCGGCTTCGGGATGACGGAGCAGCGCGATACGCTTGGCGCCGCACTTTCGAAAGGCATGCGTCAGAAGACGCTCGTGGCCGCGACTGCATTGGCGCAAACGCCGGTTGTGTTATTCGACGAACCGATGATCGGCCTGGACCCGCTCGGACAGCGCGAACTGCGCCAGATCATGTTCGAGATGCGCGCGCAAAACAAAGCCGTCGTGATCAGCACGCATATGCTGGAACAAGCGGAGTCGATGTGCGATCGGGTCGTCATTCTTAAAAACGGGCGGACGATTGCCTCCGGAACGTTCGAAGAGCTGCAAGCGCGGACCGGAACGCACGCGAACGCCGAAGATCTGTTCCTCGAACTGACCAGGTGAGCGCCGACCTCGCGGCGCTCGCGTATCTCGAGTACCGCCAAATCGTCAACCGGATCCGCGAAACCGCGCGCCAGCCCTCACGCGCGCTGCTCTACGTCATCGTCTTCGCGTACTTCATTTTTCTTGCATATCTGCGCGTGCGCCGTCCCCACGGCAGCATACTGCCCTCGGTGCCGGAGCCGTACGCAAGCGCGCTTTTTCTTGCATACCTTACGCTTTTGGGCGTCATGATGTACGGCGCGGCATCCGGAATCGTAGGCGCGTTTTCATCCGCCGCCGACGCGCGATTCCTCTGCGGTTCGCTGTTGCGCGAGCGGCTCGTGATCTTCTGGCTGCAATTGCGCCGGTCCGGCGCGGCGATCGGACGCATGATGTTCACGATATTGCTTTACGCGATGATGTTTTACCACTCGGGAACCTTCGGCGGCATCGCGTTTGCCATGGCGGGGGGCACCGTCATCGTCACGGCGACCGCGATTCCGATGCTCAAGCTGCGGCTGCTGATCGGTACGCGCACCGCGCAAAGCGTTGCCGGCGCCGTCGCTGCGGCCGGCATATTACCGATGGCGATTTTGCTCGCAAGCCTTACGCCCAGCGGCGTTCCGCCGGATACTGCGCATTCGCTCGAACGTATCGGCGCGGGGTACGCGTTCAACGCGCTCTTCAACGGGAACCCGCTCGCGTTGCTGGCGCTCTACACGTGTGCGGCCGCGCTCGTCGCTCTTTCGTATGCGAGCGGAAGCGGCTTATATGCGGATCTCTACGCGTCGTCCCTTCGCGTCATCGCTTTTCGAGACCGCCAAAAGCGCGGCGGCGCCTCTTTTTCGATGCAGCACAAATACGAACAGCCCGCGGCGCCTGCGGCGCATCCGATCTTCAGCGGATTTGCCGGACCGTGGACGATCGTTTGGAAAGAATGGATTGCCTTTGCGCGCTCGTCGTCGATGCGGCGGCTGTTCGTCTTTTGGGCGATCGTCAGCGCGGCTGCCGGCGCGATATTCGGGCACGTCCTGCACTCCTCGAAAACGCCGCTCGATGATGCCGTTGCGTTCGGGTCCGTGGCGGCGAACGTGCTCGTGATCTTCGTCGCGATCGGCTCGGCGGTCGGCCTTGCATCCGACATCGCAAAGCCGCTGTGGTGGATGGGACGCGATCCGCTCTGGATGCGGCTCGGCGCCTGGACGGCCGCAACGTCGTGGCGCATGATCGTCTTTCTCGTCATCGGCGTCGCAGCGTGGTCCATAACGTTTCACGCCGCGGCCATCGCGCTGGCCGGCGTTCCGCTGGTCATTGCGCTCGTGCTGTATCTTCGCGCAATCGGCCTTGCGTTATACTCGCTCTTTCCGTCGAGCATGGATCAGCGCGGGCCGATGGCGATGGTGCGCGCGCTGTTGACGTACCTGCTCGCAGCCCCGCCGGTCGTTACCGGTATCGTCTTGATCGTAATGCGTCCGGCGCAACCGGCCATTGGAGTCGGTGCCGCGATTCTCTGTTCGCTGGCGGAAACCGCATTGCTCGTCGCATTCGCATCGTACCGCATTGCCGGCCAAGGCGTGGCGTTCGCGCGCGCCGAGGCGCTCTAGCAGGCGCCGTTTACGCGACGCCTTGCGGGATACGCATAACGTGGGGCGGCTCGGGGACGTGGAGCGTCGCGCCGGTTGCTGCGCGAACGTCTTCGACGCTCACGTCCGGCGCGATCTCGCGCAGAACCAGGCCTTGCGGCGTAATGTCGATCGTCGCCATGTCGGTGATGATCCGGTTCACGACGCCGCGGCCGGTATACGGCAGATCGCAGTGCTTGACGATCTTGTGCGCACCGCCTTTGGCGACGTGTTCCATCATGACGATCAAGTACTTGGCGCCGTGCACGAGATCCATCGCGCCGCCCATGCCCTTGACCATTTTTCCGGGAATCATCCAGTTCGAGAGATCGCCTTTTTCTGAAACCTGCATCGCGCCCAGCACCGCCACGTCGATATGGCCGCCGCGGATCATGCCGAACGAGAGCGACGAATCGAAGAACGCGGCACCCGGAAGAACCGTCACCGTTTCTTTGCCCGCGTTGATCAAATCGGCGTCTTCTTCACCCTCGTACGGATAGGGGCCCATGCCCAAGATACCGTTCTCGCTTTGCAACACGACGGTCACGCCCGAAGGCAGATAATTTGGAATGAGCGTCGGTAAACCGATCCCCAGGTTGACGTACTGACCGTTTTTCAGCTCTTGCGCCACGCGCGCGGCGAGTTGCGTTCTGGTGATTGGCATGTTAGTTCGTTCCTCGTTTGCGCGTCGTCACGCGTTCGATCCGTTTGCCGCCGGCGCCAACCTGTACGACGCGTTGAACGAAAATGCCGGGCAAATGCACCTGCTCGGGATCGATCGCGCCTGGTTCGACCAGCTCCTCGACTTCCGCAATCGTGATCTTGCCGGCCATCGCGCACAGCGGATTGAAATTGCGCGTCGCCTTGTGAAAGATCAAATTGCCGTGCCGGTCGCCGATGCTCGCGCGTACCAGCGCAAAATCGCACACGATGCCCTCTTCGAGCACGTAGTCGCGGCCGTTGAACGACCGCGTCTCTTTCTTCGGTGACGGTTTGGCGATGCTGCCGTCGGCGTTGTGCTTCCACGGCAATCCGCCCTCGGCCACCTGCGTTCCCACGCCCGCCGGCGTATAGAACGCCGGTATTCCGCAGCCGCCCGCGCGCAAGCGCTCGGCGAGCGTGCCTTGCGGCACGAGTTCCACTTCCAGCTCGCCTTGCAGGTACTGCCGTTCGAACTCCCGGTTTTCACCCACGTACGATCCGGTGGTGCGGCGGATGCGCTTCGCATCGAGCAGCACGCCCAATCCCCAACCGTCGACGCCGCAATTGTTCGAAACCGTCACGAGATCGGTCGCGCCCTGTTCCAGCAGCGCCGCAATCAGATTGTGCGGAATGCCGTTGAGGCCGAATCCCCCCACGGCGATGGATGCGCCGGTGGGAATGTCCTTGACCGCCGCGGCGCAGGAAGAGACGACTTTGTCCATACGTGGCGGTGTTATGCCAACGGGGACGCGGGGTCCCGCCCCGCGAAGTTGCCCGTCCCGCCCGCTTTACCGCCACAGGAGAATAGGAACAGATGGCCGTCGCCTCCCCGCACCACGCGTCGTCCGAAGAGGAGGCGATGATCCTCGACGTCGTGCGCGAGCTCGTTGCCGAAAAAGTCGCACCGCGCGCCGCCGACATCGACGAACGCGGCGAATACCCGCAAGACATCCGCAAGCTTTTTGCCGAGAACGACTTGCTCGGCATTCCGATCCCCGCCGAATACGGGGGGTTGGGCGGCACGTTCCTGACCTACGTCAAAGTCGTCGAAGAGATCGCCAAGGCGTGCGCCTCCAGTTCGCTCATCGTCGCGGTACAGGAACTGGGCATGCTGCCGATCCTGATCGGCGGCAACGACGAACAAAAGAAAACGTATCTGCCGAAGCTCGCGAGCGGCGAGTGGATCGCGGCATACGCGCTCACCGAAGCGGGCAGCGGGTCGGACGCCGCCGGTTCGATGCGCACGCGTGCCGAAAAGCGCGGCGATACGTATGTCCTGAACGGCCAAAAGATTTGGATCACCAACGGCAGCGTCGCGGACGTCGTTTGCGTTTTCGCCGTCACCGATCCGGAAAAGGGCGCAAACGGCATCAGCGCGTTCATCGTCGAGAAAGGCTTCTCCGGCTTCAAGGTCGGTAAGCTCGAGAAAAAGATGGGCATTCGCGGATCGCCGACCGTCGAGCTCGTCTTCGACAACTGCGAGGTTCCCGCGAAGAACCTGCTCGGCAACGAAGGCGAAGGCTTCAAGATCGCAATGAAGGTGCTCGACAAATCCCGTCCGGGTATCGCAGCGCAAGCACTCGGCATTGCTGCCGGCGCGCTCGACTACGCAACGAATTATGCGCGCGAACGAGTCGCGTTCGGCAAACCCATCGGGCAGCAGCAAGGCGTGGGCTTTATGCTGGCCGACATGAAGACCGAGGTCGAGGCGGCGCGGCTGCTTTTATACGAAGCGGCACGCAAGTGCGACGATGGCTCCGCGGACGTGACGCTTTGGGCCGCCATGTGCAAGCTGAAATGCGGCGACGTAGCGATGAGCGTGACGACTGACGCGGTCCAAGTTCTGGGCGGCTACGGCTATTCGGTGGAATATCCGGTGGAGCGGATGATGCGCGACGCCAAGATCACGCAGATTTACGAGGGCACGCAACAGATTCAGCGGCTGGTCATCTCGCGCAATCTGATCGGCAAACCCAAATAGGCCGGCGCAGGCGGCTCCTTGCCGGATTTTACAGCCACGCAAGGGGCCCGGGCCGGCACGGTGAAACACCCGAGCGTCGCCTAGCGTTATGCTAGCGCGACGCTCGTTTTAACGAGCCTCGAGTTTGTTACGAAAGGGGGGAAATATTTTGAACAAAGTGCTTGCATCGATGATTGCGGCAGCGTTCCTCATGACTGGTTCGGCCATGGCCGCCACCAAGACGACCGCAGCCAAGACCACGACGAAGGCTGCTGCCCATGCCAAGACGACGACCAAGGCCGTCAAGTCGGCCAAGGCCACCAAGGCCGTCAAGGCGACCAAGGCGGTGAAGGCTGCCAAGTCGACCAAGAAGATCAAGAAGATGGCCGACAAGGTGAAGGCCGCTGCCAAGATGACCAAGGCCGCGAAAACCACCAAGTCCGTGAAGGCTGCGACGAAGGCCACCAAGGCTGCCAAGACGACCAAGTCCTCGAAGTCCACCAAGAAGATCAAGAAGTAAACCCTGTCTTTATTCATTTCTCCAAGCGCGGTCGTCGACCGCGCTTCTTTTTTTAGCGGACGACGAAACGGCGGAGCGAGTTGCGCGCCGATCTCACCGGCGACGGGTGCGAATTTGAAACCATGCCCCGAGAATCCGCCGCACAAGATAACGCGCGAATGCCGCGGATGCCGGTCTATCACGAAGTGCCGGTCGGGCGTGAGCGCGTACATGCACGCTTTTCCCTCGCGGTAGCGCGCAGCCGCGCCCGGCATCCACGATTCGAGTGCGCGCGCCAGCGGCTGCACGTCGGTGTCAGCCTCGATGTCGCGTTTCAACGTTTGCGGTAGCGTGGCAGCGCCGAATCCGTGAAACGCCGCTTTGACGCCGTCGCCGAAATCCGGAAAACCATAGAGCGGCGCAGGCAACTCGTCGCGTTCTATGAGGAACGCCGGAAAGCGGGCTGCGGCGTACGCCGCGCTTGCCGGCTCGAACCACACCTGCACGTTACGCTGAATTTCAAGGGGTACGCCCACGTCGCGCATCGTTTGAGAGAACCACGGGCCCAGCGTCAAGACCAGCGCGCGCGCACGAACGCGCGCGCCGCCGGAGAAGCGAATCTCGATCGCGCCGTCACGTTCGTCCCAGGATTCCATAGCAGATTGAAATCGCAACTGCGCACCCGACGCTTTTGCCAGCTGCAGATGCGCGCGGATCGCGCACTCCGGAAAAACCGCCCCCGCGTTACGCTCGAATATCCCGACCTCACCGTCGTTTACACGCAACGCGGGATAACGGACGCGCATATCGGCTGCGCTCAAATATTCAACAGTCAGCCCGTGCATGCGCGCCGCACGCGTCGAGCCGCCTATCACGTCGCTGTGCTCCGAGCCGGCCATGAGCAGGCCCGTCAACCGAAGCAACTCTTGCCCGGTCCGGCGCTCGAGATCGCGCCACAATTGGTACGCGCGCAGGATCAACGGAACGTACGCGGGATCTTCGAAATAGGCTTGCCGGATGATGCGCGTTTTGCCGGCAGACGCGCCCAGCCCGTGCGCGGGACCGAATTGATCGAAGCCGATGGCGCGCGCGCCGCGTGCGGCACACTGCGCGAGCACCGCGCTGCCCATGCCGCCGAGCCCGGCCACCGCAACGTCGTAGATTACAGACTCCACTCCCAGGCGTTCCACGATTCGACGGTCGGATTCGGCGCGAAGCCCTTCACGTTCGTCCGGATGGCCTCTTGCTGGCGCTGCCACCAGAAGAACAGAATCGGATTGTCGAGTGCCAGCAGCGCTTCGATCGCGTGATAGGCCTGCGTGCGCGTGGCGCGATCGTAGTGCGTCAGCGCTTGCGTCTGCAGGGCTTCCATACGCGGATTGCAATACCGCGCGTCGTTGTAGCCGTTGGGCGGCATCTGCGAACAGGTGAATTCGGATGAATTATCCGGATCGATGCCGGCGTACCAAGGCCACAGCGCGAGATCGAACTTGCCGCCGTGCACGATTCCGCCCGCTCCCGCCGGAGCGTAGAGTAGATCGCCGGGATACGTTTTGACCTCCGCGTCGATGCCTGCTTGATGCAGCATCGCTTGCACGAGCACCGCTTCGCGTTTGTGCGTGACGTTCGCAGTGTCGGTGACGAGCACGACGTTCAGCGGCGTGCGCACGCCGGCAGCACGCAGCAACGCGCGCGCCTTGGCCAAATCGTACGGTATGGGCTTG
>DAISWS010000047.1:0-2209 GCA_036826275.1 Vulcanimicrobiaceae bacterium
GAGCGTGCAACGAGTATTATGAGCCTCTAGAGTACGCGGATAGAACGATCGCCGCGCCCGATTGCGCCTAGGGGGCCTGCCCGCCTGCCCTCCAGAAGAACCAAGCCCACATTTGAAAGGAGGCTTCTCGTGAAGTTTCGGGTTGTCCATGCCCTTTCGATCCTGGCGGTTGCGGCCGCATTGCTTTCGCCGCTCGCGGCCCGCGCGTCGCAGGTGCGCGTTACATTTCAAAACGCCGCGCCGCGTTACGTGTGGGTCACGTTTTACAGGCGCGAATTCACGACCGTGGTTCCGCATTGGGAAATCATCGGCGGAGATCGCACGGCCACCGGGCCGCGTCAAGTCGATCCGAAATCGACGTATACGTTCACGCTTCCGAACAAAGGCTCGCTGCGCATCCGCATCGAGCCGATGGACGCTTGCGGCAATAAAATCTCGGACACCGAATACACGATCGGCAACGGCCTGAGCGGCGTAACCTCGTTGCAATTCACGCTGCACAAGGACGCAAGCCGCGAATCGTACTGGATCACCAGACCATAGCGAAAGCCCGCTGCATCGACTAAAGCCGCTTGCGCGTGCCGCCTTTGCGCGCTACCGTAATGCGCAGGAGGCGAGTCGATGCAGGGCGCTCTCATTGCTGACCGCATTCAGTTCGCGTTTACGATCATGTTCCATTACCTGTTCCCGATTGGAACGATGGGGCTTGGTCCGTTCATCGCGTTCTACACGGTCAAGGGCATCCGCGCGGGTGACGAACAAGCCTTAGCCATCGCGCGCTTCTGGGCGAAGATTTTCACGATCAACTTCGCGATAGGCGTCGTTACCGGCATTCCGATGGAGTTCCAATTCGGAACGAATTGGGCCGGATTCTCCGCGCACGCCGGTTCGGTGGTCGGGCAGACGCTCGCGATGGAAAGCGTTTTCGCGTTTTTCCTCGAGTCGGTTTTCCTGGGCGTGTTCTTGTACGGACGCACGCGCGTTACGCCGGCGTTCCATGCGTTTTCCGCCGTCGCCGTGTGGTTCGGTTCGTGGCTCTCCGGATTTTTTATCGTCGCGACCGACGCGTGGATGCAGCATCCCGTCGGCTACGCGATTGCGCGGAACGGCACCATAGAGTTGCACAGCATCGGTGCGGTGCTGCTCTCACCGTTTGCATGGTGGCAATATTCGCACGTGATGACGGGCGCGCTGTTGGCTGGTGCCTTCATCGTTGCAGGCGTCGGCGCGTATTATTTGCTCGGGCACCGGCAAATTGCGTTTGGCGAACGCCTCGTGCGTGCGGGCGTGCTCGCCGGCATTTTCGCATCGCTCATCGTTGTGTTTCCGACGGGTGACCGGAATAGCTCCGACGTCACGCGCGATCAGCCGGCAAAGCTCGCCGCGATGGAAGGCCTGTTTCAATCGCAGCACGGCGCGCCGCTGGCGATCTTCGGCATGCCCGACACGCAGCACGACGCGCTCATCGATCCGCTGTACGTTCCTGACGTGCTGAGTTTCCTTGCGTACGGCAATGTCCGCGCAAACGTAGACGGTCTGGTCAAATATCCGAAACAGCTGCGGCCGCCCGTCGAACTAACCTATTACGCCTATCACGTGATGGTCGGGCTCGGCACGTTATTCGTGGGCATCATGGGCATCGCGGTGCTGCTGCTCGTGCTTCGCCGCCTGATGCAAAGCCGTTGGATGCTCTGGATACTGATGCTCGCGATGCCGTTTCCGTATATCGCGAACGAAGCGGGTTGGATGGTCACCGAAATCGGCAGGCAGCCGTGGATCGTGTACGGCTTGATGCGCACCGCCGATGCAACGTCGCCGACCGTCGTCGCGGGCGAAACGATTTTTACGACGATCGGGTTTGCAGGCATGTACTTTTTACTCGGCGTGCTGTTCTTGCTGCTGATTCTGCGCGAAATCGCGCTAGGCCCGGCGCACGAACAAGCGCCGGCACCGCAACCCGCATGAATATCGCGGCGTTCATTGTGCTCGCAGCGATGCTCACGGCGTACGTGATGCTGGACGGCTATGATTTGGGCGTCGGCGCGGTGCACCTGTTCGCGGTGCAGCTCGACGGCAAGCAGGTCGGCAGCGTGCGCAGCGCCGCCCGCTACTACGATCCCGCCGCCGGCCTGCTCGAGGAGCAGGTGACGATCGCGATTACCCCATCGAGCGTGACGTTGCCGGCCGGCCAATCCTGGCAGGCCGATCC
>DAISWS010000047.1:2219-18805 GCA_036826275.1 Vulcanimicrobiaceae bacterium
GCGGTGCACCTGTTCGTGTCGCGCGACGATCGCGGGCGAGCCGCGTCGTTCGCCGCAATCAATCCGTTCTGGAATGGCAACGAAGTGTTCCTCATCGCTTCGGGAGCGGTACTCTTTGCGATGTTTCCACGCGCTTATGCCGCGGCGTTCAGTGGCTTCTACTTGCCGTTCATCATCGTGCTGTGGCTGCTGATGGTTCGCGGCATGTCGATCGAACTGCGCGGCCATTTCCCGAGCGAGCTGTGGCGTGGATTTTGGGACGTCGCTTTTGCCTTGGCGAGTGCCGTTCTGGCATTCATTCTCGGCATCGCCATCGCGAACGTCGTGCGCGGAGTGCCGCTCGATGCCAATGGGTATTTTCAAGGGACGTTCGCCTTTTTGCTCAACGGCTATGCGATTGCGGTCGGCGTACTTTCGTTGCTTGCGCTTGCAATGCACGGAGCCGCATTTCTGTGGATGCGGAGCCGCGAGGAATTGGCGCTGCAGGCGAGCCGGATTACGCGAGCACTTTGTCCGGCCGTGATCGTGCTGTTCGTCGGCGTCACGATAGCGACGATTCGCACGCACCCGATCGCCGGTCATCCGGCGATGTGGCTTGCCCCCGCGGTCGCGCTGCTCGCCCTGGCCGCCGTGGGATTTGCCAAAAGCGGCCCTTCGGCATTGGCCGCTTCATCAGTTTTTTTGCTTGCGCTCATGGCCAGCGCCGCGCAGGCGATCTTTCCGCATTTGCTGCCGGCATTCCCGAGCGGCGCGGGACTCGACATCTACAATTCGTCGCCCAATGCCTACTCACTCGGGACCGCGTTTACGCTGGCAGTCATCGGTTTCGGCAGCGCGTTGATTTACGGGACGATCGCGGCAATACGAATGATGGCGCGGTCATAGCGCCGTCACACTGATACGCGCTCATGCGTGTCGAATCGTGGATATCGCCAGGAGGGTTCTTTTATGAAACGGGTCGTTGTGTGGGCCCTTATCGCCCTTTTCACGCTGGGCGCCGCGCCGGCGCCTGCGCCGTCACCGTCGCCGCAAATCGATGCGACGGTGCGCTCGCAGACTATTACCGCGGCTGAAAAGGCCCTCGATATGTATTTCTTCATCGAAAAGGCGCCGGCCATCAAAGCGGCGCTCGAAGCGCAGCGGGCGCACCTGGTTGCCATCAGCGATCCGGACAAGTTCAGTGACGCTGTCACCAAAACGATGTACGCGGTCGCGCACGACAAGCATCTGGGATTGCACTATTCTTCAGAGGTGCTGCCGCCGCACGCCGCGGGCACGATAAAACGCTCGCCTGCAGAGATCGCCGATGCAAAAGCGTTCTTTCGGTACGTGGATTACGGCTACATGACCAGCGCACATTTAGCGGGGAACATCGGCTACGTGCGCATCGGCGGCTTTCCCGACTATCCGTCGCCGAAAAACACGTTCGACCAGATGATGTCACTGATGTCCGTCAGCGACGCGCTTATCATCGACATGCGCTCCAACGGCGGCGGCGATCCAAAGTCGGTGAACTATCTGCTTGCGTACTTTTTCCCGAAGTCCGTGGAGGTCACCGGGTTCCAATGGCGGCGTAAGGGCAAGGTGACACCGGAAAAGATGTACACGCCTGTACACGTGGGTGCTCAACGTTATCTGAAAAAGCCCGTGTATGTTCTTACCGGAACGGATACGATTTCCGGTGGCGAACAGTTCTGTTACGATATGCAGGCGCTTCACCGCGCCACGCTCATCGGCGCCACGACGGCGGGTGGCGCGAATATCGGCGGAGACGTCCGCCTCAACGACCACTTTGCGATTTTCATCCCAGTTGGAACCGCGCGCAATCCGTACACCGGCGGCAACTGGGAAGGTACGGGCGTGAAGCCCGACATCGCCATGGATCAAAAAGCCGCGCTGCTGAAAGCTTATACGATGGCGCTCCAAGCTGCAACGGATCCGTTTCCCATGTCGGCGGACGTGCGCGCGCACGTGCTGAAAGATCCGGCGAAATATCTCAAGGACGCGATGGGAGACAACCAATTGTAGTGGCGGCTGCACTGGCGCTGGTCCGTCCTGGCCCTGAGCATTTGCAAGGGTATGTTGACGCTCTGAAGCGTGGCTGGGCGTTCAATTTGTCCGGACCCGGCGAGTTGCTCCGTCAAATCGAAGAATCGCCGGAAGCGTTTTTGCGCGCGTGCAACGATGCACTCGCGCTGCCCGTCCACCGTATCACGCGCTGGATATGGGATGGCGAATTTTGCGGTGAAATGCATTTCCGCTGGCAAGAGGGCACCACCGGTTTGCCGCCCACGTGCCTCGGGCACATCGGCTATTCCGTTGTCCCATGGAAACAAAAGCGCGGCTATGCCACCGCTGCGCTCGCGCGACTCTTACCGGAAGCGGCTAAACGCGGCCTGCGTTTCGTCGAGATCGTCACCAATCTCGAAAACACCGCCTCGCAAAAAGTTGTTCTGAACAACGGCGGCGTGCTGGTCGAGCGGTTCGAAAAGTTGCCTGCGAATGGCGGCGGTACGGCGCTGCGCTTCCGGATCAGCCTGTAGCTTCGTGCGCACGAGCGCGAGTCACGGGCTCGTGCCGGGCCCCCATGGTACGGAGCTGCGCATGCGTACCGGTGGTTTTCGCAGATCGTTCAGATCGTAGCGATACGTGACGTCCTGTACGTGCACGTAGAAGTAGTTGCCGATCCGGTAATTGGATTCGCCTTGGCCGAGGGGTTGCGATTCGCCCGGGTGTGCTTGCGGATCCGGGGTCAGATCGACATGCGGGCTTTCGCTGCCGTCTTTCAAGGAAACGGAATAGATGGTTGCGGGCCGATACACGTCCGCGCGGCCGAAGCAGCACCAATCGTCGATGTACGCGCGTCCGCGATACACGCCTAAAAAGGTGCTGTCCGTCATGTCGTGTTGGACGATAGGACGCAGCGTGGCTGCGTCTAAAAGTGCGAGCTGCGCCTGCAGCACGGCGCCATCGGTCGTGCCGAACACCGCGATATCGCGCGTCCCGGCCGGCATCACGCTGTTCACGCGCATGCGCAGCATCGTCGAGCGAAGTTCGTTGAACGCGCGATCGAGTACGAACAGTTTGCCTTCCCCGCACGCCACGATCATTTTATCGCCCACACGGTCGGCGGCTGTGACAAAGTCGCTTCCGCAGAGTCCGGAGCGTTTGGCGCGCTCGAGCGCCTGCGCGTCCGGCGAATCGAGTGGAAGGGGTGTCGGCGCGAGCGCGGCGTGCGTGGAAGCGGCGCCACAGGCGCTCAGCAGGCACAAGAAGGTAACGGTGAATACGTTACGGGTAGAAAGCGGCATGCGTTTCATCGTACTGCTAACGCTTTTCGCGACGGTCGCGTGTTCATCCCAGAAGCCCGCTGCCACAGCGGCTCCGTCCGCCGATCCCTACGCGAATGGCCGCGCAATCTTTATGACCGGACGCGATGCCGCGGGGGACCGCATCACGGCCTCGCCGGCGCCGCTCAAGACCGCATGCATCCAATGTCACCGCGGTGACGGTTCGGGCGGAATGAAATTTCCGGGCGGCGTGGTGAGCGCCGACTTACGGCACACGGCTTTGGTGAACGCTCAGAAGCACCCGTACACCATCCGACTCCTAATGCGCGCTATTTCAACGGGCGTCGACAACGAAGGACAGAAGCTCAGCCCGGTGATGCCGCGCTGGCGCATGTCGCAGCGCGATCTGCACGACGTCGCCGCATACGTATACGACCGCCTAAAGTAACCGGCGCCTTACACCGTACGGCGGGCAGTGGCGCGTAGCGCGCCGCAATTCTTCGGCAAGTGAAGCGACGGTGTAATCTTCGGGAATCGCGGCGCCTTCTTCGCGCAGGATCTGCGCGATGATTGCTTCCGCGTGGCGCGTGCTCGGAAGCGATTTGTCTTGTGCAAGTTGCTGCGCGGTGAGATTCAGGCGTTGCCATAGCCGGTTGCTGTCGTAGACGGTCATGCGCGCTAAGCATGCGGCTTGGCCGGGGGCTGCGTCGGTTCGAAGCCGGACGCACGGGGACTAAAAACGCATCGAGTCCGAACTTGAACGCAACCAATTTCTCGCCCGTTTACCCGCCGCTTCGCGCGATGCGTGCTGCGCGAGAGGCGGTCCGCAGCCGCGGCGCAGCGCCGCTTAAATCGAAACGGCTTCGCGCATTGGTACGTACTCGTCGTCGTTTGGAATCGTACCGGTGTTTGCCATGGAGGCGATGAGCGCCGCTATGCGGCGGGAGCTGCGCTTGGGCGCGACGATCTCTTGATTGTGACGCATCGCGGCCATGCGTTGCGGATTGTTGACCAGGCGCTGTACCGCGCGCACGACTTCCGCCGTACTGTGAATCGCCACTTCGCCGATGCCGTTGTGGCGCACGAACTCGACGTTGCCGCGTTCTTGTCCGGGAACGTAATCATAAACGACGACCGGCAATTGCGCCGCGTTTGCTTCGGCGAGCGTTCCGGGCCCCGCTTTGGTGACGAGCAGATCTGCCGTGCGCATCAGTTCGGGAATCTTATTCGTGAAGCCGAGCACCGTCATCGGCGTGGGAAGCATGGCGGCGAGATCTTCGAGCTTCAGGCGCAGCGTTTCGTTGCGTCCGCAGACGACGACCAGATGCATCGGCAGCTTGGCTTTTGCCAGCGCCATCGTCGTTTGCATCAGTTTGCCGCCGCCTTCGCCGCCCGCCATCAGCAGCGTGACGAACGTGTTCTGCGGCAAGCCCAGCTGCGCCCGCAATTCTGCTTTCGTGCCGACGACGTCGTCAAACTTCGGGCTGATCGGTTGGCCGAGCATGCGTAAACGCGAAGGCTGAACGCCGCGCGAAAGCGCGCGCTCGTACACTTCACGCGCGGGCACGACGACTGCGTCGGCTTCGGGCATCAGCCAGGATTCGTGCACTTTGCCGAGATCGGTGATGACCGTGACGATCGGAATGTGCTGCATGTGCGCGTCTGCACGCGCGCGCAGCGCGGCGTGATTGAGCAGCGGATGTACCGAAACGATGACGTCGGGCTGATAATTGGTGAAAAGGTCGCGCAGGCGCTCACGATAGAGCGGCTCGCAGAAGCGCACCAGCGCTTTATACCGGCGGCGGCCGTTGGTCGCGTAGTAGAGGGCGCCGTAAACCGGCGGAGCGTAGCGCAGGGCGGTCGAGTAGCCCCAGCCCAGCTGGGTGAGCGGGAACGAACAATGCGCCGCCACGTCGTCGATGCGGTGCTCGAACCGGTAGGGCTGCGTAATCTCGTCCAGCGCCGCGGTGATGGCGCTCGCAGCGCTGCGATGCCCGCCGCCCGTGTCAGAGATTAGAAAGAGCGCCCGCTTGGTCACGTGCTGTGGTTTCCTCTTCTTGGGCTCAGAGCGGCGATAAGCGCCCTTGCGGGAGCGTCATAGAAGCGAAAGATGTCGCCGAACTCGACCCAGGGGTTTCGGTGGTGGCGGTCGTGGTCCTCGGGCAAGACCAGATACAATGCCTGCGCAATGGCCTTCACGGGCGCCGGAGTGCGCCAGCCGAGCTCGGCGGTATGACGCCACCAAACGTGAATCTGACCGAGCAGCAAGCCCAAAATCGCCCCCGCAGGCGACAGGCGCCAGACGAGCACGGCGACCGCCAGATAGGGCAGCGCGCCGAGCAGCCCATCGAGCAGCACGCCGGGATCGGCGGAAAGCACTGCGTGATCCACGTATGGGCGGCGGCGGTCGTGGTGCGTGCGTAGATGCAACCTGAACCATAGGTGCTGCGGCACGTGATAGAAGAACGTTGAGGCGAAGTCGCCGGCGACGAGGACGATGAGTGCTGCAAGCACGAGCATGTATCTGTTGTATCCTTAGTGTTTTTGGCGTTGGATGTTCGGCGCCGCCCCCGGAGCGTGCGGCGAATACGACCGTATACATACCCGCCGTAGTCAATGCCGCCTTAAGCTGGCATGCGCCCGCGTACGCTAGCGCGCTCTTCGGTGCGCGGTTGTTCTATGACGGCGGCGCGACGTCGAGCCCTACTATCGCCGTAACGCGTGCGGTGTTACACACGAACGCGCGGCTTTCGCCGATCGACGCGTTGCGGTTAGCTGCGGCGACGGTGCGCGCGGCGCAACGCTATGGGCTTCCTCCGGAATTTCTTGCGGCGACGCTGCTGCAGGAGTCCGCATTCGATCCGCAGGCCATCTCCGCGGCCGGCGCGATCGGCATCGCGCAATTTGAACCTTCGACCGCCGACGGGATCGGCATCAACCCGTTCGACCCGTTCGACGCCATCGACGGCGCCGCGCAGCTGCTCTCGCAATATGTGCGCGCATATCAAGCGCAGTACGATAACCCGTACGCGGCAGCACTGGCGGCCTATAACGCGGGCCCGGGCGCGGTCGACGAGTACCACGGCGTGCCGCCTTACCCCGAAACGCGCGCATATATCGACGACATCGTGGACCGCTGGGCAAAGATCGCCGGGTACGAACGCAGAAAGAGCGGCGCATGAACGCACGATTTGGTTTGTCAATCGTGGCGCTGTGCATTGCCGGGATGCTGGCCGGATGTGCGAGCGTTACGCAAGGGACCCAATTTCAACCGCCCACGGGATGGAGCGGAACGCCGGCGATCATGGGCCGCTTTCAGATGTGGTTCAAGGCCGGCACCGACAAAAGCAACGGTCAGTTCTTGATGTTGGTGAAGACGAATGCCTCGGACAAGAGCATGAACTTCAACGAGATTGAATCGTCCACGCGGACGAAGGACGTTAAAGTCGTGCGCCAAGGACCGACGAGGTTCTGCGGCACGCAGCCGGGCGAGCAGTACGTTGCGGCGGGCACCGATAACAAGGGACGCAAAATGTCCGTCGAAATGACGGACGCGGTCATAGGAACGGATAAGTACACCGCCGTTTACGTTCGCCCCGCAGCTCTGGCGCCGGATACCCAGGCCGAAACGGCGATTCATTCGCTCTGTCCTATCGCCAAATAACTACGTGAATCATGTCATGCGGCGGCTGCTCGCGCGGCAGCCGCTCGCGTGGACGTTGCCCGAAGCCGAAGGTCCGACGCTGCGCCGCGCACTCGGATGGCCCGCGCTTACGGCGATTGGCCTGGGCACGATGCTCGGGGGAATTTTTCCGACCATCGGCGCCGGCGCGCATGCCGCGGGCCCGGGCGTGGTGCTCTCGTTCTTGTTGTCCGGTCTCGTCTGCGTTTGCGTTGCACTCTGCTACGCCGAGTTTGCATCGATGGTGCCGGTGGCCGGGAGCGCTTACACGTACGCGTACGCGACGCTGGGCGAATTCATCGCGTGGATCATCGGCTGGGATCTCATTCTGGAATACGGACTCTCCGTCGCGCCGACGGCCTCGTCGTGGTCGGCGTTTTTGCAATCGTTGCTCGGCAACGCGGGCGTCACGCTTCCTGCGTGGGCGCAGTCGGCCACGTACACGACGACCGATCGGTGGCCGTTCGTCGCATTTCATCCGCAGCTCGATGTCATCGCGGCGCTCGTCGTCATTGCCGTTACGGCGCTCGTTGCGGTCGGCATCCGTGAATCCGCGCGAACGAACGCCGCGCTCGTCGTCTTTCAGATCGCCACGATGATCGTGTTTTTCGCCGCGATTGCCGGCGTGGTGCACGGCGGCAATTTTACGCCGTTCGCGCCGCACGGGTGGCACGGCATCGTCGCCGGAACCGCGCTCGTATTTTACGCGTACATCGGTTTCGACACCGTGACCGTCGCGTCGGAAGAAGCGAGCAATCCCGTGCGCGACGTGCCGGTCGGCATTCTGCTCTCGCTTGCCATCGGCGGAATTCTGTACATGGCACTGGCGTACGTAACCGTCGGCGTCATGCCGTATACGAAGCTCAGCGACGGCGCCGCGATGCTCGACGCGGTGCGAGGCGCGCACGCGTCACGGCTCGTGTATTGGATCGTCGGCCTGGGCGGCATCGCCGGCAACACGACGGTAATGCTGACCTCGCTGCTGGGACAGATCCGCATTTTTTACGTCATGGCGCGCGATCGGATGCTGCCGCCAGGGGTTGCGCGCGTGCATCCGCGTTTTCGTACGCCCGCACGCATGACGTTTGTAACCGGCGTAATCGTCGCGGCGCTGGCTGCGATTCTTCCGCTTACCGATTTGCTGAACTTTGTGAACATCGGCACGTTATCGGCATTCGGTATCGTCTGCTTGGGCGTGCTCGTGCTGCGCGTCGTGAATCCCGGCGCAAAACGTCCGTTCCGCGCGCCGCTCGCGCTCGTTTTTACCATACTCGGCGCGGGGAGCTGCTTCTATCTCATCGCGTACGGACTGAGCGTTGCGACGTGGGTGCGCTTTTTGGTGTGGTTTACGCTTGGACTTGTTGCGTACGCTGCGTACGGATATCACCGGTCTCGGCTGCGCGCCGTTGTGGGCGATTGAAGACGTCCATCAAAAATGCTTTGACGACGTCCCACGAGTCGGCGACGGCCTGTGCCACCGATTCATCCGAATAGCGCTGCAATTCCGCAACCGCCTGCGGGCGCCCGTGGCGGAAGAATGAGTGGCCGACTTTCGGATAGATCTGCACGCGCACGTCTTTGTTCGCCGAGCGAAGCGTTTGATGAACGCGATCCATCTCGAAGCGTGAAACGTAGTAGTCCTGTTCGCCGAAGATCAAGAGCAACGGAACGTTCACCTCGCTCGCGCGATCGATCGGCGGCTCGGCGCCGCCCGGCATTCCGGACGTTAGATGCGTCGGATAGAAAAGAATGGCACCGCTCAGGTCGCTGATGTCCGACGTTACGAACGCTGCGGTCGCACCGAAGCCGAATCCGCAGGTCGCGATCTTGCCGCCTTTGACGAACGGCTGCGCGTTGAGCCACTCGATCGCAGCCCGCACGTCGTCGCCCAGATCGCCGGCAGTCACCGAGGCGGCCGCTTCGTACGCGCGTTTGTTGCCTTCTTCCGTGTACTGCTCCGCCATGTGGGGGCTGGTGCGGTGATAATAATTGATCGCCAGTCCGACGTACCCGATGCTCGCGAGCAATTCGGTGACGCGACGGGTCTCGGGCGTGAAGCCGAAGACCTCGCCGAGCACGATCACGGCCGGGTGCGGCCCCGAGCCCTCTTGCGGCCGCGCTAGGTATGCCGGCATGTTGGAACCATTTACGGCAATGGTGACGTCTTGGCTGATCATGATTGGCGATGGCCTCCCGCGTGGTATCATTCCCAGCACATGCATCGGATAACCGGGCCCGACGCCCGTCTGCAGATTCATTCGGGCCCGAAGCCGCAGCGGGTGGCGACGTTCGCCGACGATGTCCGCGCAGGCTTGTGCGCCACGCCGAAACGGCTGGCCTCGAAGTACTTTTATGACGAGGTCGGCTCGGCGCTGTTCGACGCAATCACCGTGCTGCCGGAATACTATCTCACGCGCGCGGAGACGGAGATTTTGCGCGAATGGGGTTGGGAAATCGTTCGCGCGCTCGGCAATCCCGTTCAGTTCGTCGAACTCGGCAGCGGCAGCGCGGCCAAGACGCGCGTTTTGATCGAAGAAGCGCTGCGCGTGCAGCGCGCGCTGCGCTACGCTCCAATCGATATTTCGGGAGAAGCGCTGCGTGCATCCGCAACTGCGCTGGTGCGCGATTATCCGCAGCTCGCGGTGCATGCGTTCGAGGGCGATTACTTCTCGATGCTCGGCGCGCCCGAACTCCGCGGAAGCGGCAAGATGCTCGCCATGTTCATGGGTTCGAACATCGGGAATTACGAGCCGACCGCCGGTATTGAATTGCTGAGCGCCATCGCCAAGATGCTCCGGCCCGGCGACGGATTGCTGCTCGGCGCCGATCTGAAGAAAGACCCGAGCGTGCTGCGGCTTGCGTACGACGATCCGGCCGGCGTCACCGCCGCCTTCAACAAAAATTTGCTCAGCCGCATCAACCGCGAACTCGGCGGCAGCTTCGATCTGCGGCGCTTCGAACACGTGCCGCGTTACGAGGAAACGGAAGGGCGCGTGGCCTCGTATCTGCGATCGACGCGCGCGCAGGACGTGCGCATCGACGCACTCGATACGGCCGTCACGTTCGCGGAAGGCGAAACCATTCACATGGAGTCGTCCTATAAGTATTCCGGTGACGATTTGAAGGCACTGGGTCATGCCGCGGGACTCTCGCTCGCGCGCACGTGGACCGACGCGCAGGAGCGCTTTAGCGTAAACCTCTATACCCCGGCATGAGAAACGTCGTCTTTTTTGCCATTGCATTGCTGTTGCCGGTGAGTGCGCAGGCCGCCCAGCGTCCCGTAGCGGCGGAAGACCTCTACAAAATCGTCTTCGTGGGAAACCCGCAGATTTCGCCGGACGGCCGGCGCGTGGTGTTCGAAGCACGGCGCATGAACGGCCCTAAGGACAAGTACGCGACGGATCTCTACCTCGTGCGCACCGACGGCACGGGGCTGCAGCGCATCACGCACGATGGAAAGGACGGCAGTCCGAATTGGGCGCCGGATAGCCGCAGTTTCGCCTTCGTGCGCGGCCCGCAGAAGAAGGGCGGCAAGCCGCAGATTTTTACATACAACGTCGCTACCGGCGCAATCAAACAACTTTCACACGTCAAAGATGGCGCCGGAAGTCCGGTGTACTCGCACGACGGCAGGCACATTGCCTTCAGCGTCGTTGCCGTGCAGACGCCGCCGCCGGCGCAAGCCGACTTCAAAGCGGCCGGTTTCAAGCCGTCAAAGGATCAGCGCAACAGCGATATCCGCATCATCCACCATCTGTATTTCGAGACCAACGGCGAAGGTTTCACGTACAATATGTTTCCGCACATCTGGGTGATGAACGCAGACGGCAGCGGCGCGCACGCGCTCACAAGCGGTATGCGCTGGGGCGAAGGCGGCGCGCAATGGTCGCCGGACGATAAGACGATCGCATTTAATTCGCTGCGGTACGATGCGGTGACGTCAGGCAACAATGACGTCTACACCATGCCGGCGAGCGGCGGAGCGATGCGCAAGATCGCTTCAAGCGCTCCCGCGAACTATTTGCTCGGCTACGACCGCTCCGGCCATATCTGGTACGCAAGTGCAGGCATCGCCGATCCGGCGGAGTTCGCCGCGCTGATGCGTACCGCAGGCGGCAGTTCGCAAACGGTCGTGCAGAAAGACACGACGCAATTTGGCGACAGCGTGCTCGCGGACATGGGCGAGCCCAGCGGCCTGTCTTTCCAATTCGCGCCGCACGATACGTTCGCGATCGCGAACGTGGAACAGCCCGGCTACAGCGCCCTGGTCAAGCTCGATCCGGGCACGGGCGCGGTCACGAAGCTCACCTCGCGCGGCGAAGCAGCGGAATGCACGATGGACGTGCACGGCCGCTACGTTGCGTACACGCTCTCGGACTTCACGCATCCGCGGGAAGTGTACGTGTTGGATCTGACGACCGGTAAATCAAAACGCCTCACCGGTCTCAATGACGGTTATCTGGCAAACGTGCTGCTCTCGCAACCCCGTGAATTCACCGTGAAAGACAACGCCGGCTTCACCGTGCAGGCATGGTTCATGCCCGCGGTCGGTCCGAAAGCGCACGGCAAACGGCCGACCATCCTCGACATCCACGGCGGACCGCAAACGCAGTTCGGCCAGACGTTCTTTCACGAGTTGCAATATTGGGCGGGCCAAGGCTACAACGTCGTGTTCTCCGATCCGCGCGGCAGCACCGGACACGGCTACGACTTCGAGGCCGCGTTGAACCAGCATTGGGGCGAGGCGATGTTCGACGACGTGCAGCGCGTCATGGATCGAGCGATCGCGTATCCGGGCGTCGATCCGAACCGCCTGGCAGTGAGCGGCGGCAGCTACGGCGGCTACGCGACGCTCTGGGTGATCTCGCACACCAACCGTTACAAGACGGCAATCGCTGAACGCGCGGTCAGCAACTTGAGTACCGAACAGCTCGGCGCCGATTTTGCCGGTGCGAACGGCTTCGGATTATACAATTCCAAGTACGGCTTCGGCTCGTATTGGGACAACACGAGTTTGAATTACACGGAGTCGCCGATCACGTTCGTTCAAGACGTGCACACGCCGCTCTTGATCTTGCATTCCGACGAAGACACGCGCACGCCCATCGATCAAACGCTGCAAGAATTCACGGCGCTCAAAATTCTGGGCCGCACGGTTGAATACGTCGACGTCCCCGGCGAAAACCACGATCTCTCCCGTACCGGCTCGCCACTGCACCGCATCGAACGCCTGCACATCGAGACCGACTGGTTCAAGAACTACCTATTCCCGTAACGTCATATCACGCGTGCGCGTGCCCCGCGTTCCGCGAGGCGGAGCAGCGCATCGGCGATGACGGCGAGCGCGGCAACCGGAATGCTGCCCGCAAGCGTTTGCGAGAGATATTGCCGCTGCAAGCCGAGGAAGATTTCGTTGCCTAATCCGCCTGCTCCGACGTAGCCGCCGAGCGTTGCGATGGCGATGAGCGCGACCGTCGCTAAGCGTACCGCGCCGAGCAGCAGAGGGGTCGCGAGCGGAACTTGGACGCGCCAAAATGCTTGCGGCGGCGACATGCCCAGTCCCCGCGCCGCGTCGAGCTGCGCCTCCGGGACGTCGCGCAACGCGGTGACGATTCCGCGGACCAAAATAAACTGCGCGTACGCCGCCAAAATGAGAACGACGGGCCAGAACCCCAGTCCCAAATACCTCACAGCGATGGCCAGCAGCGCGAGCGAGGGAATCGTGTAGATGATGCCCGCAAGCGCAAACACCGGCGTGTCAGCACGCCGCAACTGCAAGACCACGTATGTCAGTGCGCCCGCGACGAGCAATCCGATGGCCAAGCCGCACGACACCAAAGCGAGATGCTGCAGCGTCAGAGCGCCGATCTCGCTCAGATGATCGGTCAGGTAGTTCACAGCGCGCTGCGCACCGCATCGTAGCGGCGCAGTTCCGGGTCGATCGAAAACAACTGCCGTACGTATGCCGTTGCGGGCGACGAGAGAATCTCGCCGGGCGTACCCTCTTGCTCGATCCGGCCTTCGCGCATGACGACGATCCGGTCGGCTAACCGGAGCGCTTCGTCGACGTCGTGCGTGACAAAGAGGATCGTCGTGCGCAGCGTGCCGGCAATGCGGCGGATCTCGTCTTGCAGCGTACGCCGGACGATTGCGTCGACAGCACCGAACGGCTCGTCCATCAGAAGCACGGGAGGTTCCGCCGCGATCGCTCGCGCGACGCCGACGCGCTGCTGCTCGCCGCCGGAGAGCTCGCGCGGATAGCGGTTGCGGTAGCGCGACGGCTCGAGCCCGACGAGTTGCAGCAATTCGTCGACGCGCGCTTCGATGCGCGCGCGATCCCAGCGCAGCAGTTCCGGAACGACGGCAATGTTTTGAGCGACCGTCATGTGCGCGAAAAGGCCGACCGCTTGAATCACGTATCCGATCGTGCGGCGTAGCGACACCGCATCTTGCGACGAAACGGATCGATCGCCGACGTACACGTCTCCGGAAGCCGGAACGACAAGACGGTTGACGGTGCGCAGCAGCGTGCTCTTACCGCAACCCGACGGTCCGAGCAGCACCGTAAAACTGCCCGACGGAATCGCGACGCTGACGTCGTCGACGGCGTTCCGATCGGCGCCGGGGTACCGGACGACGACCGAGTCGAAGCGGACGGCCTTCAACGCGTTCCGTAGACGAAGGCGTGCGCGATGTCCGCTGCCTCTTGTTTGCGCACCGTGTAGTCGTAGTTCATGCCCATCACCGCATCGGTCGTCAGGCGCGGTCCCAGCGCGTTGAGCACCGGCGCGATCTTCGGGTGCGCCTTGAGCGTATCGTCCCGCACGACGGGTGCGATATTGTACGCCGGCCAGAAATGCCGGTCGTCTTGCAGCAGCACGAGGCCGTACTCTTTAATCTGCGCGTCGGTCGTAAATGCGGTGCATACGTCGGCCTGGCCGCGCTGCAGCGCTTCGTACTGTAAGCCGATCGTGTACGTGCTCACGACCTTGAACTTGAAACCGCCGTAGAATTTTTGCAAGCCTGGCAACGCATCCGCGCGCGCGACGAACTCCGGCACCGCCGCCAGGCGCAGTTGCGGCGCAGCTTGCGCGCACTGCGAGAGCGTGCGTATGCCCCGCGCGGCAACCGCTTTCGAAACCGCAAGTCCTTGCGAATCATTTGCCGGTGCGGGGTTGAGCCACGCCATGCCGTACCGCTCTTGGTACTGCATGCGCACGCGTTGATAGAGCGCTTTCGCATCGCGGATCGGCTGTAAGTGCAAGACGTCGATAAGTCCGGTTCCCGTGTATTCCGGATAGAGATCGATGTCGCCGCGCTCCATCGCCGCCATCGCGATCTGCGTGCTGCCCAAATTCATCTGACGCTGCACCTGAAAGCCGGCTTGCTCGAGCGCGGCCGCATATATTTCGCCGACGATGATGTTCTCACCGAAATTCTTCGATCCGACTTTGACCGGTGCGGCCGCGCCGCCCTCGCCTTTGGCGCCGCACTGCGGCAGCACGAGCGCCGCGCCGATGAGTGCGATGGAACGGCTGCGTGAGATCTTCAAACCGGTTCTCCTATACGGCGCTGCGCGAACGCCAGCGTATACTCGGCGAAAACGGCGATAGCGGCAATTGCCGCGACACCGGTCCACAAACGATCGGGTTGGTTCGCCTGCAATCCCGTCGTGATGAGTTCTCCCAACCCCCCTGCGCCGATAAACGCTGCTAAAACCGCGCTTGCGATCACCTCCGTTGCGGCGGTACGCACGCCGGCGAAGATCACGGCAAAGGCGAGCGGCCATTCGACGCGCCGCAGAATCTGCCACGGCGTCATGCCCATGCCGCGCGCACTGTCGATGGCGGCCGGGGAAACGGCGCGAAACGCGACGTCGGTGGTGATCGCGATTGGTGCGCTCGCAAGGATCGTGAGGGCAACGACCGCGGGCACAAATCCGAAGCCGAACAGCGGCACCATGAACGTAAGCAGCGCGAGGCTCGGAACGGCTCGTCCGACGTTCGTGAGCGCCAAAACCGGCGTTCGCAGCGCGCCGACATGCGCTGCTGCTCCGCCCAAAACGATGCCCGTCACCGAGCCGAGCACGAGCGCGGCCGCGGCAAGTGCCAGGTAGGTTTCAATGTGGGCAGCCACGTCGGCCCAGCTCACGCCGCTAGTGTTTGCCTGCCGGGCGTCGAATCCCGGCTGCATACATGTTATCGCGCTCGCAGGCCCCGGTTGCGCCCGAGGCGTTTCCCCGCAATCTCGACGATCCCGCGCTCTATATCAGCCGTGAGTTATCGTGGCTCGAGTTCAACGATCGCGTGCTGGAGGAGGCGCTGGACGAGCGCACGCCGCTTCTCGAACGCTTCAAGTTCATCGCCATCTACGGTACGAACCTCGACGAGTATTTCATGATCCGCGTCGCGGGCATCAAGCAGCAGATCGCCGCGCAGATTCACCGCCGCTCGGAAGACGGGCGCACGCCGCCGGAGCATTTGCTCGCGATCTCCGAACGGCTACGCGTATCGCTGGCGCGCGAAATGCATCTGCTCAAAGAACAGTTGTTCCCGGCGCTGGAGGGCAGCGGCATCAAGTTGTGGCGCGTGGCGGATCTCGGCGAGGAACAGCGCGCGCATCTGGAGCGCGCGTTCGACGACCGCGTCTTCCCGGTGCTTACGCCGCTCGCGGTGGATTCCGGGCATCCGTTTCCGTACATTTCGAATCTGTCGCTTTCGCTTGCCGTCGAACTTGAAGAAGTCACGCCCGAAGGCGTCGAGCTGCGTTTCGCGCGCGTGAAAATTCCGCAGACGCTGCCGCGGTTCGTGCCGGTCGAGCCGGCGCCCGAAGGCCAGCGCTGGTACGTGCTGCTCGAAGATCTCATCGCGCAGCATTTGAGTGCGCTTTTTCCCGGCATGGAAGTGCGCGACTCGTATCTCTTCCGGGTGACGCGCGACGCCGATCTGGAATTGCAAGAGGACGAAGCGGACGATCTGTTGCGCGCAATCGAGTCGGAGTTGCAAAGGCGCCGCTTCGGCGAGCCGGTGCGCTTGGAAATCGAGCGCGGCATGCCGGAATACATACGCGATTTCTTACTCAAGGCGCTCGAGTTGGCGAGCGTCGATTGCTACGAGATCGACGGCATGATGGGCCTGGCCGATCTGTGGACAATCGCGAATATCGATTACCCGCAACTGCACGATGCGCCGTATACGCCGGCAATTCCCAAGCGGCTCATCGGCGTAACCGATCTTTTTGCGACCATTCGCGAAGGCGACGTGCTGCTGCATCATCCGTACGAATCGTTCGATCCGGTCGTGCAGTTCTTGCAAGAAGCCGCTGCGGACGAAAACGTGCTCGCGATTAAGGCGACGCTCTACCGGACGTCCGGAAAGAACTCGCCGATCGTCCGCGCGCTGCTCGATGCGGCGGAAAACGAAAAGCAAGTCGCCGTGCTCATCGAACTCAAAGCGCGATTCGACGAAGAGAACAACATTGAATGGGCGCGTCGCTTGGAACGTGCCGGCGTACACGTCGTCTATGGATTCGCCGGGCTGAAAACGCATGCGAAAGCGATACTCGTCGTCCGCCGCGAGGAAGACGGCATCCGCCGCTACATACACTTCGGCACG
>DAISWS010000048.1:0-18530 GCA_036826275.1 Vulcanimicrobiaceae bacterium
ATCGCGTCACGCTCGTCGCTCGATTTACCGGTTGGTTCGTGGCTCGCATACGGTGAGATGGACCTCAACATCGACGAGCAAGACTTGCGCTTCACGATTGACGAAGCGCGTGAAGCGGCCAAAGCCTCGCGCGTCGGCGTTCGCGACGAAGAACTGTCGGAAATTCTGTCGATGACCGAAGGCTGGCCGACGGCGCTCAGTTTTGCGCTGCGCACGTCGACGCGTTCGATCGATCTGCGCAACATCTCGGCAACCACGCGCGAGATGGTGTACCGCTATCTCGCAGAGCAGGTCTATCAGTCCCTCGACGACGAGGAACGCGAGTTGCTGCACTTCATCGGCTTTCTGCCGGAGATCGATCTCGAAGTGCTGCGCGCCGCCGGCTATACCAAAGGCAAGGCGCTCGTCGAGGCGTTGCGCGATCGCGTGGCGTTCATCTATCCGGAGCGTCCCGGCGTCTACCGCTGCCACGATCTCTTCGGCGATTTCCTTCAGCATCAAGTCGAACTCGAAGGCGACAACGCCACGGAAACGATGCAAAAGCGCGCGGCGATGGCGCTCGAACAGGCCGGGAACATCGCGGGCGCGCTCACGTTGTACGCGGCAGCGCACGATGAAGACGACGTGCTGCGGCTGCTCGCGTCGGGATTCGATCTGCTCGACCAGGGACATGCTGACGTCGTCGCTGACGCCTTGGAGGCGCTTTCGCAGGAAATCCGCGCCACGAATGCAGTGGTTCTTGGGCTTCGCGGCGTTTCGGAGGCCGCGGCAGGGCGCTTCGACCGGGCGGAATCGCTGCTCGGCCGCGCGATCCAGCGCGCCGGCCACAGCAATCTACGCGCGCATCTCGCTCTTCGGTTAGGGTCGATTCTGTTCAACCAAAACCGCGACGTCATCGGTCTGCTGGATCCTCTTGCGCAGGATTCGCAATTGCCTGTGAACGTGCGTGCGCAGGCGATTAGTCTGCTCGCGCCGGCGTACGCGTTTGCGAAACGAGTCGAGGACGCACGATCGGCCATGCAGCGCGCGGAATCGTTTCTGGCAGAGCTCGACTCCGACGAGATTTGTGCCAGACTGCAGCACCGTCTGGGCATTGCAGCTATGGCGCTAGGCCTGCAACGGGATGTAGTTGAGGGTTACTATAGCCGTGCGCATGCGCTGGCTGTGAATTGCTCGTTGTTCTTTACGGGCGCAGATGCGTTAGGCGGCTTAGCCAGCGCAGCGCTTTTCTATGAAGACGACGTTACGAAGTATGTCTGGTACGCACAGCAGACGCTTAGTCTATCTCTAAAGGCGGGCGATCGGTTTTCGATGCAAACGGCCTTTCTGCATCTCATGCAGGCCGAAAGGTTACGCGGCAATGCCGATCGTCTGCAGACGCTCGAGCAGCAATTGGCGGGCGTATCCACGAGCGATTCCGCGCGCCTTGGATATATTGTTCGCAGTCGCGCGATGACTGCCGCGTGGAGCGGACAGTTCGCTGAAGCCTACCGCCAGCTTTCAACGCTCAACGACCGCGGGTTTTATCTCTTCGAAAACTTGTTCGAGGATGCAGTGAAAGCGATGTGTGCGGTTTGCAGCGGCCGGCGCGATGTGGCGCTGGACATCGTTTCGCACATTCAAGAACGGCTCGACCAAGAACGCTTTGCATATCTGTATGCGCAACGCATGGGTGAGATCACCCGGCTGCTGTGCGCGGCCGTTGAAGCGCTCGCGGGCCGCATCACGAACGCGACGCGCATTCTGCAGCGCCGCGACACGGTGGGCGGGCCGTCCGTGGACGGTACGCGCGAGGTCGTTACCGCGTTGTGCCGCGCCGTTAAGAATCCGATGCTGCGCGGCGATATCGATGAGGCGATCGCGCGGTTGCGTCTGACGGGGTATGGCGGCGTTGCCCGGTTGCTCGAGCGTGCGGCGGAGCAGTGCTTCGAAGAGCAAGCCGCTACGGACATCGCGCTGACCCCGGCGGAGATTGACGTGGTGCGGTCGCTCGCGGAAGGCAAGAGTCCCAAAGATATCGCAATGGAAACCGGCCGCAGCGTATACACGGTGCAAGTACACATTAAGAACCTCATCAAGAAACTCGGCTGCAGCGGCCGGAACGAGGCCCTGAACGTCGCGCGCAAGCGCGGTCTCTTAGGATAGCAACGCCTAAAAAAACGGCATACCTAAAGTTAGGTACAGACCCCCGGCCCGAACGGGCCTATCCTCGTAATAGACATACCGCCTTCCAACCGCGAGGATTTTTTACATGGTCACAACCCTTGTCGTCGCCGCCGTCATCATTGCCGCCGCCTGCAGCACCCCGCCCGTCGGCTCCGGCTAAAGTCCACACCTACTCCTCGTCCAAATCAAAGGATCGCGAACATGGACGTTCACACACTGCCCGGCGCGGCATCTGCGCTCTCGGGTAACCTGCGTGCACTCACCACGCAGGTCGTAGAGCAGGTTCAGGATCCCGCATTGTTCGGTGATCCGGCGCTGGAATCGTCGATAGAGCTCATCCTCGACCGGCTCTGCCTGTCGGTTCAGCTCTCCAAGCCCGTCGGCTTGGCCACATGGGCCGTTCGCGAAGGGCGGCGCCTGGGCGCACCGCACGCAATGGAGCTGGCCTCGGCCGCCGCGCACGTGATTGCAAGCGAAGCCAACCGGTATCCGATCGATCACGGCCGCCTCCTGGCGTTCCTCGAGGTATTGAAAACAGAGATTCAATCGGCCCTATCCGCCTTGGGGGAAGATGACTGCGAAACGCGGTCGGCGCACTCGGAATCGATGGAAGCGCTGCTCGCAATGCTCGGCGAGCGCGACTCGCAGACGTGTTGTCACTCCAAAGCCACCGGCGAATGGGCACGCCGGCTGTGCGAGGCGATGGGCCTCACCAGAGAAACGACGGAATTCATCGAGCTGTGCGCGCTCTTGCACGACATCGGCAAGGTCTCGACGCCCGAGAGCATCCTGTTTAAAACTGGCCCGCTGACTTCCGCAGAGTGGGACGTGATGCGTGACCATTGCGCATCGGGCCAGCGGATTCTCAGCCAAATCCCGACGCTCGCACGCTGCGGCATCATCGTACGCGCGCACCACGAGCGCTGGGACGGACTGGGCTACCCCGATGGCCTGACCGGCGAGAATATCCCGTTCGAAGCGCGCGTGGTCGCCGTTGCCGACGCATTCCATGCGATGATCAGCGACCGTCCGTACCGCAAGGCGATACCGCCGCGGCGGGCCATCGAGATTCTCGAAACGGGTCGCGGCACGCAATGGGATCCGCTCATCGTCGACTCGATGCTCGGGCTCTTTAGCGGGAGCAAAAAGAAACCGGCCGCGGAGCGCAACCGCGCCGCCGGCGCCTAAACCACAGAAGCGGACTAGCATCCGGGGTGGGCAGGGCGCGAACGTGCCATACAGGTGGCATGTTTGCGCCCTAGGCTTTTTTCATGGACTACATCATCGGAGCGGGAGCCATTCTCGAGGCGGGCGAGGCGGCCAGCATCACTCCCGCGACACTTCACGCCGAAGTAGACCGCGCTTTGGCCGAACGCGCGCGTGTTCTCGCGGTCGATTTTGAAGGCACGAGTCCGGCCGCGATGCAGCGGCTGCTGATCGTCGCCGGCGGATGGAATGGCGCGCAGTTCCGAAGCGAGGTCACGGATCGGCTGCGCGAGCAGCGCACGTGTACGTTGGCCGACGTCTTGCTCACGCTCGCCGCGCAGGCCCGGACCGACGAAGTCCATCTGTTCGCGCACTGGTTCCCGGACGAGCAGACCTGCAGCGAGCTGCAGGCACGCGGTATTCGCATCGTCTCACATCCGGTCGAGAGCATCCGGGCGGCGTCCTTGGTTTCCGGTCAACGGGTACGCCGCGTGGCGTGAACCCGCCCGCGGCCCAGCCGCGTCCAAGGGTTTGCGGCGAGGATCTACCGTAGAATGCTCTCCATGCAGCCCTGCCGCATTGCCGTGGTCGACGACGACCGCTTCGTCCGCGAAATGCTCGAACTCGGTTTAACGCGCGAGGGTTTTACCGTTCGTACCGCCGCCGACGGACAAGCCGCGCTCGAACTCGTCCGCGCGTGGGATCCCGAAGTGATCGTGCTCGACGTCATGATGCCGAAGATCGACGGCATCACGCTCTTGCCGCGCTTGCGTCAGATCACGCAGGCACCGATTCTCATGCTCACCGCAAAAGGCGAAACGGCTGACAAGGTAACCAGCCTGGGTGCCGGAGCGGACGATTATCTGGTCAAGCCGTTCGTCTTCGAAGAGCTGATTGCGCGCTTGCAAGCCAAGTTGCGGCGCCCGCAGCTCATCGAAGAAGACGTGCTGCGTTGGCACGACGTTTCGATGAATCCGGCGACGCGCGAAGTGTGGCGGGGGCAAGACCGCTTGGATCTCACGCAGCGGGAATTCGATTTACTGGAAGTGTTCATGCGTGAGCCCCGGCGCGTCTTCAGCAAAGACCATTTGCTCGAACTGGTGTGGGGCCACGATTTCGAGGGCGGCCCCAACATCGTCGAAACGTACATCTCGTATTTGCGCGCGAAAATCGACCGGCCCGACCAGCAGTCGTTTATCCGTACCGTGCGCGGCGTGGGATACGGCGTGGCTCAATGAGCGTCCGGATGCCGAAGCGATCCTTGGCGTCGCGTTTAGCAACGCTGTATACCGTGCTGCTCGGCGTGACCGTGCTGCTGGTCGTGATCGCTTCGTCCATCGCGCTGATTTACGAGCTTGCGGGCTTTAGCAACGACATCATCATCGCCAAACACGAGGAAGCGCGCTTCCTCGCCGCGCGCTTTCAAAACGAAGGGCAAACGCTCGCGCAGGCCGCTCCGCGCATCGCACGCGATCTCAGCGGTATCGGGCTGCGCGTCGCGGTGTACGACACAGGCGGCAAATTCTTGGGCGGCGATCGGAGCGTGCATCCGGATGTTCTCGATCGCGTCGTGCGCGGAAGAACGCGCCTGGCGCCGCCGCCGTCGAGCGCGGGCGAACCAATCGAAAATCCGCCAGGGACGCACGGACGTGGCGGATCGCTGCTTACGTCGCCGCGGCACGATTGGTGGGCGATCATCGCCGTCGAAGGCGGTTACGTCACGTTTGAAGCGTCGGGGTGGATCATTTTTGCGAATCTGATTCCGTACTGGTGGATCATCTTCGGCATCGCCGTCGTTGCGCTGGGCGTTTCGTGGTTCGTTGGACGGATTGTCGCGCGGCAAGCGCTTGCGCCGATGAACGAGGTCACCGGTTCGCTGCGCGCCCTTGCGGACGGCGATTACACGCAGCGGCAGTTCGTCACCGCGGGCGGCGACGAAGTGTCGACGCTGACCGAAGCCTATAACGACGCGGCGGCGAGCGTCGCCGCGGCAATGGACGAACGGCGCGCAACCGAAGCGCGCATGCGCCAATTCGTCGCCGACGCAGGGCACGAACTGCGCACGCCGCTGACGGTGATTGCCGGCTACATCGATGTGCTGCGCCGCGGTGCGATTGAAGAACCCAAGGTCGCCAAGCAAATTCTCTCCACGATGTCGCTCGAGAAAGAGCACATGCGCGGGTTGGTCGATCGCCTCATGCGGCTTGCTCGCATGGAAGGCGAAAACGCGCCGGAGCCCGTGGAGATCGACGTGCCCCAACTGCTGCGAGACCAGTGTGAGGCGGCGCGCCGGATGGACGAAGAACGCCCTATCGATTACAGCGTCGACGGCGTGAAAGCGGTGTATGCGGATCGGGGCGAGATCGGCGAGGCGCTGTGGAACGTCGTCGAAAACGCGCTCAAGTACGCACCCGGCGCGCCGATTCATCTGCGTGCGTTCCGCGAAGACGGCAGCACCGTACTGAGCGTCGCGGACGAAGGACCCGGCATGAGCGAGTCCGAGCGCCTCCACGCCTTCGAGCGTTTTTACCGCGGCGACGCGCGCGGCGAAATTCCCGGCACGGGACTCGGGCTTGCGATCGCAAAACGCGCAGTGGACCGCGCCGGCGGCAGCATCAGCATTCAGAGCGCGCCCGGCCGCGGCACAATCGTCTCGATTAAGCTCTAATTAGTTCTCAGCCATTTCCAAACCGCCGCGTGGTAAAAGGAAGCGATATGCGTCGCTTGCTGAGTTTCGTCCTCACCCTCGCACTGTTTGCGGGCGCCCTGCCTGCTCTGGCACAAGCCGAAAGCGGCGAGATCGACATCGTCGTTCAAGACGCGGCCACGAAGGCGCCGGTCGTGCTGGCGCGCGTCATGCTCGACGGCCCGGTGATCACGAGCGAGTTTACCGGCAACGACGGCAAAGTGCGCTTTACCGACGTGCCGAGCGGCATCTACCGCGCGCGCGTTTTCGCGCGCGGATTCAATGGCGTCACATCGCAAAATTTTGAAGTCATCGACGGCCGCGCCGTTACCGTGACGGTCGCGCTGGCACAGTCAACGGGCGGACCGTTGCGCACCATCGCCTCCGAAGTGGTCAAATCGACGGCGACGATTTCGACGACCTCCATCGACGACAACAGCGCACAGCGCCGGCTGTCCGATACGCTGGCTGACTCGCTCGGCAAACTCTCCGGCGTCAACGTCACGACGTCCAGCAGCGATAGCGACGCCACGCAAACCGTGTCTCTCGAAGGGCAAGACCCGAGTCAAACGCAGATGACGCTCGACGGCATTCCGCTCAATTCCCCCGGAATGGCCGGCGATCTGCGCGCGATGAACTCCGATCTCTTCACCGGCGCAAACGTCTCGTTCGGCCCCACCTTGGGCGGCCTCGCAGGCGGGGTAAACTTCCGCACGCTCGAGCCGACGCTCACGTGGCAAGGCGCGTTCTCGCTCTCCGCGGGCAGCAACGGCAAGAACAACTACTCGCTGTCGGAGAGCGGTTCGCTCGGAAAACTCGGCATTGCGGCGATGCATACCTACCGCATGAATCCGAGCCTGCTCGACGGCATGCAATTCCTCGACCAGAGCGGCCTGGATTATACGCACGAAGGTGACCGCCAGCAGATGGGCTCGCTGCTCAAACTGCGCTATCAATTGAACGAATCGCAGACGCTGACCGGCAGTTACATGCATTCGGTGAACGGCGCGGAATTGGTGTGCACGCAGTACACGGGCGTACTCCCGTGCGGATACGGTCCGAACAACTCGTACGACACCGCGTTCGATCTCTATTCGCTCACCGACAACGCGCTCATCGGCGATACGCAGGTCCAGGCCGCGCTCTTTGGCTCGCGCTCGAATTCCACGCGCGATCTGCTGGATCGCTACATCAATGGGGTCGCGCAGCCGACCGGCACGCAAACCTCCACGAGCATGAGCGGCTTCTCCGTGAACGCAACGCTTCCGGCGCAGCAGCGCCACACCATTTCGATTAGCGCGTACGGCACGAACTCGTCGACGAACTTTACTCCGCTCGTTTCGCAGGCGCAGCCGTTTACGTTTCCGGGCCAGCATGCGAGTTATGCGGCGGCCAATGTGAGCGACAGCATCCGTTCGAACACGAAGCTGCGTTTCAACGACTCCATCGGTATTAGTCACGCGAGCAACGCGCCGTCCTCGCTGCTCGTCGGCGTCGGGGCAAATTGGGCGCCGACCACGAGCGATTCGTACGCGTTCTCGTACAACCTGGGCGGCGTCGCGCCGCATGCCGGACGTCAAGGCATCCTGACCGATCCGGGGCAGCTGCGCATCGACTGCAACGGCAACATCGGCTATGGCAGCGCGCCGGGTGACCAGCCGGGCCCGAGCTCTTCGAACTCCGCGCGTCTGAGTTACACACATAAAGGCAATTGGGGCGTCGTCAGCGGATCGCTGTACCGCCAAGTGCAGAACGATATCGTGCTGCCGGTCGAAGTGAACGGCACCGCGCTTCTCGCGACCACCAGCGTCTTTCCGCCCGGTTATCTTGCCGGAGCGCAGAGCGTATTCGACACGACGTGCGGCTCGGTTCCGCCCGACTTTGGGTGGCAGAATCTGTATTTCTCTACGCCGATCGCCAACGTGCGCCGCGTCTACGAAGGCGCGCGCATCAACGGCTTCTTCCAATTGGGTGGATTGGTGGTTGAGCCGTATTACGACGTGCAGGTCGCAAAGGCGCTGAGCGACGACCCGCGCTTCACGAATCCGTATGCGATAACGATCTCGGGCAACCAACTGCCCAACGTACCGCTGCATCGTGCAGGCGTGACGCTCGACTACAAATCACCGCATTCGGCGCTGGAGTGGCTTGCCGACGCAAACTATACCGGTGCCAACAATCAGCAGAATCTGCCCGCGTACACGACGGTTGACGCAGGCGTTAGCGCGCAACTGCAGCACGGCACGCTGACTCTCGTCGCGAGTAATATCTCGAACGCGTTCGGCGGCATCTTCGCCGGCCCGCAAAACGCCGTGCCGTACACGGCAGCCAACGGCACGGTGATCCCGACGATTGCGCGCCCGCTCGCGCCGCATCAAATTTCGTTGACGTATACCGCGCGCTTCGGTCTGGGTGCACAAAATCTGCAACCTTCGCGAACCGCCGCACAAGTCGGCGGAGAAGGCGGCGGCCGCCGCGGCGGGTTCCGCAGCTTCGGCTCGCCACTGCCGCAAACGCCGCCGAGCGATCCCTTTGCCGTCAGCCAAAGCCAGTTGTGCACGGCCGACGCGCAGAAATCGGCGCAGACAGTTCTGAATGCGCTCAAAGCGTACACGCAGCAAGTCGAAGCCGCGAAAACCTCGGCGGGGTATCCCGACACGATGCCCGCTCCGAGCATCCCGGGAATTGCGGTTACGTATCACGGATTGAAGTCGACGTATGCCCTGAGCATTACGCTGACGCGAAGCGCACAACTGCGCTCGCTCTTCGGCTGCACGACGTTCCACGTTACCGACGAGGCGACTGCGCAGCAGCGCAGTCTCTACGTTGAGCCCGGCGCCGGCGGCATGTTCTTCCGGCCGAGCGTCACGTTCATGCCGTCCGTCGGCCTGTATTTCGTTCGCCGCGCGCCGCAAGCAGGCGCGCAGAGCTTCCGCCTCTACAAGCTGCCGTCCACGCCGCCGAAGACCCCGTTCGCGTTGCACGTATCGCAAACGTGCATCACGGACATGCGCAACGTGGCGCAGGAATCGCTCGCGCAACTGCAAGCCCATTTCCAAAAAGGCGCGCCCGCGCCGGGCTGGACGGTAACGCCGCACACCGCAAGCGCGGGAACCTGGTATTCGCTGGAACCGGCCGATATAGGCGCGATTCCCGCGCTGTTGAACTGCGCGCACGTATCGACGGCCGCAAAAGCCGATCTGAGCAAGCTCGGCTGGGGCGGCGCTCCGCCGCCGTCACTGAACTACACGCCGTCGCTCGGCTTGTACCTGCTCATGCCCGAACGCCGCGGACGCCCATCGCCCGCACCGGGCGCCTCACCAATGCCGTAACATGCTAATGAGCAGTTATGACGATACCCGCCGAGAGCGCTTGGTGCACAACTTGCCCAAGCGACGCGAGATGCGCTTGCGTCATCGCATCCAGTCCGCCGCCATGCTCTGCGTGCGAAATCTGGCCTTGTAGCGTAACGAGATCGGCGCGCGCCAGCGACTGCGCGTCGTAGGGAGTGCCCGGTGCCGGCGTGAGTACGATTTGCGCGAGCTTGCGCGCGTACCACTGCTGCAGAGTGCGGTGGATTTCTCCCGCGTGCGCCACGCGGCCGTCGGTCAAATCGCCGAACACCGCGTGATGCGTCCAACTGAAGAGATCGGTCAGACTCATCGCACTGCCTTTGGCGTACTTGAGCGATGCGTCGTCCAAACGCTGCAGCATCGTTGGGTTGAAGAACGAGCTGACGGTGGACTCTTGCATTGCGTTCACCATGGCGGTAACCGGAACGTCATGGCGTTGCGGCGGATTGTATTGCCAAGGCGCTTGCGTGAAGTCGGTAACCCATTCCGTGTAGACCATCGAGCGAAGCAGACGAGGTGAAAATTTCCACGAGCCTTCCCCGAGCAGATACCGGTCCAGCATGGTAAACGCGCGTTGCGACTGCGAACGCGGAACCGCTTGCAGCGGCAGCGTCGAGCCCGGATCGCCGATGTGCGCCCGGGAGAGATATTCGCCGCCGATATAGTGTGCGGCGATCGCTGCGCACGATCTGAATGGGCCTATCGCGTAGCGGAAGCCGGTCCTCAGCGGCTCGTGGGTATTGCCCGTCACATTATAACGGGTTGCAAGGCTGTTCATCAGCATTTCGCCGATGCGCAGCTGTCCCTGGCACCACGTCAGGTTGTCGTTGCTCAAGTCCCACATATCGACGCGCGGGTCGATCGCATGGCCGTCGAACCACCGGACGTCTTCGTCGTTTTCATAGCGGTAATGGGGATCGCTCCACTTCGAAGCCCAACGGCGAAGCGTCGGAAGCTCGGCCTGCGGGGTGTGCGCGCCGGGAATCGTTGCATAACCCCAGTGAATCGCGTAGTAGTCGTACGGCCCCAGCACTTGTTGAAAATACGTGCCGTTCGGCGTGCCTTTGGGCCAGATGTTCGTCGGGATGTAATCCATGACGGAGTTCGAGATGCCGTAGCGCGACGTAAACGCGGCGCTCTGGAGCTCTTTATTCGTGTAGGCCTGCGTTCCGATGAAGTTGTGCTGCAGGCCCCAGTTGTGGCCGGACTCGTGCAGCACGATCCACCGAAGAAATTGCTGCGCATATCCCGGTGGAGCGGAGTTCCAACCGGTCATGCCCATTCCACGCATGGCCCAGAGGCCGAAATTCATGCTCCGGCGAGCGCCGGCTGCGAACGCGGCCTCGTGTGCGGCGAAACCGTGCAGCTCCGTACGTGCTGGACCGACAAAATTTTCCCCTTCGTTATAGCCGCTATACAGGATGTCGGCGTCGATGACGATGGAGGTCTTGATGAGTTCGCCCGTACGCGGATCGAAGACCACGCCCGCTTGTGCGTAGCCGCCGCTATTGGACTGCGTCAGCCAGTGTATGGTGTTGTAACGGATGTCGTCTTCGTCCCAGTTCGGATCGCTCGGCTGCTGTTTGACGATAACGGCGTTCGGAATGCCGATGCGCGCGAACGCGCTATTCCAGGTCAGCAGCGCGGCCTCGATCGTCGCGCGGTACTGTGTCGGCACGTCGTTTGCGATGTAGTACACCATCGGGTGGCGGGCAATATTCCAGCGCAGCACGTAGCGTAGCTGCCGTTCGCGCACGTTGTCCCGGGAGTAATCGAGCAGAATATTCGGATAGTAGCCCACGCGATCGTCCGCGATGCGCGGCATGTAGCTGCCCGCAGCCGGCGCCTGCGCGATATTGTACTTGATTTTTATCTGGACGCTGCGCGGATCCGGAACGTTGTCGATCGTCACGCCGGTCTCGCTCTGCGGCGCGTACGATTCAAATGTCTGATCCGCCTCGATGATCACGTTGTCAGGAAAGGCCTTGGACTGTCCGAAGTACGAGCGCTGCGGATCCAGGCGGTAGGCGCCCGTCGGATTGTGTTCGGTGTCCAGCGTGAAGCGCAGATAATTCTGCATGTCGATGACGTCGCCAAGGAAAGGAGAAGCATCGAAGATCACCTCGCCGGTCGCCTCGTCCTTTGCCACAATCGGCGTGACCGCGACAACCGAAGGCGCAAAGCTTTTTTCCACCGCCGATTCGCTGCCGTTGCTCGCGTCGCCCACGAACGACGTGTTCGGCCAAGTAATGACGATCTTGTCGTCTTGCTGCGTGAACTGCATGATGCGGGCAAAGGCGATGTACGGTAAGCCGACCGCTACGCCGTAGCCGCCCAGACCGGATGCCGGCTCGGCCGTCTGAATGAAGTCCGCTCCGAGCTGGTTTTTCGAGAGCTCGATGTAGACTTTGCCGTCTTTACGCCAGAGCGTAAAAAGGCCGTTTTGTGGCGTAAGCCCTTTGGTGAATTCCGCTATGGCGCCCGGTGCGGCCGCGGAAGCCGGCGGGGCGCCTGCGCCAATGAAAAATAGCGCGCAAATACATAGGAATGCCCGCTTCATACGTTCTCCGTTCTGCTAGTGTTGCAGCTTGCGCATTAAGAAGTCCGTGCCCGCCTGATTGGCCTGCAGCCACGAATGCCAGCGTTCGAAGCCGTGCGTTTCGTTCGGAATGACGAGCTGCTCGAAGTGCACGCTCGTATGTTTCAGGCGTTCGACGAGATCGACCATTTGATGAAAGTGCACGTTGCGGTCGTCGTCGCCTTGAATCAACATCACCGGCGAACGCCACGTCGAGATATGCGCATCCGGTGAAGACTCCCACGCCACACGCATGAAGCGTTTCATGTCCGGCTGTTCGTAGCGCTTGGGCTGGTCGCCGAACCATTCCGAAAACATCGTCCAATCGTGGACGCCGTGCCGGTCGTATCCGGCTTTGAAGACGTCCGAGTTGTTCGAGAGGCCCATCGCCGTCAGATAACCGCCGTACGAACCGCCCCAGATGCCGATGCGCCGCGCATCGATATGCGGAAGATGCTGCAAATAGCGCGCGCCCGCAACGACGTCCTGATACTCCGCCGCGCCGGACGGACCGGCATGCGGCGGATTATGGAAGTCGTGTCCATAGCCGATGCCGAGGCGGTAATTCACCGAGAGAACGGCGATGCCGTGATTTGCCAGATACTGGTTCGTTCCGTAATCGTAGCTGTAATAGTCGAAATAGTGCCACGTGAGCAGCATCTGCCGCGGCGGACCGCCGTGCACGTAAATCACCGCCGGAACGCGACGCATCACACCCGCGGGCATAAACAGCTGCCCGTGAATGAGCAGGCCGTCCTTGCTGCGGAACGTGACTTCCTTTGGAACGATCATGGACGCCGAAGGGAAATCGCGCGGCACTTGATCCGCATCGAGCGTCGTCCCGTTATGAACGATGACGGTGGGCGTCCGCGCACCGGCTTGGACGTACACGACACCGTCGGAGGTTGCGGCCGGCCACCATTCGCTCGTGGCGCCGTGCGTAACTTGCTTGGGCGATCCGCCGCTTACGGAGACGCGGAAGATATGCCGCCGATCGTCGTCGCCCGGCAGATTGCCCGCGTCGGCCGTGTAATAGATCGTGCGCAGATCCGGCGAAATTGCCGTGTCTTCGATCATGTAGCGTTCGCGTGTCAAGGGCTGCGCAGCGCCGCCGCCGGCCGATACCGTGTAGAGCTGCGGCCAATTCGTGCGTTCGGAAATGAACGCAAGCCCGTTGCCCGCGATCCAGCGCAGCTGCGGGCCGTGAATCTCGGGGAACGAATCGCGCAGCGAGTTTCCGCTGCGCCAAACGGCACGGCCCGATCCGCTGGAGGCGTTTGCGACGACGATCTGCCACGGCTGCGGATACAGTTTGAGCGGATCTTGCGGCGGACCGCCCGAGCCGCCGACGCGCAGGAACGCGATGCGCGTTCCGTCGGGCGACCACTGCGGTGAGAAATCGCGGTTGGTCGAGGGAGCCATGAACGCGATTCCCGCACCCTCGCGGTACACGCCGATGAACGAATGATCGCCGCGATCGGATGTAAATGCGAGCGCCCGTCCGTCCGGCGACCACGTGAGATCGCCGTCGCTCGCGCGGTCGAAGAAGTATTGCTGCGCATCTTTGCTCGCGTCCAGCGGCGCGATCCACACTTTGCTGTCCGGATCGTGCACGAAGGCGACTCGCGTGCCGTCCGGTGAAATCGCCGGTGCGTCACCATCGGAAATCACTTTGGGCGAACCGCCGGAGGTCGCGATCGAGATCACCTGCATGTGCGGCTCTTTCGTGTCGTGCAGATCCGGATTCGGCCACGGACGCTCGGGCCAGTTTGCGTCGTGATTGCCGCCGCGAACGTAGACGACGTATTTCCCGTCATTCGAAACGGTCAGGTCGCTAATCTCCTGGCCGTCGTCGGTGCCGTACGAATACAGTATGTGCGGCGTAAACGAGGGCGTTTGCGCGAACCAGACGCTGTGCACGCCTTTTTCGTTCAAGACGTACGCAATGTACTTGCCGTTCGTCGAACTCGAAAGCTCGTTCGGGAACGGATAACTCAGCGCTTGGCTAAGCGAAAACACCATTGCAAGAAGAAGATGCACGCTATCTCAACTCCATCGACGTACCCGCGGCACGGGCTTTCTCCACCATTTCTTGCATCCGCGGGTGGTCGCCTGGAATCGTTTCGACCCAGTGCTCGAATTGTGGCACCGGCTCGTGAACGCGAAACAGAAAGTACCAGACGTTCATATCGCCCATGAAGGCGAAGCGCTTCTTGAAGTCTGCCGCTAATGCGGCATAGCTCGGAAACGAACGCAGATACGCGGCCACGCTTCCGTGTTTACGGTCTACCTCTAGAAGAGCGGCGGCGTTGGCGACGGTGGCGCGAACCTTGCGCGCGCTGTGCAGCACGCCACCGGTGCGCATCAGCCGGTCGACGTCGCCCTCGGTGTAACGGGCGACTTTCGCCGGATCGAAGCCGTCGAAGGCCTCTCGGTAGGCTTCCCACTGCTTCGCGATGCCGGCCCAGCTCAATCCCGCTTGAAAAACGGCGCGCGTCATGACCTCCAGGTAATCGCTGAGCCCCGGATTCAGAATAACGTCCGGAATTCGTTCCGCCATGACGGACGCAGCTTACGCCTAGGGTGCGTTCTGGGGCGCGTCAAAAGCGAGCGCCGCCATCATCTGCACGCCCACTGCCAGCGCCCGTTCGTCAATATCGAACGTGCTCGAGTGATGCGGATTGGCGGTTTTTTCGCCGCCGCGCGCGCCGAGCGAATAGAAACACGCGGGGACGCGCTGCGCGAAGAACGAGAAGTCTTCGGCGCCCATCAGTTTGTCGGCATCGATCACGCGTTCTTCGCCCACCGTGCGTTCGGCCAAAGCACGCGTGTAACGCGTCTGATCGGGATCGTTCGAGGTTACCGGATAGCGCCACAGATAGTTGAAATCGTAGCTCGCGCCCATCGCGTCGCAACACGATTTCAGCACGCGTTCGATGCGCTCGGGCATCGCATTGCGCACGTCGTCCGAAAACGCGCGCACCGTTCCCAGCATGCGGACCGTGCGCGGGATCACGTTGTGAATCGTTCCGCCGTGAATCGATCCGATCGTAACGACGGCCGGCTCGATCGGGTCGACGTGACGCGATATCACTTGCTGTACCGATGTTATGAAATTCGCGGCGGTATAAATTGGGTCGACCGCATCGTGCGGCGCTGAGCCGTGGCCGCCTTTGCCGAGCACTTCGATTTCGATGGAATCGCTCGACGCGTAAAACGGGCCTTCGCGAAAGCCGAGCGTTCCGACCGGCAGCTTCGTGTTCAGATGAAGTCCATAGGCGCGTTCGATGCAAAAGCGGTCCAGCACGCCTTCCTCGACCATCACCCGCGCGCCGCCATGGCCCTCTTCGGCCGGCTGAAACAGTAAGCAGACGGTCCCGGCCAGGCGGTCTTTGCCGTCCGCGATGAGCTGCGCGGCTCCCAGCAACATGGCGACGTGGCCGTCGTGACCGCAGGCATGCATCTTGCCGTCCACCGTGGAGCGGAACTCGTGCCCGTTCTCCTCGAGAATCGGCAGCGCGTCCATATCGGCCCGGAGCATAATCGTGCGCCCGGGCTTGGCCCCGCGCATGACGCCCACGAGGCCGGTCCCCGCGATGCCGGCGTGCACGTCGAAGCCTAGGCGCCGCAGGCGTTCCGCGGCCACGCCCGCCGTGCGGTGCTCCTCGAAACCCAGCTCCGGGTGCATATGAAAATCGCGCCGGAGCGCGGTAACGTCCCTGAGGAGCTTTTCCGGCAGTTCGATACTCATCGTCATCCTTGTTACAACCCCGGCAGGGACTTTTGTCGGAAACGAAGCATACCCTGGCACACGATTGCGGACCCTCGTTATTCAATGACAAAAGACCAACTCTACGCCGACTACGCCGGATATCACCAAGACATCCGGAATCGCCGTGCCCACGCCGTCGGCATCCCGCTCATCGTGTTAGGGCTTCTCGGGCTTTTCCACGCCTGTCCGATTCGCATCGGTTATGTCGATTTGGCGGTTCTGACCGCCATCGCGGTCCTACTTTATTACGTCTCGCTCGACGTTCGCGGCGCTCTCATCAGTGCGGTTGCATTCGCGGTTTTATACGGCGTTGCAATGCGCATGACGTGGGAACTCAGTGTTGGAGCATTTATCCTCGGATGGGTCTTCCAACTCGTCGGGCATCGCTTTGAGGGAAACAAGCCGAAATTTCTGGAGAACCTGGTGTACCTGCTTATCGGTCCCTTGTATTTCTTTCAGGAACTTTTCAACTCGTTAAGCCCCGCGAGGCGCACTACTTGATTGCTTTTCCCGTAACCGCGTGGTAGGATTGCCGGGTAAATCTGGTTTCGAAGTCCGTCGCAGTGTCCAGTCTCAACGGTACCTAGGCGAGTCGAACTCAGGCCCTAACAACCACGTAACAAGGAGTCTCGTTTAAGTGTACGTTGATGAAATGTTGAACTGCGTGGACTGTGGACGCCAATTCGCGTTCACGGCCGGCGAACAACAGTTCTACGCCAGCAAAGGTTTCCAGAACAAACCGAACCGCTGCCCCGATTGCCGTCAGGCCCGCAAGTCCATGCGTAACAGCTCGGGCGGCGGATCAGGTATGGGCGGTGGCGGTCAGCGCCGCGAAATGTACCAGGCCACGTGCAGCCAATGCGGCGGCGTTGCCGAGGTGCCGTTCCAACCGCGCGGCGATAAGCCGGTGTACTGCCGCGACTGCTTCCAATCGAAGCCGTCGTACCGCTAACGCGTAATAGCAGAAGCAAGAAAGACCGCCCAACCGGGCGGTCTTTTTGTTATTCAGACTTTCTTCACAAACGCGGCGTACCGTGGCCTCCCCAAGGAGGTCACATGAAACATCAACGACATGTTTCTTACGCCGCGATCGTCGTGGCGGCTGCAATGTTGGCGGCATGTTCGTCGGGAAGCCAAATGCCCGGTTCCGCGGCGCCGCCTGCGCGCGGAGCTGCAGGCGCCGGCAGCGCATCGACGTCATCGGTGCTGGCGACACTTACGAATGAACAAACGATCGGTTCGACGTCGCCATCCACGCCCGCGGACGTCAATCCATATGGACTCGACATCGCCAAAACCACAGCGGGCAAGATCGACGCAGGCGATTTAGTCGTGTGCGACTTCAACGATCCGGGCAACGTCCAAGGAACCGGAAACGAGATCGTCGCGCTGCATCCGGTTGTGGGTTCATCACCCACGCTGGTTGCTAAAAACAACACGCTGACCGGGTGCAACGCACTCGCGGCTGCGCCGAATGGAAACGTTTGGGCCGCGGCATTCAAAGCGAACGATAATCCAATCTTCACGCCCGGCGGCGCACCGGTGAGTACGCTCCCGAACGGACCGTGGCATCATCCGTTCGGTGAGGCGTTCGCCCCGCCGCACGCGTTCTACGTCAGCAATGCCGCGGATGGGAGTCTCGTACGCGTTTCAACCATGCCGGGAACGTTCGCCTTCACGGTAATCGCGACGGGCTTTCCGGTAAACGGCGGGAAACCCGGCAGCATTCTTGCCCCGTCGGGCCTGAATTACCAAACGTCCGGAGACATTTTGTACGTGGTCGACGGCACGAACAACACGCTGTATGCAATCGATAACGTATCCGCCGTGGGCGCGGGCGGCATCACGGTGAACGCCAACGGTCAAAGCTTTACCGGTCCATCAGCCGCAAATGCGCACGTTGTCTTTTCGGGTCCGCCGCTAAACGGCCCGATCAGCTCGGCAATTCTTCCGGGCGGAAACATTGCGCTCGGCAACACGCTCGACCCGGACGGCCAAAATTTGATGGTCGAGGTCTCGCCGTCGGGTCAGTTGCTCGACGTGAAGAACGTCGATACGGGCGCCGCCGGCGCGATCTTCGGTATGGTCGCTAGCGGCACGGGCCCCTCAAACGTCAAGCTCTATTTCAACGACGACAACGACAACACGGTCAAGGTGCTCAGTCCTTAGCGGTTTCCTTCGTACCGTACGACGAGCAGTGCAATATCGTCCGCGTGGGCGCCGGTCACGCACGCGTCGCGAATTGCGCGAGCGGGATTAGCGGCGTTGCGGATTGCGGTATCGTGCAGCGCCTTGTGCAGCGCGGCTTCGCCGCCGGCGGGATCGTGCAGCCATTCCGTAAGTCCATCGGTGTAGAACACCATCGTGCAGCCCGGTTCGAGTTTCAACTTGACGGTCTGCACGTGCTTGCGCGAGAGTGTGCCCACGCCCAGCGGCGGCGCGGGGTGCCGCAGAGGCGTCGAGATCGTCCCTCGCGTCCACACGGCCGGACCGGGATGTCCGGCAGAGGCGAGCGTAAGCGTTGCGCTGCGGCGATCGAAGATCGCGACCAGCGCCGTGCAGAACGTCTCGTTGTTCGTCTCGTGATGAAATAGAAAGTCCGCGTCTTCCAAGACTTTCGCCAGATCGTTTTCCATGACGAGCGCCATGCGGATCGCATTGCGGATCGACGACATTTGCGCGGCCGACTCAATGCCGTGTCCCGACACGTCGCCGATCGAGATTCCGATGTTGCCGTCCCGCAGTTCGAACACGTCGTACCAATCGCCG
>DAISWS010000049.1:0-17990 GCA_036826275.1 Vulcanimicrobiaceae bacterium
CCTTTCTGCATCTCGTGCTGCTGGGCACCAGCGTCGCGCTCCTGGCGGCGGGCTTCATTTTGCAATGGGCGTGGGCCACGACCGATACGAGTTTCTCGCTGGTCGTCAAAGCGCTCGCAGTGAGCGGCCTGGGAATCGGGCCGGCTATCGTGCCGCTCCTCTGGTGGCTCTTCCGCAAGCTGCCTTCATCGGCAACCCTTCACGTTGCCGCGGTAGTGGATACGGCTCTAGCATTAGGGGCAACCGCTGCTTCTGCGCTTATTCCGACCGTAATCGACCGCCGGTTTCAGGTCCACTTTTCGGAACTTCGTTCGAGAATAACGCTCGAGCATCTGTTCGTCACGCATATCGCCCCGAGTGGCAAAGCAATCCGCGAACTCGCGGCACTCGTGACGCAGCAATCCTACGCACTCGCATTTGCCGACGTGGCGTTCGCGCTGACGGCGATCGCATTGCTGTCCATTCCTTTGGTTTTTTTCATCGAGTACAAAGAAGTACACAACATCACTTAAACCGTTCTAGGAGGCTATCGTACCATGCAACGACTCAACGCGCACCTTGCCGAACCGGCCGCCGTTAGAGCAATTACCGGTCTCGAAAAGTATCTGCAGGAGTGTGGTTTGGAGCCATCACTCTTGGAGTTGGTCAAGACTCGAGCCTCACAGATTAACGGCTGTGCATTCTGTATCAACATGCACACGCAAGACGCTCGCCGCGCCGGTGAAACCGAGGCGCGCCTCTATCTCCTAAATGCATGGCGCGAAACGGAAATCTACACGGAGCGCGAGCGCGCCGCATTGGCCTGGACGGAGGCGATCACGCTGATCGTCGATGGGCATGCATCGGATGAGGTTTACATGGAGGTGCGCCCCCACTTCAGCGATTCGGAACTCGTAGCGCTCACGACGGCGATCGGGACGATCAACCTTTGGAATCGTCTGAGCATCGCGTTGCGAGCGGTGCCGCAGGTAGCCGGCGAAGTGCGTACAGTGGCAGGCTAATGTGGTATTCAGCCTCGGAACCGTATCGCGTTCAATTGGCCTTTCTGTGGGTGTCGTTTATTCCCGCTGCATTGGTGTTTGCACTAATGCTTGCATCGCGCTTCGGCGAGCGGCACCGTAGTCGTACTAGCGGTGATAACGAGTAAGGAACTCAACCGCGTCCTCGCCGCCCTGCGCAAAGTAAACCGTGCCGCCGCGGGAAAGCGCGCCGAAGCATACGCCGAGGCTCTGCTTCCCGATGCGGCGCGGCATCGAAGCGTCGCGGACGTCGCCGCGCTCGCAATGGCATCGCTCGCGCTCTACTGCGCAGCGGCCAGTTGTACGATTGAAGCGTATGGCGTTCGCACGGTACAGCGCATTCTCGACCGATGGTATGCCTTGCTGCTCGAGGGTTCTTCCGCCGAGCACGTATTCGCACGCAACGTCACGTGCGCGGAAGGTCTGGAGCGAAATCGCCTCGCCCTTATGCGTCTTCCAACGCCCGTTCTCGCTGCGGGTGTGAGCATGGTGCGTGAAGCGATTCGAGCGCTGCCGGCACAGTAGCCAGGCGGAATGGCCGGGACCGTTAGGTGGGCGCACGCGGGCTTTTTTATGCATTTCCGTGCGGCAGTATCACGTCGTCGGCGGTTTGACGCGTTACCGTGAGCCACGCGAACAGTGCCGTTGCGGCAAAGGCGCCCAGCAGCTCGGCAATGATAAAGCCCAGCACATCGGCAGGCGCAATGCCGGCGAACGTATCGCTCAACGATCGCGCAATCGTCACCGCCGGATTCGCGAACGACGTAGATGCGGTGAACCAGTACGCTCCGACGATGTATGCTGCAACCGCGAACGGCGTTGCCGTTGAGCGGTAACGCGCACAGCCCCAAATCACGGCGAGCAATCCGAACGTCGCAACGAACTCGCTCAACATCTGCGAGGGACCGTGCCGTGCATGGCGAGACAAGAAGAGCAACGGCTCGTCGAACATTGCATCCGCCACGGCAACGCCGGCAACGGCGCCGGCAGCTTGCGCGACGATGTACGCGGGAACGTCTCGCCACGGCAAGCCGCCCTGCGACGCATCGGCTAATGACACCGCAGGATTGAAGTGCGCGCCGGAGATCGATCCAAACGCCAGGATTATCGCCACGAGCACGCCGCCCGTTGCCAGCGTGTTGGCGAGCAGCGCAAGTGCGACGTTGCCGCCGGAAAGGCGCTGCGCCATGATGCCAGAGCCGACGATACCGGCGAGTAAAAGCGCGGTTCCAATGCCTTCAGAGACCGCGCGTTTGGGCAGCGAATAGTGCATTTACGACGAGCAGCCGCAGCAGGCGTTGCCGTCACCGTCGCGTTCAATCGTGTCTCCGTGCACGGTGTACACTTCCCAGCGCCGGCCTTCAGGATCGGTCGCCCACACTTTCGTCTGGTTCGCATAGCAGCACGTGTCCTCGCGTTCGATCGACGAAACGAAGCCGGCGCGCTCCAAGCGTTCGATCGCGCGCTCGACGTCGTCGGGCGTCTCGACATAGACGCCGAAGTGCGCGCCGGTCGTCGGCGCGACGTGCGCGTTCAAATCGAGTGCGAGTTCCAGGCCCGGCTGCTCCGTGACGAACAGCGCGTAATCGCTCAACACCTTTACCGGCTTGGCGTCCAGCAGCGTGGAGTAAAAGGCGACGCTTTTCTCGATATCGGCCGTCGCAAAATTCAGATGCGTTTTCATGCGTGTACTTTCTGACGCAACGTGGCGTTGAGTGCGTCGTTCAAGCGGTCGTGCGCGTCCGGTGCGAGCCGGTAGTACACCCACGTGCCGCGCCGCTCCGGGATCACCAATCCGGCTTCGCGCAGAATGCGCAAGTGGTGCGACACCGTCGGCTGATTTAGCGGCAGCCCGTCCGTAAAATCGCACACGCACACGTCGTCCTTGGCCCGCGCGAGCGTGGCAAGGATCGTCAACCGGTGAGGATCCGCGATTGCCTTGAAAAGCGCGGCGGAATCGGTGAAAACTTCGCGCGCCATGCCCTTGGGCGGGCAGCACCGCTGTATCGACATATATCAATATTACCCGCTGTATTGATACTTGTCAATACGATTCTGCTATACTTCGGGCATGCATCTGATCCCGATGCGCCTGCAGCGCATCGCGCCCTCGCGCGCGGCGTCCGGGCTCGGCGCACGCATCTGCAACTTCGGCATGTACACCGCCGGATTTTTGGCCGTGGTGAACATCAGCATCATGTACTTGGTGCTGCGGCAAGTCGAAACGCATCTGCACGCGCGCGTCGCCGATCAGCAGTGGATTCTCAGCATCTATCCGCTCATGGAAGGCGGCTTCACGCTCGCTTTGGGCGTGCTGGGCGATAGCTACGGCTGCAAACGCGTCCTCGGTGCGGCAACGTGGCTCTTCATCATCGCAACGCTCGCGTGCGCGGTGGCTCCGACTGCCGGCATGCTGATCGTCGGACGTGGGGTGCAGGGAATCGCCGGAGCCGCTTTGCTCTCGCTTCCGCTCGCGATCCTCATCGATCTGCAGCCGGATCCGTCGAACAATCTGCGCATCGTGCAGCTGTTCGCGACCGTTGCGGCTATCGCGGCGGGACTTGCGCCGCTGATCGGCGGCGCGCTGGTGACGTGGTTCGGCTGGCCGTCCGTCTTCTATTTCTCGGCGGTTCTTGCGCTTGTCGTCTTGGCGGCGCTGTGGTTCGCCCCGGATACCAGTTCGCATCGCGTGACCCGGTTCGACGTGCGCGGACAAGTCACGGCCATTCTCGCGTGCCTCGCTATTAGTTACGCGCTTATCGAAGGAAATGCGCGGGGATATGGTTCGCCGCAGATCGTCGCGGCGTTTTGCCTCGCAGCTGCTGCCGCGGCGCTCTTCGTCCTTGTGGAGCGCCGTACGCAATATCCGATGGTCAATCTGCGCTACTTCCGGGTCGCGGCGTTCGACGCGTCGCTGCTCGTTGCGGCGATCGTGAACTTCGGCTGGTACGGCCTCATGCTGCTCACGACGTTCTACTTGCAGCACGCCTCGCATTTACGCGAAATCGCCGTCGGCGCCTATCTGATGCCGTGCAACGTGGCGTATTTCATCGCAAACCTGTACAGCGCAAGGCTTGCACGGCGCAGCGGCATGCCGGTATTGCTGATTGCCGGCTTTGCCGTTTCGGTTCTCGGGATGGCCTGGATGCTGCTGCTCGCGCAGCAGTCGCCGCCGTGGCACATCGCCGCCGCACTGGGCATCTCCGGCTTTGGATGGGGCGTTATTTCCACGCCCGCAACCTCGCTCGGAATGTCGGCGGTTCGCAGCAGCGATGAAGGTTTCGCTTCAGGCACGCTTGCGCTGAGCCGTTCGCTGTCCGGCGTCTTCGGCATCGCGGTGCTGGGCGCGCTGTCATTGCATCTGGCCGCTGCCGTATGCATCCTGCTGACGTTCGTGTTCGCAACTGCGGGCGCGGGTATGCTGCGCGCTTCCGGCCGCCTGATATACTGTACGCATGAAGACGACCGCTGATTTCCAAGACGGAAAGCTGCTGCGCATCTTCGTCGACGAGCGCGATCGCGCCGGAATGCAGCCGCTCTACACCGCCATTGTGGAGCTGCTGCGCAAGCAGGGCGTCGCGGGCGCAACGGTTTTCCGCGGCATCGAAGGCTTTGGCAGCCACCAGCAGATTCATCTCGCGAAGATTTTTTCGTGGTGGCCGAACCTGCCGGTGCTCATCGAAGTGGTCGACGATTGGAGCGTCATCGAGCCGCTGATACCGCAGGTCCAAGCGCTCATCGGCGATGGCCTCATCACGATCGAAGCGGCCCAATACCTGCGCCTCTCGAAGAACCGCGCGAATGCCTGAAGCGGCCACCGCAAAGCTGCTGCGCATCTTCGTCGACGAGGATGACGGCTGGAGCGGAAAACCGCTCTACGAAGCCATCGTCGAGGCATTGCGCGAAGCCGGCTTTGCCGGTGCGACGGTCCTCAAGGGCATCGAGGGATTCGGGCGGCGCCGCGCCGTACGCTCGGCTCGCGCGGTGGATTTTTCAGCGAATCTGCCGGTCCTCATCGAAGTGTTCGAACAGGAAGAGAAAGTGCTCGAGTTCATTCCGAAACTGCGCGAGATGATAAGCGACGGACTCATCACGCTCGAGAACGTTCAGGTCGTGCGATGGACGTAAAGGCGCTCGTCGCGGTCGGCATCGGCGGCGGCATCGGCGCGATTTTGCGCTATGTCGTCGGTGCGGTGTTTCTGCAGCGCTTCGGTTCCGGTTTTCCGTGGGGTACGTTCTTTATCAATGTCACCGGGAGCTTTTTCATCGGCGTGGTCGCACAGCTCGCGCTCACGCGCGCATTCGGCATCACGCCGACGGTGCGTCTCTTTGCCGCGACCGGCGTCCTCGGCGGATATACGACGTTTTCGACGTTTTCGCTGGATACGCTCACGCTCGCAGCCGACGGCGCCGCGCCGGTCGCGGCACTCTATGCCGCGGGCAGCGTCATTACCGGGTTCTTTGCGGCGTATGCGGGTCAGGTCGTCGCACGCCTCGCGGGAACGTAATCGCGGAAGTTCTACGCGCCGGAATGTTCTTGCCGCAGATACATCCGCGGCGCCGCAGCATCGTAGAGCTCGCGTGCGCGTTCGAGAATCGCTTGCGCGAACTCCGGCAGATGCGCGCGTAACCACAAAATGATCTGCTCGGGTTTCGGCATCGCCGCTCCCTCGCGCCCCGCGCCCGAACCGATGCGCGAGCGCACTCCCTGCGCGTCCACGCCGAGCACGTCGTCCATAGCACGATCCAATGCGCGGCCGAGTTCCGCGGAACTGCCGGTCGGCAGTACGTGCGTGTGCGTACCGAGTACGCCTTCGAGGGCGTCCGGCGAAAATTCACAACCGAACACGTCGATCGGATAGCCGCAAAACAGGCCGAAATCGACGCGCCGTTGGAGCGCGTTCCAGAGTTCTTCCAGCTGCACCGCGCGCTCCGGAAAACCGCGCTCCCAGAGCAAGCCGACCATGTCGCCGAAAGCCCGTACCGGCCCCTCGCCCGCGCGGTTGCGTACGTCGCGCATCGTTGCGCCGACGGTCGCATTGAATTCGCCGTCGTCAATGACGCCGTCGTGCTCGAAACGCGCAAGCATCTCACTGCTTTCCAGCAGCAGCAGACGCTTGTTTTGCAACGCGTCCACGGGATCGACCCCCATGCGCGCAAGCTGCCCCAGGATCGCGCTCGCATTTTCCGGCGTCGCGATGGCCACGGCAATGCCGCAACGCTTTAAAGCGCCGGCCAAAAAACGGCCCGCGCCGTGCCCGCCGCGCCGCTCACCCGGTCGCGCAAATTCAAGAAAGTGCGCGGAGGAACTCGATCCTTCGAGAACCCTATCCCAAGACGCAGTCACCATAAACTCCCTGCAGCCGAATCGCCCTGTTATACCACTCAGAGAGTACTCTTACACTCCGAACATATGTCATATTCCGCAGCGCCCCGGATCGGCATCGACCTGGGCGGCACGAAGATCGAGGTCGCGGTACTCGTCGAGCGCGGGGAGGTGCTCCTGCGCGAGCGCGTTCCAACGCCGGCCGGCAACTATGAAGCGACGGTCGCGAGCATTGCAGCCCTCGTCAGACGTGCTCAGATGGTTGCCGGAACACGGGCAAGCATCGGCGTCGGCACGCCCGGATGCGCTTCGAAGGCCACAGGACGAATCATCAACGCGAACAGCACAGTGCTCATCGGAAAGCCGCTGCAGGCGGATTTGGAACGCGCGATCGGCCGGCGCATCCGTATGGCGAACGACGCCAACTGCTTCGTGCTTTCGGAAGCGGTCGACGGAGCCGCTTCCCACGACCGCACGGTGTTCGGCGTCATCCTGGGCACGGGCGTTGGCGGCGCAGTCGCCGTCGGAAGGCGCGTCCTGGATGGGCCGAACGGCATTGCCGGTGAGTGGGGGCATAATCCGCTCCCATGGCCGTCAGCGGGGGAGTTGCCGGGGCCGGCGTGTTACTGCGGGAAGCGCGGCTGCATCGAAACCTTTCTCAGCGGACCGGCGCTCGCGCGTGAGCGTGATTCGATAGGCGGCCAGGCGGCCATGAACGTGTACGAAGATCGTTTGGCGCGAGCGCTGGCAAGCGTGATCAACGTTCTGGACCCGGACTCGATCGTTCTGGGCGGAGGCGTTTCAAATGCGGAACGCTTGTACGAACGCGTTCCGCTGCTGCTGCCGCAGTATGTTTTTTCAGACGCGGTTCGCACCAAGCTCGTACGAGCGGCGCACGGCGATTCCAGCGGCGTACGAGGCGCGGCCATGTTATGGGCAGAAGGCGAGCACGATGAGTGACGAAACCAAGACGTACACGAACATTTCTCGCGCGCAGGTCGACGCGTTACGCAAACAGCTTTCGGCGTACGCGCAATTGCCCGCCGGCGACAGCGGCTCTATAGAGAGCCAAGGCATGAAAGGCAGCTACGCGTACGACGAAGCCGCGCAAACGCTGACCCTCACGCTCGACGAAGTGCCGTTCTTCGTTCCGCGCGGAATGATCTGGTCGACGATCGAGCGGGCGCTACAGGCCTGATCGCGCGATGCGCGCCGCAAGGCGAGCGTTATTTTTTACCAGCGCGACGTTCGTTTCCAAGCTGCGCCCGGCGCTCAACTGCAAAATCCGGTCGAGCAGCCAGGGCGTCACCGCTTTGCCGCTGATGCGCGCGTTCGCCGCTTCGTTCACCGCGGTTTCGATATAGCCGCGCATCGTTTCCGCCGGAATTTCATCGGCCTGCGGCACGGGAGTCGCCACGAGCGTTCCACTGTCGATTTTCAACTCGCGTTTTACGCGCAGGAAGTTCGCAATGTCGTCCGGCGTATCGAACCGCAGCGGCGCGCGTAGGCCGCTGCTGCGGCTCCAAAACGCGGGGAACTCGTCCGTTCCATACGCGATGACGGGAACGCCGAGGGTCTCGAGCACTTCGAGCGTTTTCGGGAGATCGAGCAGCGCCTTTGCTCCCGCACACACGACGGCAACCGGCGTGCGCGCGAGTTCCTGCACGTCCGCGGACACATCCATCGTCTGCTCTGCTCCGCGGTGCACGCCGCCAATGCCACCCGTTGCGAACATCGAAATGCCCGCGAGGTGCGCGCACAGCATCGTTGCGGCAACGGTCGTGGCACCGTCTTTTCCGGACGCGATCGCATACGGAAGATCGGCGCGGCTGAGTTTGAGCACGTCCTTCGCTGTTCCGTACCGCTCGAGCTGATCGCGGCTCAGGCCCACGTGAATGCGGCCGCCCGAAACGGCGATCGTCGCCGGTACGCACCCTTCTTCGCGGACGATCGCTTCCACCTCGACCGCCGTCTGCACGTTTTGCGGATACGGCATGCCGTGCGAGAGAATCGTCGTCTCGAGCGCAACGAGCGGCGTACCGGTTTCGCGTGCGCGCGCGGCCTCGGCGCCGAACGTCAGGAAGCCGTGCATGCTTCCAGGCGGTGCTTGTTGCTCTCAAGCATAGCCGCCGTGAGATCGGGACGCACGCTCGCGCGCGATTCCACGGTCAACCCGGCGCACAAAGAACCGGTTCGGGCAGCTTCCAAAAGGCTGTCGCCTTGCGTCAAGCGGTAGATAACGGCAGCGATGAGCGCGTCGCCGGCGCCCGTTTCATCTACGCACGCTGCGCGCAGCGCAGGCAATTCCGCCTGTTCTTGCGACGAGACGACGAGTCCCTGAACGCCGCGCGTGAGAATCACCGCGCCGGCGCCGCACGACCGCACCGCGTGCGCGCGCTCGAGCGGCGTGCGCTTACGAAAGAGCTCGATGTCTTCGTGCAGATAAACGGCTGCCTCTTTTTCGTTGAGAACGAGGAGATCGACGCCGCGCAGATCTTGCGGCAGGCGGCGTACCTTGGGCTCGCTCACCGCGTCGATGGCGAGCTTCACGTTCGCCGCGCGCGCATGCGCGATGCACCACGCCAGCACTTCGCCGGAGACGTTGCAATCGACGAAAAGCCAGTCGCTCTGCGCGATGTCGTTCCAGCGCTTTTCCACGTCGCCCGGACGAATTGACTCGACGGCCCCCATGTCGGCCATGCCGATCACGAGTTCGCCCGCGGGCGCCAGCACGGCGCCGTATTCGGGCGTCACGTACTGTGAATCGCGGATCATCAAGGTGACGTCGATGCCGGCGCGCTTTGCGTGTTCGAGAAGCGCGAGGCCGTTTTCGTCGACGCCGGCGGCGGAAAAGAGCGAAACGCGAACGCCGAGCCGCGCGAGATTCTCTGCCACGTTCCGAGCCACGCCGCCGAAGGTGCGCCGCACGCGAACCGGATTCGACGTACCGAACTGCGCTTCGGCTTGCGCGTGATACTTGCGGTCGATACAAGCGCCGCCGATGCAGACCACTCGCGACATGAGAAAGCAGTTCGCGGGCGCCCGGGAAGACTCCCGGAACGCCCGCGTGCTCTACTTCAGTTTGGCGAGTTCCTCGAGCAGTTGCTGCTCGTCGGGCTCTTCGCCGATATCGTGCACGTCGATATAGCGCACGACGCCTTCTTTGTCGATGACGATGTTCGCGCGCTCCGCGCGTCCTGCTTTTTCGTCGAACACGCCGTATTCGCGTGCGACGTTACCGTGCGGCCAGAAGTCGCACAGCAAGGGATACGTGATACCGCCCATGGATGACGCAAACGCCTTATTCGTATGCGTGGAATCGATTGAGATGCCCACAACTTGAGCATCGAGCCCTTTGAAGCGCTCGAGATTCTTCTCGAGGCCGGGCAATTGACTGGTTCAAACCGGTGTGAATGCGAACGGAAAGAACACGAGAACGACGTGACTCTTCCCTTTTTGATCGGAAAGACGCCACTTCTCACCGCGGTGGCTCTCGAGTTCAAAATCCGGCGCCTTCGCACCGACCTCCAACGTTGCGGTTTTACTGGCCTTGGAGGTGCGGCCCTTGGTTATTGCCATGCGGCGCGAGTATGCCGCGGCGTTTCAGAGTTCCTCCGCTTCGTGCAGCGCATAGTTACGCAAGCCCTCGCAGCCGGGGCGCTTCTTCATGCGCGAAAAGATCCAAAACGACGACGTCATTTTCGCCGGCGTGCAGCCAGACGCCCGGCACGTACAGCGCTTGCTGCGGTCCGATGTTCCAAAAGCGTCCCGCGTTGCGGCCGTTCACCCACAAAGCGCCTTTACCCAGAGCGGAAACGTCGATGAACGTATCGGCGGGCGCGTCGACGAGCATCGTGCCGCGATAGAGTGCCGGCGCGGGCGTAACGCCTTGTGCGTATGTAAAAATGCGCGGGTCATCGAGCGGAAAGCGGCGGATGGTCCAGTCAAGAAGTTCGCGTCCGTTCAAACGAACCGCATGGGTGATGCCTTTGAATTCGAACGGCAGATCGGGGCCGTAGTTGATGCGGCCGCCGTTTTCAACGAGAATGTCGAGTCGCGCGACGCCGCTCGAAAAGCACAGGTGCGCGCGCGATTCGCCCAAGCGGCGGTCCATGCGCGCGACGATCGACCGGTCCAACGCGACGACGGCATAGTCGCGCACCGCATCGATCTCCAGTTCACCGTCGCATGGGCCGTGTATCTGCGTGCTGTACAGGATATAGCCGAAATCCTGGCCGGCCGCCTCCATGCAGATCGGACGTTCGCTCGCGATCGGATCGCTTACGTCCGCGGTCCACAGCGCGCAGCTCTCGTTCAACCGGAACTCGGGAATCTCGATGGTCCGCGTAGCCGGCGGCACCGGCGGCGGATCCAGGCCGGTTTCCGACGCGATGACTTCGCGAAACAGCAGATACTTTGCGGTCGGGCGTCCGGCTTCGTCGAGCGCGGCGTCGTAATCGTAACTCGTGGTATCCGGCTGATACGGATGCTCGCCGGTGGAGTTCGCGCCATTCCAAAAACCGAAATTCGTTCCGCCGTGAAACATATAGAGGTTGACGGACCACTGCGCGCGCAGCATCGAGCGCAACTCGCGCGCTTGCATTGCGTCGTCCAAGCGGTGATGCGGCTCACCCCAATGATCGAACCATCCGGCCCAGTACTCGCCGCACGCAAGCGGCGCGTCCGCCCGAAGCGCGCGGACTTCTGCAGCAGCTCTTTCCGCATTTCCGGGCGCGAACGTTACGGCAATGGGGAGATCGTGCAGCGCGCCGGCCGGAAGATCGGCCGGCTGATCGATCGTGAAGAACGGCGATTCGCCGAATCCCGCGGTGAGGAGCGCGCCGCGCAACGCATCCAGATACGAGCGATCCGCGCCGAACGCGCCGTATTCGTTTTCGAGTTGCACGGCGATAATCGGACCGCCGCGGCTCTGCTGCAGCGGCGCGAGTTCTTGCCCCAGGCGTTCCAGCCACGAACGCACCGCGGCCATGTAGCGCTCGCCGGCCGTACGTACCGCGGCGCCTTCGCGCAACAGCCATGACGGCAGACCGCCGAAATCCCATTCCGCGCACACATACGGTCCCGGACGCAGAATAACGTCCAATCCTTCTTCTTGCGCAATGCGAACGTACTTGGCGACGTCGTCCCCGCCCGAAAATTGATAGACGCCGCGCGTGCGTTCGTGGCGGTTCCAAAAGACGTAGGTGGAAATCGTATCGAGTCCCATCGCTCGCGCCATGCGCATGCGATCGCGCCAGTACTCGTGCGGGATGCGCGGATAGTGCATTTCCCCGGAAAGAATGCGACGCGAGGCGATCACAGTTCGCGCAGCCGCTGCGCGGCTTGCTCCGGCGTGCTGTCGCGCTGCGGCTGCCCGAGCATTTCATAGCCGACCATGAATTTTCGTATCGAAGCCGACCGCAGCAACGGCGGATAGTAGTGCGCGTGCGCATGCCACTGGGGATGCGGCACACCGTCCGTCGGCTGCTGATGGAAGCCCATCGAGTACGGAAACGGCGCGGCAAAGAGCCGGTCGTACCGTGACGTGACTTCGCGCAGCGCCTGCGCGAGCGCATCACGCTCACCATCGCGGCACGCGTCGATGGCGTTCACATGGCGCTGCGGCAACACGAGCACCTCGAACGGCCACGTCGCCCAGAAGGGCACCACGACGAGTACGTCGCTGTTTTGATACACGACGCGTTCGTCCGACGCGCGTTCGTACGCCGCGTACTCGCAGAGCATGCAGCGTCCGGTACGTTCGAGATGCGCCGCAAGCGCGTGCGATTCTTTGGCGAGTTCGTTCGGCAGCGAGTGCTCCGCCCAAATTTGGCAGTGCGGATGCGGATTGCTCGCGCCCATCATGGCGCCGCGGTTTTCGAAAATGGTGACCGCATTGACGTCAGGCACGGCTGAGAGCTGCGCGTACTCGCGAGCCCAGGCATCGATGATGCCGCGAATTTCTTGCACGTCCAAGCTCGCCACGTCGCGATCGTGCCGCGGTGAAAAACAGAGCACGCGGCACGTTCCCGGCTCGCCCTGCGCCTGCAGCAACCCGTCCGTAAAGTGCGCGGCCGGCGTATCGAGCGAGAGCGCGGCAAAATCATTCTCGAACGAAAACGTGCCGGTGTAGGCGGGATTGCGCCGGCCGTTCGCGCGCACGTTTCCCGGACACAAATAACAATCTGGATCGTACGCGGGACGGACCGGTGCGGCGGACGCTTCTACTTCGCCTTGCCACGGACGCGCCAAACGGTGCGCGGACACCAGCACCCACTCGCCGGTCAGCGGGTTGAAGCGGCGGTGTCCTCCCGTTCTCCAATCACTCATCGACGATGCAGGCTCCCGCGGACGGCGTTCCGTCGTAGATCTCCGGCATGATGCCCGTTTCGATGTGGTAGTTCGTGGCCATATGGCTGGGAAACCCGTCCGCGCGATCGGCGTGCACGAGGTTGACCGTGCAGCCGCCGAAACCGCCGCCCGTCATGCGCGCACCGATCGTGCCGTCGTACTCTTTCGCAATGCGCACCATGGCGTCGAGCTCGGGACAGCTCACCGCATAGTCGCTGCGCAAGCTCTCATGTGATGCGTACATCAACGCTCCCATCCGGTTCAAATCGCCGGCGCGCAACGCGGCAGCCGCTTCCACGACGCGCGCGTTTTCGGAAACGACGTGCCGCGCGCGCTCGAAGAGCGGCGCCGGCAAATTGGGCCGCGCCTGCCGGAGCTGTTCCATGTTCACGTCGCGCAACGCGCGCACGTCCGGACGCGACGATGCCAAGATGCGCGTCGCGTGCTCGCATTCGCTGCGGCGCTCGTTGTACCGGCTGCTCGCCAACTCGTGCCGCACCATCGTGTTGCACACAATCAAGGCGGCGCGCGCAGGCACCGCGATCGGTTCGAAATCCAACGTGCGCGTGTCCAAAAACAGCACGTGCCCGGCCGTGGCCGCAATCGCGGTAAACTGGTCCATGATGCCGCAGCGCGTGCCGGCGTGCTCGATCTCCGCGCGTTGTGCCAAGCGTGCGAGCTCGACCGGTTGCATCTGCGTCCCCGCAAGCGCGAGCATCGCCAAGGCAAGCGACACCTCGAACGACGCCGAGGAACTCAGGCCCGCGCCGAGCGGCACCGTACCGGCGGCCTGAAGATCCGCGCCGCGGAGCGCGACCCGCGCACGGGCAAGTTCGATCAGGATGCCGCGCACGTAATCGCTCCAGTCACCGCACCGCTGCGCCGGAACGCGATCGAGATCGAACACGGCCGGTTCGTCGAAACGCGATCGAACCGTCACCATGCGATCCGCGCGCGCCGACGCGAAGACGCGCGTGTCGTATCCGATCGCGCACGGCAGCACGAAGCCGTCGTTATAATCGGTGTGCTCGCCGATCACGTTGACCCGGCCCGGCGCGCGCGCTTGCGCCGCGTGCATCAGGCGTCCGGATCGAGGCGGAACGCAGCGGCGCCGCCGCTCTGCGGGAACATCTTTCCGGGATTCATGATGCCTGCCGGATCCACCGCTTCTTTGATTCGCCGCATCAACTCGAGCGCATCCGTCCCCACATCCAATTCCATGAACTGCTTTTTTAGTACGCCGATGCCGTGCTCTCCCGAGAGCGTGCCGCCGAGCGCGACGGCCGCCTCGAAGATTTCGCGAGCGGCAAGTTGCACGCGCGCGACTTCCGCAGCGTCGCGGCGATCGCACAGGATGTTCGGATGCAAATTACCGTCGCCCGCGTGCCCGAAGACCGGAATGAGCAGGTCGTGCGCGGCCGCAATCTCGCGAATGCGCCGGATCATTTGCGGGATCTGCGAGACGGGAACGCACACGTCTTCGCCCAGTTTGTTCGGGCGCCGCCGCGCGAGGGCCGGCGAGACGGAGCGGCGCGCTTCCCAAATCCGGTCGCTCTCTTCCGGCGTACGCGCGACCTGCACGCACACGGCGCGATGCGCTCGAACGATCTGTTCAATCTGTGCGAGATCGCCGCTCACCGCTTCTTCGTAATTGCCGTCGACCGCGAAGATCAGCACCGCGTCGCATGCCTGCGGAAATACGGGCGAGCCACGTTCGGTTACGCACCGGACGGTGAGCGCATCGAGCAGTTCTATTGCCGTCGGCACGACTCCGGAGGTCATGATGGCCGTCACCGCCGCTGCAGCGTCGTCGATGGCATCGAACGCCGCGAGCGCCGTTCGCGTGTAGCGTGGCTTGGGTAAGAGCCGCAGCGTCGCCTCGGTCACCGTGCCGAGCGTTCCTTCTGATCCGGTAAACAGCGCGCGCAGATCGTACCCCGTTACATTTTTCACCGTCTTGCCGCCGGTGCGCAGAATCGTTCCGTCCGCGAGCACCACTTGCAGCGCGGTCACGTAGTCCGACGTTACGCCGTACTTCAAGCAGCGCGAACCGCCGGCGTTCTCCGCGATGTTTCCGCCGATCGCGGATTGCCGCAAGCTCGACGGATCCGGCGGATAGAACAGTCCTTGCTCCTCGACGGCACGCTGCAGTTCCCCGGTGATCACGCCCGCCTGTACGACGGCAACGCGGTTGACGGTATCGATCTCGAGAATGCGGTTCATCCGCATCACGCTCAGCACGATCGCGCCCGCGGACGGAATCGCTCCGCCCGAAAGGCTGCTGCCCATGGCGCGCGGCGTGATCGGAATGCGCTCCTCGAAAGCGAGCCGGTGAATCTGCGCTACTTCTTGCACGTTTTGCGGGCATACGACAATGGCCGGGCTTGCGTCGAACCAGGCGGCATCGTACCCGTAGGCGATCAAATCTTCTGCTGCGGTCAGGACCGCGCGCTCGTCCGAAACGATCTCGCGCAGCCGGGCCGCGAGATAGTCGCCCTCTGCCCTCATGCACCTAGTTTCGGCCGGCGGGACGTATTTGCCAACTACTCTGTACGAGTAGCGCGTGAAGCGATCTGCGCGCTGCGGTTCACCGGAATGTAGTAGCGGTCGGTGATGCGCACGGCCGGACCGTCTTTGACGACGTAAAACACTTCGTAGTACTCGCGGCCACCGGTGCGGATGTCGGCGTCCACTTGTTCGCCGCCGGCGGAAGGTTTCGAACCGACGATCGCCACGTTGGTTTTGCGCGATACGATGGGCAGCTCTGAAATGGCGTTCGTGTCAGCGCTCGGCGGTAAACCCAGATGCCGCAGCGCAACGGGCAAATTGCCGTGCACGAGTGCCGCCAAATACGAGCGAACGCTCAAGCGCGCGCGCGAGCCGAAGCCCGAGAAGTCCGCGACCGCCACGTACCGGCGGTGCGGGTGCCGGCGCACGTACGCCACGTGCTTGTGAATCGCTTTGCGCCGATGCGCGCGAATCGCAACGGCGCGCGGTTTTGCCGTGTGACGGCGCGCGATGTGCCGCACGTGACGAGCGGCGTGATGGTGCACGGCGTGACGGTGCACGGCATGCACTGCGCGGTGCGGCGGCGCGACGGCGACGCGGCGAACGAACCGGGCTGCCGGCGCCGGCGGCAGCGGCAAAAGCACCGGCTCGCTCAATCCTTCGAGGAGTCCGCGCTGATGCGAATATTCTGCGGCGAGCGGGAAGACTGCGAGCGCCAACACCAACGCGATCAGGGCCACGGCGCGCGTCGAAAGACGCCGCCGCGGGTGTTCTGCCGCCACATCGCCGAGTTCCGCGAGAATGCCGTCGATCACGTCGCGATCGAGCGCCGCGATCGCGCGCGGATTTTCCCGTAAGAACGCGCTGAAGCGGTCCGCGAGCGTATTGCCGGCGTCGTTGGGCTTCACGTACAGATCCAACTGCTCGCGTTCCGTCCGATCCATGCGCTCGCTGCTGCGCGTGATAAGCGCGCGCACGTCGTCCGGACTGCGCGTGGAAATATGCACGTCCATGGCGTCGGCGAGTGCGAGCGGGCTGGCGATGGCGAGCGCGTCGTCGATGCGGCGATGCGCGTTCCGGCCGGCAAACATCGTGCCTAGAGCTTTCTCATGCACTCGAAGAATCGCGTGGGTACTTCAGGACGGAAAAGGTGGGGCTTTCGCCCCACCTTTGCTGATCCGCGGTTACGGACGCCGCGTTGTGTCGTAGGTCTCGACGTTTGTGCGCCGTCCGCCCATGCCGAACAGGCCGAGCAGCCCGACCAGGCCGATCAAGCCCCACCAGCCGGAGCCGCCACCGCCGCCGGTCGTCGTTCCGGTGGTCGTGCCGCCGGTTGTGGTCGTCGTGGTGCCGGCGGCCGGCGACGCAGCCGGCGATGCGTTGGTGGTCGTCGTCGTAGTGGTCGTGGAACCCGTCGTCGCAGCGGGGCTCGCGGCTTGCGCTAGCGCAGCGGCGGGCGTAATGGCAAGTGCGGCGGCAAAAATCAGACTCGCCGCGCCTTTGCCGAGGGCATCTTTCATAGTCGTGCTATCTCCCTATCAAGCAGTGCTTGCACAGGGCCTCTTACCCGCTACTGAGCGTCCAGCGACGGAACCGCCGCTTGCTTTAACGAAACCGCACCGGATGCCTCAAATACCCATCGTCCTGGACGAGCTGCGCAAAGACACAGGACGCGTGCTCGCGGTAACGCGCGGCGCTTCACTGCTCGATCTGGACGACGGCGTGTTGTGCCTGGAGTTTCATTCGAAGGGCAACACGCTCGATGGCGACACGCTCACCGTGGCGGAGTACGCCTTCGAGACGATCCCGGGCCGCTACAGAGGACTGGTCGTCGGCAATCAGGGCAAACACTTTTCGTTCGGCGCGAATCTATGCTGGCTGCTGAACCTGCTCAAAGAGATTCGCGGCGACCGCGAGCGCTTTCACCTTGCCGCAAAACGCTTTCAACGCATCACGACCGGGATGCGCACCGTGCCGTTCCCGACGGTGTCGGCGCCGTTCGAGCTCACCATCGGCGGTGCACTCGAACTGACGATGTACGCCGATCGCGTTCAAGCGCATGCGAGCATGCGCGCATCGCTTCCCGAGATCGCCGTGGGCATTCTGCCCGATCTCGGCGGTACCAGCGAGCTGTACGTCCGCTGCATCGACGCCGCAGGCGAAGGAGCGCAGGCCGCCGGCCTGCGCGACGCATTTCAAACGATCGTGTTGATGCGATCTTCGAAGGACGCGCAGGACGCACGCACGCTGCGGTTTCTCAAGCCGCACGATCGCATCACCGGCGACCTGCCGGGACTCATTGGCGCAGCCAAGGCCTGCGTTCTCGAACTCGCACGCGACTACGTGCAGCAAACGCACCGGCGCGAGGTTCCCGTGCTCGGCGACGCGGGGTACGAAGCACTCAATCAGACCATCGAGATGGCGATGCCATCCGGGATGGCGAGCGAGTACGACGCGCAAGTTGCGCGGGCTATCGCGCGCGTCATGACCGGCGGCCCCGGGCCTGCGCGCCGCCTTACCCATGAAGAGCTGTTCGATCTGGAAACGAGCTATTTCGAAACGCTGGTTTTCAATAATAAAACACAAGAACGCATGGAATACATGCTGGAGCACGGCACGCCGCTTCGGAACTGATCCTTTCCATCCGATATTCCGGATAGATGATTGCGTCGCTCCCGCGGCGCTCGTCTGTGGGTGTGGACGCGCAAGTTCGCAACGAACGAATCCGCCAGTGCGGTTCGCGCGAAGATATCGATCGCATCGTGCGCCGCATTCTCCACGTCACG
>DAISWS010000050.1:0-7084 GCA_036826275.1 Vulcanimicrobiaceae bacterium
GGTGATCGTGCACGGCGGCGGTCCGGAGATCGACGACGCCCTCAGCCGGCGCGGTCTTGCAACGCGCCGGATCGACGGCCTTCGCGTCACCGATGCGGACGCGCTCGAGGTTGCCGAAGCGGTCTTATGCGCGACCGCCAACAAACGGTTGGTTCGCATGTGTCTGCAAGCGGGCATCTCTGCGATCGGCATCAGCGGTCAAGACGGCGCGTTGATCCGCGTGCGGCGCGCGGTTTCGCCCTCGGGCCACGACCTCGGCTACGTCGGTGAAATCGTCTCGGTGGATCCCGCGCCGCTCGTCGCGCTCCTCGACGCGGGTTATCTCCCCATCGTCTCGCCGATTGCGGTCGACGAACCCGCCCAGCACGCGTACAACGTCAATGCCGACACCGTCGCCGGCGCAATTGCCGCCGCCGTTAAAGCCGATGCGTATATCGCGCTCACCAACGTCGATCGCGTGCTGCGCGATCCCACGGACCCGTCAACGATGATCGACCGGCTGAGCGTCGCCGATGCATTGCACTTCGCAAGCTCCGACGCGTGCGCGAGCGGGATGAAGCCGAAAGTGCTCGCTGCCATCAGCGCCGTTGTCGGCGGGGCTTCGCGCGCGTGCATTTGCAGTGCGAAACCCGGCGCCATTACAGCCGCGCTTGCCGGCAACGCCACCGTTATCGCCTAAGCAAGCGCTAGACCGGAGAAGTGTATCAGCGCGTTCAGTGGGCATCTTTTCCCTATGGGCGAGCAATATGCCGAGACTCACGAGCACGCGGTTTCTGCGCGAGCGTTGCGCGGGTTCCTCTGGCAGAGCATTCGAGCGCTTCTTCCGACGCTGACGTTCGACATCGCCGGGACGATGGGCATGTACTACGTACTGCTCCCCCATTTCGGCAGCACCAGCATCTGGCCGATTCTCGGCGCTTCGCTCGTGCCCGTTATCTCGAACGTGTTCAATTTCGTGCGCCGGCACACGTTTGACGTCGTCGGTATCATCGTGCTGCTCGGACTGCTCGTCGGCTTGGTTCCGGCCGTGTTCGGCGGAAGTCAGCGGCTGCTGCTGGTACGCGAGTCGTTTTTCACCGGTTTGCTAGGCGTGATATTGCTGATCTCGGCGTTGCGGCAACGTCCGTTGGCCTACTACGTGATCCGCGAGTTTCTTACGGCGAACGAAGCGCTGCCGCACGAGCGCTGGGATCATCTGTGGCGTTCAGGGTACTTCCGGCATACGATCCGCGCAATGACAATCGGCTGGGGAGCGCTGCTCGTCGGCGAATTCGTCCTGCGCGGTTTCATGGCGCTGCGCATGAACATTGCGTTCGTGCTGGGCGCGGGCCCCGTGCTGATCACGATACTGCTGCTCATCGCCGGTTTGTTCACGGCGTTCTGGCTGGCGCACGCGATCCGCGTCGCGCTTTCCGCTTGACGCGCGGCCCGTTGCGTGTTATCGTTGCCGAAATGTCGAACCTAACCTCGCGAATGTTCTGTATGTGCTGCGGCGGAGTGCAAGCGGCGCGACGGCTTTTGCGTACCTAGTCTCGACAAGACAATCGAGTATGCAAAGCCCCTCGCCGTAACGCGAGGGGCTTTTACTTCCTCGCTTTCCCATCTCAACAGGAGGCCGGAGGATGGAATCAACCGTGGGCATTGCGCTCCTCGGTTGCGGAACGGTCGGCGGCGGAGTCGCCGCACTGCTTTCGCAACGCCGGGCGCATATCGAACGTAAGAGCGGCGTCTCGTACGCCGTCGTCGGCATCGCCGGCCGTTCGCGCGATCCGCTCGCGCTCGTCGACGACGCGCGCGTGGACGTGGTCATCGAAGCGATCGGCGGTACCGGCATCGCGCTGGAATGCATCGAGCGCGCGCTCGACCACCGCAAACACGTCGTCACCGCAAACAAAGACGCCATCGCAACGCAAGGGCCGCGGCTGCGCGCATTGGCCGCCGCGCGCGGCGTCACGCTGCGCTACGAAGCATCCGTCGCGAGCGCCGTCCCGATCATCAGCACGCTCGACCGCGCGCTCGCGGGCGACGAAATCATCGAGATCGGCGGCGTGCTCAACGGCACGTGCAACTTCATCCTCGGCAAGATGCGCGAGGGTAAATCATTCAACGAAGCCCTCGCGCAGGCGCAGGATGCGGGCTACGCCGAGGCTGATCCGCGCAACGATATCGAAGGAATCGATGCAGCGCACAAACTCGCGATCCTGATGCAGCATGCGTTCGGGCTTCCCGTCGTCACCGCGCACATTCCCCACCGCGGCATCGCCGGCGTCACCAGCGCCGCCGTGCGCCGCGCGCGCCAGCACGGCTACGAACTCAAACTCGCCGGCTACGCGCGCCGCGTGCCGCAAACCGGTACGCATGACGATCGCCTCATCGCCCAGGTGGGGCCCGTACTCGTGCCGTTCACGCATCCGTTTGCCGGCGTGAGCGGTGTCGACAATATCATTCGCGTCACCGGCGCATCCGCCGGGCCGCTTCTTTTCAGCGGCGCCGGCGCCGGTCGTGAAGCCGCTTCTTCCGCCGTCCTGGGCGACGTCGTCGCGACGCTGCGCGCCATCGCCGAACGCCACGGCTCGCGTCCGCTGAGCGCGGGCGCGCAACAAACGCCGTCGATCGATCCGGCGTTCGAACGCTTTCCGGCATTCGCCGGATATCCGGTCCTCACCAAAGGAGACACTCATGTCGGTTACAGCTCCCGAACGCTCTCCGCGGTTTGATACGGTCGCCGTTCACGGCGGCCATGCGGGAGATCCCGCCACCAAATCGCGCGCAGTTCCAATCTATCAAACGACCTCGTATAAATTCGACAACGTCGATCACGCGGCGCGCCTGTTCGCGCTGGAAGAGTTCGGCAACATCTACACGCGCATCAACAACCCGACCACGGACGTCTTCGAGCAGCGCGTCGCGCAGCTGGAAGGCGGCGCGGCAGCGCTGGGCGTTGCGAGCGGGCAAGCCGCAAACGTGTACGCGTTGCTCAACGTGGCGAAAGCCGGCGACAACATCGTTGCATCCAACTCGCTGTACGGCGGCACGTACAACGCCTTCGCCCATACGCTGCCGCGCTTCGGCATCAACGTGACGCTCGTCGATTTCGGCGATCTGGAAAACGTACGCCGCGCCATCAAGCCGAATACCAAGGCGGTGTTCGCGGAAACCATCGGCAACCCCAAAATCGACGTGCTCGATATCGAAGCGGTCGCCGAAGTTACGCATCAGCACGGCGTTCCGCTGATCGTGGACAACACGCTCGCGACACCGTATCTCGTTCGTCCGATCTCGCACGGCGCGGACGTCGTCGTGCACTCGGCCACCAAGTTCATCGGCGGTCACGGCACCGCGATCGGCGGCGTGATCGTCGACGGCGGCACGTTCGATTGGGCCGCTTCCGGACGCTTTGCGGATTTCACCGATCCCGATCCGTCGTACCACGGCATCGAATACACGAAGGCTTTCGGCAACCTCGCGTACATCATCAAAGCGCGCGTGCAGTTGCTTCGGGACGTCGGCGCGGCGCTCTCGCCCTTCAACTCGTGGCTCTTGCTGCAAGGTCTCGAAACGCTCGGCTTGCGCGTGGAGCGGCACAACGAAAACGCACAGGCGATCGCCGAGTACTTGGAGCAGCATCCCAAGGTGGAATCGGTTTCGTACCCGGGTCTCGCTTCGCACAGCGCCAATGCGCGCGCGCGGCGGTACTTCGGCGGAAAAGGCGGCGCGATCCTGACGTTCCGTCTCAAAGCCGGCCAAGAAGCGGCGAAGCGTTTCATCGATTCGCTGCAGCTCTTCTCGATTCTGGCAAACGTCGGTGACGCAAAGTCGCTCGTCATCCATCCGGCGACGACGACGCATCAGCAGCTCACCGATGAAGAACGGCGCGCGAACGGCGTGGACGGCTCGACGATCCGCTTCTCCGTGGGCATCGAAGACAAACGCGACATCATCGCCGACATCGAACAGGCCTTATCGTCATCGTGAGCCTGAGCCGAGAGGCAACCGTCGACATCGGGCCCTTCGACTTCGAACACGGCGGACGTCTCGACCGGGTCGAACAGCGGATCACCACCTATGGTGATCCGCGTTCACCCGCGGTCTTCGTTCCGCACGCGCTGACGGGCAGCAGCCGCGTCACGCAGTGGTGGGGCGGTCTGGTGGGTGAAGGCAAGCTGCTCGATCCGGCGCGATGGCACGTCATCGGCATCAATGCGCTCGGAAGCTGTTACGGTTCGACCGGACCGGCGGCGGGCGTGGAATTTCCGTACGTAACGGTGCGGGACATCGTCAACGCACAGGCGCGCGTGCTCGAGCAGATCGGCGTCACGCGCCTTTCGCTCGTAATCGGCGCATCGCTCGGCGGCATGCAAGCGCTGCAGTGGGCGCTCGATTATCCCGAGCGCGTCCAGCGCGCGGTGATGGTCGGCTCGCACGATCATCAATCCGCGATGGGCGTTGCGCTCAACGCGCTTCAGCGCGAAGCGATTGCCATGGATCCGGCCGGCGGATTACGGCTCGCGCGCAAAATTGCGATGCTTTCGTACAAGAGCGACGCGCTTTTCAAACAGCGCCACGATCGCCGTGCCGATCGTAGAGGCCGCTTCCGCTTCGACGTCGAGGGCTATCTCGAACACCAAGCCGATCTCTTCGAGCGGCGCATGGATCCGCGCAGCTACGTGGCGCTCACGCAAGCGATGGACTCCTTCGACGTGCGCACGTCAGCACATGATGGTGAAGTATCCGCACCCGCACGTCATCTTCCCGAGCTGCTCTTCATCGGCATCAGCTCCGACTGGCTGTTTCTTCCGCAAGACGTACGGACCGCGGCGAAGCGCTTCGCCGCCCTGCGCTACCAAAGCGAGTACGCCGAAATCGATTCGGACCACGGCCACGACGCGTTTCTAGCGGAGCCGGAAATCTTTGCGTCGATACTCTCCAGCCATGGAGTGGGAGCCGGAATTCGATGTTGACGAGCAGCTCGCACAGCGGCTGATAAGCGGCCAGTTTCCGCAGCTCCCCGGGAAACCGGTCTCGCGCTTCGGTGCCGGAATGGACAACGTTGCCTTCCTGGTCGCGCATGCTTCCCTGCTCCGCGTACGATGCATTCAAGACTGCCTACGGCGGCGTTGACGATGACACGTGGATGCTCGCGAAATACCGCGCCGTCTATCACGGCGCGCTCGTCGCGCACTTCGGCATGCACATCAACGATGCAGCCCTGCCAGACGCGGGTCTGGCAGGGCTGCGGTTGATGTTCGAGTCGTTGTAACGCTACATCCGCCCCTCGGGGATCACGGCTTGCGAGTGCAGCGTGCGTTCGACGTCGTCGTCGAGCGAGAGCAGATGCGCCTTCGTGATCAGGTCCAAACTGTTCGCATGCAGCGAGCCTTGGATCTGTTGATGCAGCGCATTGAGTTCGTAGCGCGCGAGCGCCTGTGCGTCTTGCGGCGCACCGCGTTCGTTATTCGCGGCGATTTGCGAGAGCAGCGACGCGTAGTTGCGCTGCAGATTGCGCCGCACGAGCGGGATGTTGCCGCCCTTGGGGTGCGAGACGTCGTTGTAGACCGCCGACTGCATCCACGTGAACAGATCGGCGAGATCCATCGTCTTGCCCTGACCGTATTTGAACTGCATGTCGTCCAAGCGCTGCAGAGTCACGGGGTCGAACATACGGGTGAGTGTCATCATTTGGTAACGCTCCGCCAGTAAATCGACCGAAATGTCATGCCGGAGCGGCAAATTGCCGTTCCAATCGTCGTAGCGGTACTGCGTGACCGTTTGACGCAAGAGGTACGGCGAGAAGTTCCATGCATCCGCCGAGAACAGGTTGCTCTCGAGCACTTTGAATGCGCGCTCTTGCACGCTCTTGGGAACCGGCGAGAGCGGAAGCGCCGCATGCGGATCTCCGCGTTTCGAACGGGATACGTACTCGCCGCCGATGTACCGCCCGACGATCTGGGCGCACTGGCCGACATGACCCTCAAGCGATCCGAACGCCTCGCGCAGATCGTCGAACGAGCCTTGCGCGCGCGGAAAACGCCGGTCGACCCTGCGGATGAGATCGTGCGCGAGGTTCATCTGCCCTTGGCACCAGCCGATGTTGTCGCCGGTCAGGTCCCATTGCTGATTGCGCGGGTCGACGGCCGCGCCGTTGTACCACGAGGTGTCTTCGTCGGAGGACCACGCGTACTGCGGATTGCTCCAGTGCGATGCCCACTGCGAAAGCGTCGAGCGCTCGGCTTGCGGCGTCTTTGCGCCCGGCACCCGCGCATAGCCCCAATGTATCACGTAATAGTCGTACGGGCCGAGCACGGTTTGGAAGTACTCGCCCTGGCCCTTGCCCTTTGGCCAGATGTTGATGGGCGAGTATTCCATCACGGACGTCGCGACGCCCATGCGCTGCGTGAACGACGGGCTGCGCAATTGAGCCGCGCTGTACGCTTGCGATCCGAGATAATTGTGACGCAATCCCCAGTCGTGACCCGACTCGTGGAGCACGATCGACTCCAGAAACTCGTCCGCAAACTTGTCCGGAACGTCATAGCCGTTCTGACCGTTCATCAGCGAGAGCGCGGCCGCACCATACGAAAACTGCGCGCGTTCTCCGGCTGCGAAATCCGCGCCCATTTCCAGGGCACGCCCCCGGCCGGTCTGCGATTGCACGAGCACGGGATAATCGAATTTGCCGAATCGCATGAGATCGCTATCCACGACCACGCCGCTTTTTATCATTTCACCGGTGTACGGATTGTAGAGCAGCTGCGCTTCGGCGAATCCGCCCTGTTCCAATGCGAGCCAGCGAATCACGTTGTAGCGGATGTCGTCCGGATCGAAATTGGGATCGTTCGGCTGGTCCTTCACCTCGACCACGTCCGAGATCCCAAGGGGCAAAAACGCTTTATTCCACGTGAGCAGCGCCTTGCGGACTGCCGGACGGTAACGCACCGGAATGGTGTTGCTCAAATACCACACCACGGGATGTTTCGCGGGAGAAATGCGCTTGCTGGGATCCGACGGCTGCACGTTCCAGCGCACGATGTAGCGCAATTTTCGATCGATAACTCTATCGTTGCTGAATTGTAAGTAGATGTCG
>DAISWS010000050.1:7094-17724 GCA_036826275.1 Vulcanimicrobiaceae bacterium
TGCACGTTCCAGCGCACGATGTAGTTCGCGTCTTTGTCGAACGAATTGTCGCTGCTGAAATCGGCGTGCGCGTTGACGAAATAGCCCACGCGGTCGTCGTAGTATCGCGGCATGTAGCCGTCGTCTTTGGGAAGTGCCGCGATATTGTATTGCAGGTGAATCTGAATGCTGCGGCCGTCCGGAACCACGTCGATGAACTGCGGGTTGAGGGTGCTGAACGTTTGGTTCGCAACCAGCGTGACGTTCTGCGGAAACGCTTTGGTCTGTCCGAAATACGACTGCATCTGATCCAACCGGTAACTGCCCATCGGATTGAGCAGGTGGCCGCCGTTGATGTCGGTCAGCGCATCGGCGACGTCGGTGATGTCTTGCAGCAGCGGCGAGGCGTCGAAGACGACGTCTCCGGTCGCATCATCGACCGAAAGTACCTTCGCGACGCCCGCGACCGTGTCGGCCGTACCCGCCGCGACGGCGCTCGCTTCCGGTGAATTCGGCGCGGCGAGAAAACGCGTCGTCGGAAAGAGTATCGCGACACGGTTGTCCTGTTTGACGAAACGCAGAATCCGGCAGTTCTGAAGGTCGGTGATGCCCGAAAATAGGCCGCCGCCGATGCCGTTCACCGGCACGCCCAGTTCGACGAAATCCGTATCGAATTGATCCGGGCGCAGTTCGATGGCAACGTTTCCGTCCTTACGCCAAATCGTAAAAAGGCCGTGCTGCGCACTGGCCCCTTCGGTGAATTTGGAATACGCCATCAAACTGCTGCCGGGAGCCGTATGTGCCGGCGTTGGCGCGGTTTGAGCGGCATGCGCCGATGCGGGAAGCAGAAAAGCGCAAAAAGCGCCTAGGATGAAAGCGAGATTTTTCAACGCGGCAACCCCGTTCTTCGGTTAGGCAGGGGCGCTTCTTCCGCTTCGGTACCGCGTATTCCCTAGCGCTCGTACACCCAGCGCATAATTCCGCCGCAAAGGATACGGTGTTCCAGTGGGTGCAGACGCTCCATGACTGCGTCTTCCGTTTCGCCCGGCACCAGCGCGAGGGGCTTTCTCACGAGAACCGGCCCGCGATCGGCTTCGAGCGTCACGGTGTGCGACGACGCGCCGGTCCACGCGCTGCCCCACGCGAGCGCATCGCGAACGGCGTACGCACCGCGGAATGCGGGCGTTATGGACCCGTCGGGAAAACCAACCTCGTCGCGCGCTTGGTCGAGGGGCAGGAATGCCGGATGGATGTTGATCATGTGCGGAAATTCGGTGCAGAAGCGATCGGGAAGCACGTGCATCCAACCCAGCAGCAGCAGCAGATCGGGCTGCTCGCGATGGATCGCTTCGAAGAGCACGCGGTCGTACTCCGCACGGCTTTGCGCCTTGCGGTCCCATTGCAGCGCGACCGCCGCGATGGACGCCGCGCGCGCGCGTTCCAGCGCGTACGCGCTGCTTTTGTTACTGACGAGCAGTGCGAGATCGAGCGGCAGCGAGCCCGACGCAACGCCGTCGATCACGGATTGAAAATTGCTTCCATTTCCCGACGCCAGCACCACGGTGCGATACGCACGGCTCTTCCACTGCGCTTTGTCGAAGCGTTCGGCAACGAGCGCGCCCGAATGCCGCATGTAGTAATCGACGAGCTTTTCATGTCCGACAGCGGGAATGAGCGCCTGCGCGTATCCTGCTTCACGCAACGAGGCCAGTGCTGCGACGAGCAAGTGCGGTCCGATGGGCGACTTGCGAAAGAGCGCTGCGACGCCGAACGGACCGAAGATGCCGATGCCGGGCTGTGCGCCAAGCCCGCGCAGCCAGGAAAACTGGAGGCCGCGTGGATCGTACGACGCAAAACCCGCGAACCGGTCACCGCGTTTTGCGACGACGCTTTTGCCGGCGAATGCTTCGGAGCTCCACGTTCCGCCGAATTCGTGATCGATCCATGCGAGATAGGCGTCGCTTCCGGGCGCAACGCGTTCGGCGGAGAATCCCGCGCTTTCTATGGCGCGCATCGCGCACGCAAGAGCCGCACCGTCGAAGCGCTCCGTGCGCAGATCGACGAGCAGATTGACCATCTCGTTCACGCGTTATGCTTGGGCGCTCGACGCGCGTGCGGGATGAATCACGACGTGCGGTTCGTGCTCGCCGCGCGTTTCTATCCACCCGATCACTTTTGCGCCCGGCGCCGCTTGCACGGCCTTCGGCGCATCCGCGAGCGGGACGACCAGCGTGTAGCCGATGCCCATGTTGAACGTGCGGTACTTTTCTTCGTGCGTGAGGTTACCGCGGCGGCACAGCTCCGTAAAAAGCGGCGGAACGTCCCAGCGCGATTGTTCGAACACGGCCTTCACCTGCGGCGGTAACGTGCGCGGCACGTTCTCGAGCAGTCCACCGCCGGTGACGTGCGCCATCACTTTGACGCGCGCAACCTGCTGAATCGCCCGCACCGCCGTATAATAGGAAGGATGCGAGGCAAGCAGCGCATCGCCGAACGTCGTCGCGTCGAACGGCGCGCCATACTCTTGCTCAGGAATCAATTTGCGCGCCAGCGTGTATCCGTTGGTATGCAAGCCGATGGAGGGCAGCCCCACAATCGCATCCCCCGGTTGCACGCTCGCCGGATCCGGAATGTCCTTCGTTTCAACCGTCCCGACGATCGTGCCGGCGAGATCGAAATCGCCCGCGGCATACAGGCCCGGCATCTCCGCCGTCTCACCGCCGAGCAGCGCGCAGTTGTGCGCGCGGCACGCGTCGTAACAGCCGCGCACGACCTCGGCGGCGACGGCAGGATCGAGCTTGCCGACCGCAAGGTAATCTAAAAAGAAGAGCGGCGTCGCATTGACGACCAAGATGTCGTTCACGCAGTGATTCACGAGATCCGCGCCGACGCTGTCGTAGCGCTTGAGCCGGATGGCGATCAGAATTTTCGTGCCGACCCCGTCCGCCGAACCCGCGAGCGCTCGCCCGTCTTGCCCCGGGACGCCGATCAGGCCGCCGAACCCGCCGATGGCATCCAGCTGAAGCGGATGGCGCCATGCCCCGGTGACCTCTTTGTAGCGCGCGACCGCCTCGTTCCCGGCAGCGATGTCCACGCCGGCGGCGGCGTATGCGTCCTTGCTCAACGACGGCCTCCCACAGGCCCCGAAGGGCCGGGTAGCGCGGGGCGATAAAACAACTGGTCTGCCATCACGGCCCTACGTTTCACCCTATCGAAAGGTTGACCATGCAAGTTCGTATCGTTACCGATGCGCCCGCGGCGGGCGGCGTCGGAGCGCTGGTAGTCCCTGTGTTCTCCGGTGCTTCTCTCGACGGCATCGCACAGACGCTTGACGGCGAGTTGAACGGCGCCGTCGCCGAAGTGCTGTCCTCCGGCGAGATCAAAGGCAAACTCTGCGAACTGAGCTTGGTGCACGCGCAAGGCAAAACGTACAAACGCGTTTTGGTGATTGGCCTGGGCGAGGCGAACAAATTCGAACCGTGGATGCTCACGCGTTACGCCGGTACGGCGGTCCGGTATCTCGGCCGTAAAAACGTTCGCGACATCGCGTTCGCGCTTCCGCAAAACGCGAAGGGCAACGAAGCCGCGTGCGCGTCGTTTCTGGTCGAAGGCGCGTTGAGCGGCGCATTCGATACGTCGATCTATCAGAAAGATCCCGAGAAGCGCAGCGGCGCCGATACCGTCACGATTCTTTCGCAGGGTTTCGACGAAAACGCGCTTCGCAAAGGCGTCGAACGCGGGCAGATTCTCGGTGATGCGGTGAACTTCGCGCGCCGTTTGGCGATCACGCCGGCGAACGACATGACGCCGACGCACCTCGCGCAGGAGGCGGAGAAAGCCGCAAAAGCGAGCGGCCTCGACGTCGAGATCCTCGACGAAGACCGCTGCCGCAAAGAGGGCATGGGTTCGTTTCTTTCGGTCGCGCAGGGCAGCGCGGAGCCGCCGAAGTTCATCGTCATGACGTACAACGGCGATCCGGGCAGCAAAGAACTGCTCGCGCTCGTCGGCAAAGGCATCACGTTCGACACGGGCGGCATCTCCATCAAGCCCGCGGAGCGGATGGAAGAGATGAAGTACGACATGTCGGGCGGCGCAGGCGTCATCGCGGCGATGAGCGCGATCGGCAAACTCAAATCCAAACTCAATGTCGTCGGCATCGTTCCCGCGACAGAAAACATGCCCGGCGGCAAAGCCACCAAACCCGGCGACATCTTCACCGCGATGAACGGTAAGACGATCGAAGTCATCAACACCGACGCCGAGGGACGGCTCATTCTTGCGGATGCGCTGTGCTACGCAAACAAACTCGGCGCGAACAAGATCATCGACTGCGCCACGCTGACGGGCGCATGCGTCATCGCGCTCGGTCACGCGGCAAGCGCGGCAGTTAGCAACAACGACGATTTCGCGCAACAGTTTTTGGCGGCGGCCAAGCCGACCGGCGAGCGGTACTGGCAGATGCCGCTGTATGAAGACTACAGCAGTCAGATGAAGAGCGACATTGCCGACTTGAAGAACACCGGCGGCCGCCCCGCGGGCACGCTAACCGCTGCCGCGTTCCTCAAAGCGTTTGCAGGCGATACGCCGTGGGTGCATCTGGACATCGCCGGAACCGCGTACCTCGACAACGAGTCGGCCTGGCAAGCCAAGGGCCCGACCGGCACGCCCGTTCGCGCCTTCATCTCGTTCGTCGAGCAACTCTCGGGCACGCCGGTAATCCACACAAACGGCGCGAGGCAGACCACAGCGGTCTAGATTCGGCGCTAAGCCGGAATCAGAAAGATCAGGCGCGTAAACGTGTCGGCGACGACCGCGTAATCTTCTTCGGAGAGCTGACGGCTCCCCAGGACGCTGCGACGGGTGAACGCATGCACGATCATCGACAAAGCGATAGCGAGGCGCCGGACGTTTTCCGGCGCCTCGATGTATTTCCGGCGCGCGAGCTCCTCGATGTACTCGCTGAACGCTTTGATGCGTCGCGTGTGGCGCTCTTCGCGAACTTTTTCCGGCGAAAGTACGCTCCACGCGCGAAACAGCCCCGGGGGCGCGGACGGCCGCCGGACTAAATCGACCGACAGCGTCCGCAGACGCGCGCGCTCCTGCCTCGCAGTCGGCGCAATCGCTTTCAACTCCGAGAGACGCGCGTTGAGATCGTTCATCGCGCGCTGCGTGCAAAACTCGACGAGTTCGTCGCGCGAGCGGAAGTGGCGGTAAAACGTTGCGCTGCTCAATTTCGCTTCGCGCGCGATCGCCGGCGGCGTAACGTCGTCGAGCGCGCGATCCTCGACCAGCCGCAAGAAGCTTGCGGCCAGGCGATCGCGCGTCTGCCCGGCGCTCGAAGCACGCTTGGTTGCCGGTTCTGCAGCGCCGTCATCGGCTTTGCCGACATACGTCCAGCGGTTCTTCACCTTGCCGCTGTCCGGATCGCGGTAGCTTTCGACCCGGTAGCGGTAGCGGTGCGCGCCTATGGTTTTGAGCACGTCGTAGGCCATGTGGTAAGATAGATACACCTCACCTCACAGATTTACCTACTACATTGCAAACCGCGCTCAAACCCTCACGCGTCGTGGTAACCGCCGCCGCCGTTTCACCGGCGGCGATTCTCGGTGTCGTGATGCTCGGAAACTTCCTCGGGCCGCTGTACTCGAGCACCGCGAACGTGATCATTCCGAATCTGATCGCCTCGTTCGGCTCGGACGTGGATACGATGGAGTGGGTCGTGACCGGCTACATGCTGGGCTATTCGATCACGATGCCGCTCGCCGGATGGCTCGCCGACTCGTTCGGCCGCCGCCGCATGTTCCTGCTCGGCCTCATCATCTTCACCGGGTTTTCCGTCGCGGCATCGATGGCATGGAACACGAGCAGCCTCATCGCCTTCCGCATCCTGCAAGCCGTCGGCGGTGGTATCGTTTCACCGACCGGCATGGCGATTGTCACCGACGTGATCCCGCAAAAGGACCGCGGCAAGGCGTTCGGTTTGTGGGGCATGGGCATGATGCTCGCGCCGGCCTTCGGCCCCTGGATCAGCGGATTGATTCTCGACAACATGGACGACTGGCGGCCCATCTTCTTACTGGGCGTACCGTTCGGCATTGCCGGCTTTCTCGCCGCGATGCGGTATCTGCCGCGCTCCGAAGACAAACCGCACGAGCACTCGCCGTCGTTCGATCTGCCGGGATTCTCGCTGCTCAGCTCGTCGCTGACGGCATTTCTCATTCCGCTTACGCAAGGCAACCGCGTCGGCTGGGACGACGCGTGGATACGCATCTCTCTCCTCGCCGCCGCCGTGCTCTTTGCGCTTTTCATCATCCGCGAATTACGCACCGATGCGCCGATGCTCGACCTCTCGCTCTTTGCGGACCGCGTGTTCTCGATCGCGACGACGCTGCGGTTCGTGCTCGGCATGGGCTACTATTTCTCGATCTTCTTGCTGCCGCTGTTCACGCAAAACATCTTGGGCTGGGACGCGACGCAATCGGGCTTCATTCTGATGCCCGCGGGCCTGGCGATGGCGGTGCTCATGCCGGTCTCCGGCATTCTGGTGGACGTGATCGGCGCGCGCGTTCTCATCTTTTCCGGCATGGTGCTCGCCGCTTACGGCACGCTGCTCTTCGCCGGCATCGACACGGATTGGAGCATCGCGCACATTACGTGGGTGAACGTGCTGCGCACGGCTGCGCTGGGCTTACTCTTTACGCCGCTCACGACGGCGGCGCTCGTGAACGTGCCGCGCAACCGCACCGGCGCCGCATCGGGTATTCTCAATACGATTTGGCAAGTCGGCGGCAGTCTGGGCATCGCCGTGGGACAGAGCTATCTCACCTCGCGGGCCGCCGCTCGCTATAGCGACGTTGCGTCGGTGCTGGTGCCACAGCGCATTCCGGTGAAGACGTTCTATTCAAAACTGACGGCGCTGGGCGCGGCGCATCATTGGCCGGCCGGCGCGGCCCACGCGATGCTGGCGCAGATCGCGCAAGGGATCGCGGTCGTTCGTGCCTACGACGACACGTTTCTGCTCGGCGGAATCCTCATCGCGGTAACGGCGCCTCTGGCGCTCTTCTTGCGATACAAAGCCGCAATGCGCTAAGCTTGAGGCATGAAGCGCATTGCCGTTTGCCTGACCCTGGCCATCTGCGCCGGGGCGACCCCAAAACCCGCACCCGTGAACTACAACGCATTCGGAATCTCGGCGCTCCAGCGTCTGAGCGCCCAATCGAAGAACGAAAACGTATTTATTTCACCGCTGAGCATCGGCGTCGCTCTCGCGATGAGCGCGGACGGCGCGCGCGGAGCCACGCGCGACGCCATCATCAAGACGCTCGGTCTGAGCGGCGCGAAGGTCGACGACATCACCTCGGCGCTGGTCACCGAAACGACGCAGAACCAAGACGCCCAAGTCGGCATTGCCAACGCACTCTGGACGCGTGAGGACGTCAAGCCGCGTGCGCAGTACGTGGAGGAACTCCGCCGCAACTACGACGCGCAGGTCCAAGCCTTGAATTTCGGCAATCCGTCCGCCGCGGACGCGATCAATGCGTGGACCAAAGCGCATACGCTCGGCCTCATCGGCAAGATCGTCGATCGCACCACGAAGAGCGATTTTATCTACCTGACCAATGCGCTCGCCTTCAAAGGCACGTGGACGCTCCAATTCAAGAAGCAAGACACGGCGCCAAAGCCGTTCACCAACGCGGACGGCGGCAAGAGCACCGTGCCGATGATGTCGCAGAACGGTGAGTTCGGCTTGTATAAAGGAAACGGTTTCAGCGCGCTGCGCATGCTGTACGGCAAAGGCGGATATGCCGCGTACGTGCTGCTTCCGGAAGGCGGCAGCACGGATGCGCTCGTGAAGAAACTCTCCGACAGCGGCCTCGACGCGATTGCGCGAAATGCGCGAGAAACGTATATGCACGTGGAAATTCCGCGTTTCAGCGCGCAGTATGCAACCTCGCTCGTGCCGCTGCTCAAGGCGATGGGCATGGGCATTGCGTTCACCAAGAGCGCCGACTTCAGCGGCATTCACGCCATCCCGCCGCCGCTCGCCGTTACGAGCGTCAATCACGCGAGTTACGTGCGCGTCGACGAGCGAGGAACGACCGCTGCCGCCGCAACGTCCGTCGGCATCGGCTTGCTGGCAATACGCCTTCCGTCCGAACGCTTCATCGTCGATCGTCCGTTCGTGCTGGTTCTGCGTGACGAGCACACGGGCACGGTGCTGTTTATTGGCGCGATACGCACGCTGAAAGGGTAAAAGATCGGCTCCTCCACACCATCGAACGGAGCGTCAAACGACCTAACGGCGCGGGGGGTGTAGCGGGCGGCGCAGAAGGCTGCGGCGTGAGCACGGTTACACCCCCCTCCGACGCGCGCCCGTACGTTCCGGAAAAGTCGGCGGTCCGCCGCGTAACGGCCGGCGCCATCAAACGCCGCAAAAACAAAACGCTATTCCCGGTCGTGACGGCCTATGACGCACCGTTCGGTGAGTTCGCCGAACGCGCCGGCATCGACGTGATTCTCGTGGGCGACAGCATGGGCAACGTCGTGCTCGGCTACGACGAAACGACGCCGGTGACCGTCGAGGACATGATCCATCACGCGCAGGCGGTGTGCCGCGGAACCTCACGAGCGCACATCATGGTGGACATGCCGTTCGGTTCTTACCAAGTCAGCGATGAGGATGCGATTCGCAACGCGATACGGCTGGTCAAGAACGGCGGCGCATGTTCGGTAAAGATGGAAGGCGGCACCGAAGTGGCGCACCGCATTCGCGCCATTTACGGCGCGGGCATTCCCGTCGTCGGGCACATCGGCGTCATGCCGCAAACGGCCGGAATGGGACCGGGCTATAAGGTGCGCACGAACCGCGACCGGCTGATGGCCGACGCAAAAGCGGTCGAGGAGGCCGGCGCGTACGCGATCGTGCTCGAAGTGATCGACCACGACGTCGCGCGCGAGATTACGGAAACGCTCACGATTCCGACCATCGGCATCGGCGCCGGACCCCACTGCGACGCGCAAGTCCTCGTACTGTACGACGTGCTCGGTATGTATCCAAATCCGCCGAGCTTCGTCAAACAGTATGCGAACGTCGGGCAAATCGCGACGCAAGCGCTGCGCTCGTTCGCGGATGACGTTCGCGAACGCAAGTTTCCCTAGTCGCGCGTCTCTCGTAAATCGCTTTTCCGGATCGTCAACGCCGCCACCACCGCGCCCACCGCGATAAATATCGCGGCGATACGCATCGTGGAGGCGAAACTCTGTATCCATGCGGCGCGCGCCGCCACGTGATGCGCGGTATGCGCGGCGTCGTAGTGCTTTGTGAGAAACGCACCGAGAAACGCGATGCCGAATGCGGTGCCGATCTGGCGGCAAACGTTGATGATGCCCGAAGCCACGCCGGCCTTTCCGGGATCCGCCGTGCCCACGGCAACCACATTGATCGGCGCGCCGGCGCTGCCCAGCCCGATGCCGAACAGGACGAACGACGGCAGCAACACCGTCCACTGCGCCTGCGTATCCGCCGGCGTGATGCGGCCGACTAAAAACGCGCCAATCGCGCCCAACCCCAGGCCGCTCGTGATGATCCAGCGCGGCCCGACGCGATCGACGTACCGGCCCGCGACGGGCGCGCAGATACCCACGAGAATCGTCATCGGCAGCAAATGAATGCCGGTCTGCAGCGCGTCGAAGCGCAGCGAGTTCTGCAGATACAGGGTCAAGAAAAAGATGAACGCGACCAGCGCCGACGAGAGGCAAAATACGGCGAACGCGTCGCCGCTGAAGCTGCGGTTCCGAAAGAGCGCGAGATCGACCATGGCGTAGTCGATGCGCAGCTCGATGACGATAAACGCGACGAATGCGGCGAGCGAGATGAAGAACGGCCAGACGATCTGCAAAAACGCGGCGCCGTGCAGCGTGTCGATGCGTATGAGGCCCCAAACCAGCGTGAAGACGAACGCCGAAAGCGACGCGATCCCGTACCAGTCGATGCGCTTCGGCGTTTCTTCATCGCGCGACTCGTCGATGGTTGCATAGCTCGCGAGAATCGAGACGATGCCGATCGGAAGATTCAAGAAAAAGATGAAGGGCCAGCCCGCGGTGACGATGAGCAGCCCTCCGATGATCGGGCCGGCGGCCAGCCCGAGGCCGGCCAGTGCTCCCCACGTACCGATTGCGACGCCGCGTTCTTTGCCTTCGAACGCGTGCGAGACAATTGCAAGGGACACCGGCATCATGATGGCGGCGCCGATGCCCTGAACGGCGCGTGCGCCCAGGAGCGCGTCGATCTGCGAGAATCCGGCCGGGTGAAATTCGCCCGAGACGCCCGAGAGCACCGAACCGGCAGTGAATATCCCGACGCCCACGACGAAGAGCCGCCGGCGGCCGAAGATGTCCCCGAGGCGCCCGCCGGTGACCAAAACAACGGCAAGTGCGACGGCATACGCGTTGACCACCCACTGCAGCTGGTCGAACCCGGCATGCAAATCGCGCTGTAAGGTCGGCAAGGCGACGTTCACGATGGTCACGTCGAGCAGTGCCATCAGCACGGAGATGCAGGCATTGGCAAGCGTCCACCAGCGCTTGTTTCCCGAGTCGCTCACCGCAGAGATGTACCCGCGCGGACGCGGGCCGGTCGACTAGACCAGCG
>DAISWS010000051.1:0-17568 GCA_036826275.1 Vulcanimicrobiaceae bacterium
GCTCGGCAGCCTTGAACAAAATATTTGCCCGCTCATCCGCGCTCGTGTCCTTCCACGTGTGGAAGCGCTCGTGCGCAATTTCGATGGCCCGCTTCGCTTGCGCGAGCGACGCGGAAGAAATATCGCCGACGACGTCGTCCGGACTCGACGGGTTCAACGAGGGAATCGTCTTTTCGGTGAAGATGCGCTCTCCGTCGATAATCAGCGGATACTTCTTGCGGAAGCCGGCTTTTACGGAAGCGAGCGCCGCTTGCATGGCCGCGACGTCGGCGGGGTCGGTGTAGGTCTTGATTGGCTCGTTCGAAAACGGCGCGATGCGTTCAGCGGTCGTGCTCACGGTACGGTATCTCCCTGTAGACGGTTCATCCTAGTAAACCACGGCGGGGCCCCTGGAAGTTACGACCTTGCGGCCACGGTTCCCCGGCGCAAGCGGGCCCCTGATGCCATACCTACGCCCGGAAGGAACGCTTTGAAATGCACAATGAGCCGGCGAAACTGCGTGCCCGGCCGGCGGCTTCGTGCGCGCGTGTCCCCGTATACGCGTCGATGAGGGCGCTGCCGACGATGACGCCGTCTACGATAGCGCGCACTTCGCGCACGTGTTCCCGTTTGCTTATGCCGAAGCCGACCATCAGCGGCTTGTCGGTCACCTCGCGCAACGTCGCGACTTGCTTGCGAAGGGGACTGAAATCGGGAGCGGCACCCGCACCGGTCACGCCGAGTCGCGAAACGACGTACACGAATCCGGTGGATGCTTCCGCGATGCGCGCGGCGCGCTCGCGCGGCGTCGACGGCGCGACCAGTAGCGGCATCTGCAAACCCTGCTCGGCGAGCGCAGCTCGCAGCGCTTGCCCTTCTTCCAGCGCGATGTCGGGAACAATCACCCCGGTTGCACCTGCTTGCGCCGCATCGGCGGCAAAGCGCTCTATCCCGTATTGATACACCGGATTGAAGTACGTGAATAGGACGATCTCCGGCGCCCTTCGCGACACCGCATCACGCGTTAGTTGCAGCACGTCTTCCACGCGTGTGCCGTTCGCGAGCGCGCGCGCCCCGGCAGCGGCTATCGTTGGCCCGTCCGCAAGCGGATCGCCGTAGGGAATGCCGAGCTCGATCGCATCGGCGCCTGCATCGCGCATCGCATCGATCAGCAGCGCGGTCGTCTCGAGATCCGGATCGCCGGCCATGAGGTAGGGAATAAATGCGCACGTCACGATGAGAGCTGCCGAACCTGCGCGATGTCTTTGTCGCCGCGGCCGCTGAGATTTACGAGAATGAGATCGTTTGCGTCGCGCTGCGCGGAGAGCTTGCGTGCAAAGGCAATCGCATGCGCGCTTTCGAGCGCCGGAATGATTCCTTCGGTGCGCGAGAATTCAAAAAATGCGTCGAGGGCTTCCCGGTCGGTCACCGGCACGTAACTTGCACGCCCGTTGGACTTCAAATACGCGTGTTCTGGACCGACGCCGGGATAATCGAGGCCCGCGCTGATCGAATGCGTTTCGGTAACTTGCCCCTGCGGCGTTTGCAGCAGATACGAACGCGAACCGTGCAGCACGCCGACGCTGCCGGCCGAAATCGCAGCAGCGGTTTTGCCACTGCCGATGCCTTCGCCCGCAGCCTCGACGCCCCACAAGCGTACGTCCGGATCGTCGAGAAACGCGGCAAAAATACCAATCGCATTACTGCCGCCGCCCACGCAAGCAATGACGTCCGAGGGCAGCCGGCCGAATTGCTCCAAACACTGCCGGCGCGCTTCGACGCCAATCACTTTTTGAAACTCCCGCACCATATACGGATACGGATGCGCGCCCACGACGCTTCCGATGACGTAGAACGTATCGTCTACGCGTGCCGCCCACTGCCGGAATGCCTCATTCGTTGCATCCTTGAGCGTTTGCGTTCCACCCGTCACGGGATGCACCGTCGCGCCGAGCAGTGTCATGATGTACACATTGAGCGCTTGGCGCTCGACGTCGATCGCGCCCATGTAGACATCCACCGGAATGCCGAATCGCGCGCCTACGGTCGCGGTTGCAACACCGTGCTGGCCGGCGCCGGTCTCTGCGATGATCTGTTTTTTGCCCATGCGGCGCGCGAGCAGCGCTTGGCCGACCGTGTTGTTGATCTTATGCGCGCCGGTGTGATTCAAATCTTCGCGCTTGAGGGCCAGCGCCGCGTTCGAGGTTCCGGTGAAATATCGCTGGGCGCGGTACAGAGGCGACGGGCGTCCCACGAAATCCCGCAGAATCGATTCGTACTCGGTCCAAAATTCTTGGGACTTGAACGCCTTCTCGACTTCCCGCTCCAGCTCCGCGAGCGCCGCAATCAGAACCTCGGGAACGAACCGGCCGCCGAACTCGCCGAAGTATCCCTGTGAATCAGGCAACATCGGTGTCTTTGACTGCTTGGACGAACGCGCGCATTTTGGTCAGATCCTTGCGGCCGTTCGTTTCGATACCCGTGCGCACGTCCACGCCAAACGGCCGCACGGTCCGTACGCAATTCGAAACGTTTTCCGGCGTGAGTCCGCCGCCGACTACAACTTGGCGCTGACGCGCGACCGGGGCGATCGTCCGCCACGGAAAGGTCACGCCCGTACCGCCGCGCTGGCCGTTGGTTATCGTGTCGAATAACAAGATCGCACGCGGGTGAGTGTTTGCCGTTTTCTCGACGGCCAGTGAATCCGTCGCATCCGGCGCTACGTGAATGGTTTTGATGATTTTCCCGTCGAGCGAGGAGACGAAGCTGGGCGGTTCCTCACCATGCAGTTGAATGACGAGGTCCGGGAAGATTTCACGCGCGCGCGCGATGTCGTCGCGAGACGGATCGACGAACACGCCCACCGGCGTGATGAACGGAGGCAAGTGCGCCGCGATGTGTTTAGCGGCGCTCTCCGTGATGCGCCGCGGCGAAGGCGCGAAAATCATCCCGACGGCGTCTGCGCCCGTCTCGATGGCCATCATGACCTCTTGCAGATCGGTGCAGCCGCAAAACTTGATCCGGGTTCTCAATGCATTGCCGGGGCGCCAACCGACGATTTCAGCGCGCGGATCAGTTCGCCGGGATACTCGGAACGCATGAGCGCCTCGCCCACGAGAAAGCCGCGCGCGCCGGCGCGGTGCAGGCGCAGGATGTCTTCCGGCCCTTGCATGCCGCTTTCAGCCACCACGGTGACGTCTTTCGGAACGCGCGGAAGCAGGTGCTCGCTGACCGCCAGATCGGTTTCAAAGGTGCGCAGGTTGCGGTTGTTGATTCCGAGCAGCGTTGCGCCGAGCGCAAGCGCGCGCTCCAACTCGGCTCCATCGTGGACTTCCACCAGGACGTCGAGTTCGTATTGTGCGGCCTCGCCGGTGCAGTCACGTAACTGCGCATCGGTCAAACCCGCCACGATCAGCAGCACCGCGTCCGCGCCGTACGCGGCCGACTGCGCGATCTGATACGGCGTGCTCAGAAAATCCTTACGCAGCAGCGGACGCTTCGAATTTGTGCGCGCGACGTCGAGGTAGCCGAGTTCGCCCAGAAAATGATCCGCCTCGGTGAGAACGCTGATGCAGTCGACACCCGCGGTATCGTACGTTTGAGCGATCGCGGCCGGATCGAAATTGCGCGCAATGAGGCCGGCCGACGGCGAGGCGCGTTTGATCTCGCCGATGATGGCGGGACCCTCCGCTTTGCGGATCGCCTCCAAAAACGGACGGCGTTCGCGCCTGCGCGCGAACGCGTGCGCCCGGACGACGTCGTAGGGTTCGCGCGCTTCGTCTTGCGCGCTTGCCGCGGCCTTCGCATCATAGATGCGGCGTAAAATGTCAACCATGCGAGAACCGCTTTGCACGCTCGAAGACCGCCGCCGCGCGGCCCTCCGTCAGCAGCGTGCGAGCCAGTTCGATACCCTCCTTCAGGCCTGTTGTGCGCCCGCACACCGTGAAAACCAATCCGGCGTTGAGCGCGACCACATCGGCTCGCGGCGATTGCTCGCCGGAAAGAATGCGTTCGAATGCGTCGCGGCAAGCGTCCACCGAGCCGCCGCGGATCTGTTCGAGCGGCACGCGTATGCCGTAGTCCTGCGGCTCGAGCGTCCAGCGTCTACTCTCGCCCTCGTCGAACGTGTACACGGTGGTCGGACCTTCGCCGCCGACCTCGTCGATACCGCTGGACGCGTGCACGACGGCACCGCCGCGGACGCCCAGGCCGCGCAGCACGTCACCCACGAGCTCGATGTGCTCCGGACGGGCTACGCCCACGACCTGGTGCGTCGCGTGCGCCGGATTCGTGAGTGGACCGAGCACGTTGAAAATGGTCCGTACGCCCAGTTCTCGGCGCACCGGCGCGACGTTCTTCATCGCGGGATGATAGCGAGGCGCGAACATGAACGTGAAACCGGCTTCCCGCAGCATCTGCGCCGCAAGCTCCGGCTCCACATCGATCTTCATGCCTTGCGCCTCGAGCACGTCGGCGCTCCCGCATGCGCTCGACGCGGCGCGGTTGCCGTGCTTGGCGACAGGCGTTCCAGACGCCGCGACGACCAGTGCGGTAATCGTGGAAATGTTGATGGTGTTTGCGCCGTCTCCGCCCGTGCCGACGACGTCGACGACCATCGGCAGTCCGTGCTCGACGTGGAGGCTTCGGTCGCGCATCGCGCGCGCCGCGCCGACGACTTCCGGCGTTTGTTCACCCGCGATCGCGAGCGCCGTAAGCAACCCCGCCGACTGCACCGGCGTGAACGAGCCGTCCATAATGGCGCCCATCATGGCGGCGGCGTCGGTCTCCGAAAGGTGTTCGCCGGCGATGAGCCGGCGTAAAAGTGGGGCGTACTCCAACAGCTTAGGAAGCCTGTCCTGAGCTTGTCGAAGGGCCCCTGCTAGAGCCCATTACCGAACGAGTTCGATTACCGAAAGTTCGGCAGCATCTCCCTGACGGACGCGCGTCTTCGTGATGCGCGTATATCCGCCCGCGCGATCCTTCAGCGAAGGAGCGATCTGTTCCACGAGCTTTTTCACGACCGCCGGTTCGGTGATGTACTCGGCGATCAGACGGCGGGAATGCAGGTCGCCGCGGGCTGCCTGCGTGATGAGGCGCTCGACGACACGGCTGATCTCCTTTGCCTTGGTGGACGTCGTTTCGATCTTCTCGTGTTTGAAGAACGACGTCGCCAAGTTGCGCAGGAGCGCCTTGCGGTGCCCGTCGGTGCGGGAGAGTCTCTTGTAGGCAATCTGATGCGGCATTGTAGCTTCCTTACGACTGACGCAGCGAGAGGCCGCGCTCTTCCAGAACTTGCTTGATTTCGTCCAGCGATTTTTTGCCGAAGTTGCGCATCTTGATGATCTCGTCTTCGCTCATGTCGAGCAGCTCGGAGACCTTCGAGATTCCGGCGCGCTTGAGGCAGTTGAACGAACGCACCGAGAGGTTGAGGGTTTCAACCGGAATATCCCATTCGCTCGCAGGGGCTGCCGGCAGCGGTTTCTCTTCGTTCGTGAAGTTGACGAAGAGATCGAGCTGCTCTTGCATGATCATCGCAGCGGTCGAGAGCGCTTCGTCCGGCGTTACCGAACCGTTGGTCTCCATCTCGATCGTCAGACGATCGAAGTCGACGTTTTGCCCGACGCGCGTGTCGTCGACCGTGAAATTGACTTTACGGATCGGCGAGAAGATCGAATCGAGCGGAATGAGCCCGATCATGTGCTCGACGTTGCGCTGACGATCGGCCGTGACGTAGCCGCGGCCCTTCTCGATGCCGATTTCCATCGAGAGCTTCGCCGTCTTCGCAGACAGCGTCGCGATGCGATAGTCCGGGTCGAGAATTTCGACGTCCGCGTCCTGCGCAAAGTCCGCAGCGGTTACATCCTTGGGTCCGTTCACGTTGAGCGTGAGTACCTTGGGTTCGTCGGTATTGAGCTTCACCGGCAAACCTTTGAGGTTCAGCATCAGCGCGATCGTGTCTTCAACGATGCCCGGAATCGTCGAGAACTCATGGAGCACGCCGTCGATCTTCATGTACGTGACGGCCGCGCCCGGAATCGAGCTCAGCAGAATGCGGCGAAGCGCGTTGCCGAGCGTGATCCCGAAGCCGCGCTCGAGCGGTTCGATGATGAATTTTGCGTAGTTGTCCCGGCGCTCGCGTACTTCGATGTTCGCGCCCTGGGGCGTATCAAGAACGGTCATGACTTTTCTTTGGTTTCCTTTGTTGCTCTTTACGTTATCCGCAGCAACCCCCGGTTGCCACGATCGCACGCCTAAGAGCGGCGTATGTTTCTTCGATTTGTCGCTGAAGATTTTTTCGTCAGGCCAGGCGCCGGAGACCGGAGTTTACTTTGCTAAACGAGGTCTGCGGCAACGACGCCTGGCGGAAAAAGATTTAGCGAGAATAATATTCTACGATCAGTTGTTCGTCTACGGGTGTGTCGATCTGCTCGCGGCTCGGCAGCTGGACGACTTTCGCCGATGCTTCGCCGTCGTTCCATTCGAGCCACTCGGGCGCGCGGCGGTTCTTGGCCACTTCGAAGTTGGCTTCGAACACCGGCGACTTCTTGCTGCGCTCGCCGATCGTGATCACGTCGCCCGCCTTCACGATGAACGACGGGATGTTGACCAGTTTGCCGTTCACTCGGAAGTGGCGGTGCGTCACGAGTTGACGTGCCTGCGCGCGGCTCGTCGCCAGATTCAAACGGTAGACGACGTTGTCCAAGCGGCGCTCGAGCAGCTGCAGGAACGTCTTGCCGGTCTGGCCCGGAACGCGGGCCGCTTCGCGGAAGTAGTTCTCGAACTGCGTCTCGTGCACGCCGTAGTAGCGGCGCATCTTCTGCTTCTCGCGCAGCTGGCGGCCGTACTCGGAGATCTTCTGACGCTGTTTGCCTTGCGTCTTCTGCCCCGGCGCGGTGCCGCGGCGTTCCACCGCGCACTTTTTGCTCAGGCAGCGGTCGCCTTTGAGGAAGAGTTTGATTTTCTCGCCGGTTTTGCTGGCCGCGGTTTCACGACGGCACAGGCGGCAGACGGGTCCAATATAACGTGACATTGCTCTCTCTTAAACTTTCCTTATCGGTCCTGAGCCCAGTCGAAGGGCATTACACGCGGCGCCGTTTTGGCGGACGGCAGCCGTTGTGCGGGATCGGCGTTACATCTTTGATGAGGGTGATTTCCAAGCCGGCGGCTTGCAACGATCGTATCGCGGCTTCGCGTCCCGCGCCCGGTCCTTTGACCAGCACTTCCGTCGATTTCATGCCATGCTCCATCGCTTTGCGCGCGACGGCTTCGGCGGCCATCTGCGCGGCGAACGGCGTCGACTTCTTCGAACCTTTGAATCCGAGATTACCGGCCGATGCCCACGCGATCACGTTGCCGAGATTGTCCGACATCGTGACGATGGTGTTGTTGAACGACGCATGGATGTGCGCGACGCCCGATTGAACGTTTTTGAACTCGCGCTTCTTGCGCGACTTCGCTTGCTTCTTCGCTGCCAAAATACACCTGGTGTGGTTTATCCTGTCCGCTCAACGAGAGCGGTGTCGTCGCCTCGACGGCGGATCTTCCGTTGGAAGACCGCCATCTCTACACGAGCCCACGGCGAATGGGACCGGCCCCGGCAGTGCGGCTAAAGCACCCCGAAGTACGCCGCGAGAGAGGTGCGGCGCCAAGGGGTTATTCTACAGGGATCCGCCCGCGGGCGCAAGCGCCTTGGCAGCCACCGTACCGACACGGCCATGCGCCTTGCCGATACTGCAACTATGGCGAACCTCGATAGACGTTCTTTTTTGACTGCCCTCGGCGGGGGAGCCCTCGCCGCCTCGGCCGGTACGCCGGCCCTGGCTCAAGACGTCGACGGTTATCCGCGCATCGACTACGGACTGGTGCTGAGCGGCGGAGGGGCGAAAGGCGCCTACGAAGCCGGCATCATCGACACCCTGGCCCGCGGCATCCCGGACGGCTCTCCGATGCGGCCCTACGGCGGCGTGGCCGGAACCTCGATCGGCGCCCTGAACGGCTGGTTCGTCGCGACCGGACAGTATTCGAACATGCGGCAGTTGTGGATGAGCGTCGCGAGCGATCGCGTCTTCCGGTTGAAACCGGAGTTCGCGAAGCTCCAGGACCCGCAAGCGGGAGTCTTGGACCGGCTGTTTCAGGCGATCCAGCTCGGAGCCGGCATCCGAAGAAACGTGCAGGGCTTATGCCAGACGGAGCCGGCGTTGAGCTGGATCCAGCGGTATGTCGATCCGTCGCGCCCGACCTTGCTGCCGTTCGCATGGGCCGTTACCAATTTGACGCGCCAAACCTCCGAATATTTTTACCGCTTGCCGCCGTCCATTCCCAAAGGCGTGCGAGATGCGGTCCTGCGCGCTTTTCAGCAAACGCTCGAGCCCGGTACGGTCGTGCGTGAAGCGAACGACGAGATTCTCCATCGCGCGCTTTTTGCATCCGCATGCCTACCGATCGTGTTCGACCCGATCGATCTTCCGGCACCCGACGGCGACGGCACCAATCAATACTGCGATGGCGGGGTCGCGGCAAACACGCCGCTGACATTCGGCCGCACCGTCGCGCATAACGTACACGTCGTCATCCTCACTCCGCCGCCGAAGCCGCAATCCTATCCGGACGCGCTTTCCATCGGATGGGCAGCCTACGATACGATGCAAAATCACATCATCTTGTCCGCGATCCGCTCCACATATTTCGAAACGCACATCAAGCGGCAACTCGAAGGCAACCGCCAAGCCGAAAAAGCGATCCGGTACATCGCGGATGCAGACGTCTCGTTCCTACGTCCGTTGGAACCGCTGCCTGTCGAAACGACGACGTTCGACGACGGCGAGCGCATCGCCAACGCGTATGCGATGGGCATGCGCGACGGCGGACGCGGCTTCCGGCCGTACCGCGGCGGTCCGCTCGTCTAAGAAAAAGAACGGCTGCGTCGTACGCAGCCGTTCTTGCTTTCGACTAGCCGGCGGCTAGAACTTGATGCCTAGACCGACGTACGGGCCGTTGTGCGTGAAGTCCGCAGGAGCATTGCTCTTGTTGCGTCCTTGGTCGCCCAACCAGCCGAAGTCGAGGAATACCGGGACGCTCGAGCCGCCCAAGTCCACCGTGGCACCGACCTGATACTTCAGGATGCGGTACGACAGCTCGAACGGGCCGGTCGGGCAGACGTCCGTGCCGCACGTGCCGCGCACGTTCGGATAGTAGTACGCGCTGCCGTACAGCGAGAACGTATGGTTTAGGTCCGGAAGTTTTTCCAAACCGTAGCCGATACCGGTCTGACGCGGATAACCGTAGTTGGTCGTCCGCCACATGTAGCCAACGCCTATGAAGATGTGCGGGTCGGCCACTTTGAGGCCCAGGCGCGCATCGACGTCGGTATCCTTTGCCGAGAACGCCGGAACCGATACTTGGCCTTGTCCGCCGATGACGGTGACAAGACATTCCGGATCCGTTGCGCTCGAGCAGTTGTGCGGATATTGATAGTTCCGCATGTCGCCGGCGATCATCCACGGCAGGTTGAACAAATTGAACTCGTACGCGCCGCGGACTGCAAACGAGTTGGTGCCTTCGTTGCCGGGGCTGAACTCGTTATAGACCTTGGGCTTGATGATGTAGTCGCCTGCGATGAAGTGATCCTGGTACGGCGTTGCAGCCGGAACAGGCGTCGGTACCGTCGTCGGTGACGGTGCAGGCGGCGCGGGTGAACTCGGCGGCGGCGGCGGAGCCGGCGGCAGATACCGCACGACGACGACGCGGCGATCCGGCACCCACTGCACGTAGGCGCCCATGCCTTCCGAAATCACGCGCACGGGAACGAGAATCGTTCCGTGGTACATCATCGGCGGCACGTCCAGCGGACGCGTTTCGCCGTTGATGGTGACTTCCGGTTTGCCGAGCGTGACCTTCACGTCCGATCCCGGCTTGGTTACGTCAACCGTTTTGCTTGCCGGGTCATACGAAACGGTCGCACCCATCTGTTCGAACATCGAACGCAGCGGAACGAGGATCGTGCCTGCGCGCACTAATGCGGAAAGCACGCGCCCTTGTTTGAGCACGTCCGGTTTCGAATATACGTGGTGGTCATTGAAGAGAATTGGTATTTCGCCCGACGGCGGCGAGCCGAATTGCATCGGCGGCACGTTTGCCGCGGGCGCAGTCGTCGCCGGTGCTGCCGGCGATGCCATCGGCGTTGCCATGGGCGTTGCCGAAACTGATGGCGACGCTGCCGGCGTAGCCTGTGCAACAAGGGTGTGTCCGGTGTTTCCACGCGTTGCATGGCTCGACGGAGCGGCGACCGCTGTGAGTCCCATGCTCGCAACCACGAGCGCCCCGAGGACTCCGGTGCTCAGTCGTTTCAATGTAGCCTCCCTAAACGTTGTTTGGAGACCCGCTTGGTCGAAAAGAACAGGTGCGCAAGTGCGCTTTCGGTCTCCTAGCTGTTTAAACGAACGAGGGTGAGCTCGAGGTTCCCTCTGCTCGACAGCCCTAAGGAGTATTCCCACACGGTACGACTTCAACCGAGGCGCTGGCAGGCAAGCGCCAGATCCACGCGATCCCGACGACGGTCTCGAAGGCCGCCAGGACGAGGGCGATGCGCGGCGCTCCCGGGGTATTGAGCGCATGAACGCCGGCGAGGATGGCCGTTGCCGCAGCGGGCGCCGCCACCTGCGGAATCAACACGGCCAAATTCCACATACCCATCCCGGTGGCAAGCGCAAAGCGCGGAAGAAAACGGCAGCCGAGCGCCCAGTCGCCGCTTGAAAAAACTCCCCATGCGATTCCGGCGGCGAGCGCACTGCAAATGATCGGCGCGAGCGCGTGGGAGAACAAAAACGCGATAAGCGCGAGAACGAAGCCCCCGCCGCCGCCCGCGGCAATCGCGCGGCGATCGTAGCGATCCGCCGGCCGTGCCGCAAGTACGGCTCCCGCCGCGCCGCTGAGCGTGACGGCAAGAATGATCACGCCGGTGAGCATTTTCGTATCGCCGCCCAGCGAGTCGCGAACGTAGAAAAACAGATAGCCCAACAGCGTGTAAAAACCTAAGAAAACGAAGGCGCGCGAGATGAACAGATCGATGAACGCGCGGCTGATGCGCACCGGCTCAGATCGCGCGGGTAGCGGCGTGAGTCTCGTCACGTGCGACGCAGTCACCGCGCAGCTAGCCAGCAGCACCGCGGCAATTGCTAGTGCTATGGTAAAGCGGCTCGCCACCAGTGCTGCAAGGAGTGCGCCGCACGCATTGCCCAAGCTTTGCAGCGCGGCCATCCAGGAGGATGCCGTTCCCACTTGCGCATCCGGCACAAAATCCGGTATGACCGCTTGGTACGGCCCGATCGCGACGTTCATCGCGATCTGCAGCACGATCATGGACGCAAACAGCTGCGCGTAGCTGGGAGCAAGATAGAACCACAACAGCGCGCATGCCGCGGCGCATGCGCCGCTCGCGTAGAATTCGATGCGGCGGCTGCCAAGCGCATGACGGCGATCGCTCACGATGCCGACGGCGATTTGCGTGACGGCCGCAACTGCGGCGCCGGTGGCAGCGAGCGCACCGAACAGCGCGAGCGCATGCGTGGGTGCCAGCTCCGTAACGCGCGCCTGAAGCGATACGCCGAGCAGCGCTCCCCACACGACTTGAATGCCGAACCAAAACGCACCCAGCGAGAACGGGTTAGGATCGCGCAACTGCATATGCGTATTCTTCCAGCACGTCGACGTCATAGGCCAGTTCCGGCGGAGCTTCACGTACGGCCAGTGCACGCAGGCCCAACAGACGGTTTGCATGCCGCTCGAGCCCGTCGATGCTCAAGCGGCGGAAAAGAAACTGCAGCAACAGCCTCGGGCCCGTCAGACGCGCCATCCGCCACGCACTTTTTCGCGCATCAAAAAACCGCGCGGCGAATGTCTCGATACGCTCGTGCCCGTGCGCGGGAATTACGAAGGCGCCCCCGTTGACGACCTTCTCACCGGCAAGCGTGATCCCGAACGGCGGCGCATCCGGAAAACGCTGCGCGAACGTCGCGTATTCGGTAAGGGGCAACGCGAGCGCGTCATCCGGAACGCGCTCCAAAAACGAACGCAACGAAGCGGCCGTAATAAACGGCATATCGCTCGTGAGATAGAGCAGCGGCGCGCGGGAATCCCACGCGTGCAAGGCACGGCGCAGATTCTCGGCGCCGTCGTGACTCTCGTCGATGACGTTCTCGACCAGATGTTCGCAGGCGCGCCGCACCTCGCCGCCTCCGACCACGGCAATACGCCGGATGCCCGCGCCGCGCAGCGCCTCGATGCCGGCGTGCAGAAACGTGGTCCCGGCGTAGGGCGCCAGCGCTTTCACCGGTGTGCCCAGCGCTTGCGCAAACTCGCCGCTCACCCGCCCGCCGGCGGTAACCACCGCGCTCAGCTCCATGCTTCGCCTTTCTTCGCCCGCGTGCCGAACACTAGGATATGGACCGCATCCGGTACATCGACGGGCTGCGTGCCGTGGCGGTATTGCTCGTCGTGGCGCACCACGTCATGCTGCATTCGCCGGCGCTGCGCGTTCCCGTGCCGTTTTTCAGTTTGGCGCATCTGCTGCTCGAGGGCTCACACGGCGTCGACCTCTTCTTCGTGCTCTCCGGCTTCTGCCTATCCTATCCGGTACTGCAACGGCTGCGAACGCAGGACGCGGCACGCTTGAACGTGACGCGGTATTTCGCCAAACGGCTCGTACGAATCGTCCCGCCCTATTATGCGGCGATCGGCGTTCTGCTGGTCCTGCCGGTGATGCACGGCGCCGCTACGCTCGCCGACGTCGCAAAACAGGCGCTGTTCTTGGACTGGCATACGGCGTTCCTCAACGGATCCTTCTGGACGTTATGCGTAGAGTTTCGCTGGTACTCGTTCTTTCCGCTGGCGCTGCTGCTCTGGGTTCGCGCGCCGCGCGCATTTTGGTTCATCGCGTGTTCCAGCGCGCTGCTCTACGGCATGACGCGCATGCATGCGCCCGACATCGGCACGCTGCTGCCATTCATGCTCGGCATCGTCGCGGCCGATCTGCACGTGCGCAACTATCCGGTACGGCGCATTGCGCTCGCCCTTTTGCCGCTTGCGCTTCTTCTCGCCCTGCTCTACGAGCCGTCCGCAAGCATGCCGTCGCCGGACGGAATCGATTCGCCGATTTTCTTCGTGCAAATCAATCCCGGCTGGCAACTCGCCGCTTTTGCGTTCGTGCTGCTTGCCGGTAGCGCGCGGCCGCTGCGCAGCGTGCTATCGTTTGCGCCGCTGGCCGCCGTAGGAACCGCATCGTACTCCATCTATCTCGTGCACGAGCCAATCGTCACCGTCATTCAGAGCCGCGTGCATCTGCCGCTCCCGGACACGGCAATCCTTGCATATGGCGCGGCGCTCGGAGCAGGGTTTGGGTTTTGGGCGGTCTTCGAACGCGTCTGGATGGCGGGCGCCGTCAAAGAGCGAGCCGTCGCCGCTATCGAGCCGCTCGTCGCGCGTGCCGCGCGCGTTTTCGGCATTCCGCACGAGGTGGCGTTGTGCGACGCAGCGACGCTCACTCGAATAGCGACTCTTGAGCCGGAGGGCGAGGCCGCTCCGGTGTAATCCCGAGCATCTGCTCGAACATTTCCGCGTTGCGCGCCGCGTTGCCGCGCGCGTGATTGTTGAAGAACGCGTAGGTTTGTTCGGCGCGTTCTTCGATTTCCGCGACGCGGTCCGCCCACGGCTCGAGATCTTGCGGCGAATAGTCGTAATCGTAACGCGTCGTATTGTCGCCCGTCCACCACTTGGACGCGTTCCGCCCGTGAAACCGCACGTACCCGATAGATGAGGTAACGTCCGAGCTCGGGCGCATGAGCGTTTCATAGCCCGGCATGTCGACATTACACCAACCGACGCCGAGTTCGCACAGCAGCCCGTAGTATTTCGGCGTCTGCCATTCGCGGTTGCGGAATTCCGCCACGAGGTCAAGCGGACGCAGGGCGTCTACGGCTTCTTGCAGGTAATTCTCGGTGCGTTCGTTCGGACGGAAACCGTTGGGCAGCTGAAGCAGCGCGCACCCGAATTTTCTCGCATCGACGACCGGCATCACGCTCTCGACAAAGGCTCGCGCATCCGGATGGACGCGCGCGAGGCCGGCATCGGGCGGATGTGAAACCGTCTGCGGCACCTTGAAACACAAGCGGAACGTCGCGGGCGTGCGCGCGCTCATGCGAGCCACCGTTTCCGGACGCAGCACGCCGTAATACGACGCGTCGATTTCGACGGCGCTGAAACAGCGCGCGTAGTACTCGAGCATCTCGCTTTGACGGACCGTTGCCGGATAGAACGATCCGATCCAGTCCTTGTACGAGTAGCCGCACGTTCCGACGTAGATCATGTCGTGCTGCACTTCGAGGCCGCAAAGGAATACCCCGGCGCGAGCGCGCCGGGGTATTCGAACGCTCATCGAGCGTGTATCCGGCGTTACGTTCCGAAGTAGGTCACGACGCCGTGCGCGAGGAGGTCGTAGGTCGGATCGACCTGGTGCGTACCGCTCTTGCGCGGCGCGGCTATGAGTTTGCCCAGATCGATCACGCCGATATGCGTGTAGTCAGTCGCATCCAGTGAGATCGCGCAATCGGCGCAGCCGCTCGCGCTGAACACCGCGATCGTATGCGGGTCGTACCCGTCAGCGAACGCGTGGCCGCTGACGTTCGGCGGCGTTGCCCAGGCGAAATCGATCGACGACGGCAGTGTGCCGGCGGCCGATGGAAGGTGCGCGACAACGAACGGTCCGTCACAGCCGAATTCGCCGGTCATGAACGCCAGGTGATTTACCGAGGAGACGCCCAGATCCGTGACCGGGATACCGCAATCCGTATCGAACGTCGTATCGATCGAATTGAAGCTGTAGAACTTCGTGCTCGCGCTAAACATGCCCGCGGACGGACTGTTCAACGCGGCGTTCTTCAGGTCGACGAGGAAGAAGCTTCCGCCGTCTTCCGCCGATGAGGCGCCGATCCCCGTTCCGATGTCTACGCCGCTGTGATCGATGAGCACGTAGCCGCCGTCGAGCGAGCTATAGGAAACGCTGTCCGTATAGATCTTGGAACTTGCGACGTCGATCATCTGCGCGACCGACGGCGAGCCGGTATAGGGCGTCTGGAACAGGTGATTGCGGAAGTAATCGTATCCAAAGTTCTCCGTCATGCCCGGAGGTGGCCCGACGTTGATGGATTTCATGACCGAGTGGCTCGATTCGCTGATAACGTCGTAGTAGCCGTTTCCGTCGGCGTGAATCGTCGAAACGATAATCGCTGCGTCCGTGGGATCGATGACGACCTCGCAGATCGTGCAGCTTCCGCCGCTAAAGTCATTGGTCCCGGTCGATAGCGGATCGGTAAATTCGCTCTCGGTGTTGGCAACCGGGTCGATGACCGCAATGATGTTATTGCCGGTGCTGATGCAGTACACTTTGAGGTTCGCCTGGTCGCCGGCGCACGCGGTCGGATTATTTCCGTTAGACGTACTCCATTCTTTCGGCGTTGCAGCAATATCTATCTGCACCTGGCCAACCTGGTTCTGGCTGTTCGCGCCCTTGGGAACGAACGCATAGGTATGCTTGTCCAGACAGAGCACGCCGATGGCACCCGTGCCGGAAGTCGCGCAGGACGCAACACCGATCGGCGTCGGTGACGGAACCGGCGTCGGCGTCGGACATACGGCAAGCGGCGCCGCAGTGAATGGAATCATCACGATCTGAACGCCTTTTTGCAACACCACCGGCGTACCCGTGCCGCCGAACGTGACGTTCGCGCCCGTGACGGTGATCGTTCCCAAGTCGGTCCAACCGTACGTCGGATTGAACGACCACGCGTAAAATTGTCCTTGACTCTTCGGCGCACTGGGAAGCGTCATGGTGAATTTTGGAACGGCGCTGAGGGTCACGTCCGCGGACGAGGTCAGGCCGAAATACACCATGCCTTGCGCGGATTTTGCCGGAATCGCCGGCATGCTGCCGATCGCCGCCGTCGATACCTGGAGCGAAAGCGTTGCGCCGCTCGACGCGTTGTTCGACGGCAAGGTTATGGAAGAGGTTATGGCGCCGACGGTGGGGAGCGTCTGCGCTGCGCCCGACGCGTAAGAAAGCGTCGCCGTGGCGGATTGAGGCACTACCGGAGGCTGCGGATTATTCGGCGGAGGATTTAACGACGAACCGCCGCCGCCCCCGCTGCACGCAGCCAGCAGCGTAGCGGTCAGGGAAAAAGCGGCGAACACATAATTCGCCGCTCCTAAGCTTCGGAGTATTTTCATTGGTGGCATCCCTCACATGTGATAGAGATGCGCCTACTAAATCAAGAACGAGTGATACGCTATAGTTGCGCGCGGACACGCGTGCATAGGTCTATGTACTGCGCGCCAGGATTTTTCCCGATAACAAAAATCCCCACGCATGCGCGCCGGGACTTTTGATTCATACCCGTTTGGGCCAGCGTTAAACGTTGTGAAATACGGGTTATGGCAGAAGCGCGAACGTGGCGATCCCGGATGCGCTCACCGTCACGCGTTCGCGGCCTGCGGAAAGAGCGCGCCGGCGCGACTTGCGCTCGCCAGTTGACGCGCAATCTCGACCGGCGATGGGAGAAAATTCCGCTTCGGCCGTCTTGCGCCCGTTCTCGATCGCCAACGTCACGGCTTTGTCGTAGAGAAGCTCTTCGCGCTGAAGGTCTGCGCTTGCATCCATCGCACCGGAACGTCCGCGCTTACCATAACGGTGATTCCAACGGGAAAATTTCCGGTACCCAAGTTCGCGGTGGTTTGCTGCGCCCGCGCAACGGCGGACGAGATCGTTAAGGCCGCGACGAGCAAATCAAAAACGGGAACTGCCGCCTTGATATCATGTGGACGACAGTGCCCCGTTTTTTTGCGTTTCACGACCTAAATCTTGAGTGCGGCATGGATCGCCGCGCTACTTCTTCGCTGCGGCTTTCTTCCTGTTGCCGACGGTCTTTTTCGGCCCCTTGCGCGTGCGGGCGTTCGTCTTGGTGCGCTGACCTCGAACGGGCAAGCCGCGGCGGTGACGGATACCGCGATAGCAGCCGATGTCCATCAGGCGCTTGATGTGCCCGCTGACCTCGCGGCGCAGGTCGCCTTCGACCTTGATGCCTTCGGCATCGATGGCATCGCGAAGCTTGCGCTCCTGGTCCTCGTTCAGTTCCTTCACGCGCGTGTTCGGGTCGACGCCGGCCCGGGCGAGGAGCTTCTGCGAGGTCTTCAGGCCGATCCCGTAAATGTAGGTCAGGCCGATTTCAATGCGCTTGTCGCGCGGCAGATCGATACCAGCAATACGTGCCATTTTATTCCTTTTTTCCTTTAGTCCTGAGCCTGCCTAAGGGCTAGCCCTGCACCTGTTTGTGCTTGGGATTGACGTCGCAGATCACGCGCACTTTGCCTTCGCGGCGGATGATCTTGCATTTTTCGCAAATTCGTTTAACTGACGGTCGTACTTTCATGACACTTCCTATTTATACCGGTAGGTGATTCTGCCGTGCGTTAAATCGTAGGGCGAGAGCTCTACCAGGACTCGGTCGCCGGGAAGGATGCGGATGAAGTGCATCCGGATCTTGC
>DAISWS010000052.1:0-17546 GCA_036826275.1 Vulcanimicrobiaceae bacterium
TCGCGATCGCGTGTGCCGCCGCGTTCGTCGGTCTGTACCTCGCGTTTACGCGCAGGCGCACGCAGCAGACGACGGCATACTCGAATCTACCCTTTCTCGTGGGCGCGGTTTCCGCGCGCCGGTGGCCCGAGCGCGCGCTTGCCGCCGCCTGGGTATGTGCGGTCATCCTGCTGGTGCTCGCGCTATCGGGACCGCACGTGCGCGCAAACGTTCCCTCGCTGGGCGGCAGCGTCGTGCTGTGCATCGACACGTCGGGCTCGATGAATGCCGCAGACGTCGCGCCGACACGCGCGCAAGCGGCTCTTGCCGCGATGCGCGCGTTCATCGCACAGGCGCCTGCGCAGACCGCTATCGGCATTATTTCATTCGCGTCGGATGCCCAAGTTCTTACGCAGCCCACGCGCGATCGCGACCAGATTCAAACCGCGCTCGATGCGATTCCCGCTCCCAACGGCGCGACCGCGATCGGCGATGCCCTCGCGCTGGCGCAGCGCATTCTCCCCGCGAACGGATCGCGCGCCGTCGTGCTTATTACGGACGGCGAGAACAACGCCGGCGAGGATCCGATGGACGCGGCGCGCGCGCTCGGCGCCGCGCACATCCCGCTGTACGCCATCGGCATCGGCACCAACAGCGGCGCGCTGATTCCGGGCACGCTGCAAACCGCAGGCATCGACGAAGAAGCATTGCGCGCGTATGCTGCGGCGACCGGCGGCGCCTACAGCCGCGCGGCCGATGCGCCGCAGCTCCGCGAGGCGCTCGCGCGTCTTGGCCGAAGCACCTCGATGCGCCGCGCGAACGTCGACATCTCGCTTTCGGCGGCTCTTGCGGGCGGCGCATTGATGGCGCTAACGTTTTTAGCGGGCTTGGCCGCCGGGAGATACCCATAGTGACGCACATCGATCTCGCGCACATGCGCAAAACGTACGAGCGTACGGAGCTGCACGAGGAACACGTCTGCCCGGATCCCGTCGAACAGCTTCAGCGATGGCTGGACGATGCGGCGCGCGCGCAGCTTCCCGAGCCCAATGCGATGTGTTTATGCACGGTGTCGAACGGCCGCCCGTCGGCGCGCATGGTGCTGCTCCGCCGCCTCGATGCAAGCGGGCTCGTATTTTTTACCAGCTACTTCAGCCGCAAAGGACGCGAATTGCACGAGAATCCGTACGCTGCGGCGCTGTTCTACTGGCCGCAGCTCGAGCGGCAGGTTCGCGTCGAGGGCGGCGTCGCGCAACTTCCGGAAGAAGAATCGGACGAATATTTCGCGAGCAGGCCGCGCGGGCATCAAATCGGCGCGTGGGCGTCGGAGCAAAGCGAGCCGGTCGAGAACCGCGAACTGCTGGATCAGCGCATGCGCGACTACGAAGAGCGCTTCGACGGCGAAGAAGTGCCGCGTCCGCATTCGTGGGGCGGATATAGTATCGCGCCGCAGCGCATCGAGTTTTGGCAAGGCCGTCCAAACCGTATGCACGACCGTCTGGAATTCGCGCGCTCGAGCGGCGCGTGGATGCTGCGCCGCTTGCAGCCGTAAAGCCCTCGCTCGCTTTGCGGAGGGCCGTCCTGCAGTAACCGCGCGCTAGCGCGCCTAACGTGGTGTTCTCAGCATGCCCCAAAAGAGCGTCCTGGTCATCGGCTCCGGCCCCATCATCATCGGCCAAGCCGCGGAATTCGACTATGCCGGCGTTCAGGCGTGCCGCGCGCTTCGCGAAGAAGGCCACCGCGTCGTCCTCGTCAACTCGAACCCCGCCACGATCATGACCGATCCCGAAGTCGCCGATGCGGTGTATCTCGAGCCGCTTACCGTCGCATCGGTCGAAGGCATCATCGCGCGCGAGCGCCCCGATGCGCTGCTGCCGACGCTCGGCGGTCAGACGGGACTCAATCTGGCGGTGGAATTGAGTGAGGCGGGCGTACTCGACCGCTACGGCGTCGAGCTGCTCGGTACGCCGGTGGAGACGATCAAACTCGCCGAAGATCGCGAGCGCTTCAAGGCCAAAATGATCGAGATCGGCGAGCCGGTTGCGCTCAGCGCGATCGTCACGCAGGTCGGCGAAGGCCTTGCATTTGCAAACGAGCACGGCTATCCGCTCGTGGTTCGCCCCGCGTACACGCTCGGCGGAACGGGCGGCGGCATCGTCCACGACGAGCGCGAACTCGTCGAAACGCTCGAGAGCGGTCTCTCCGCGAGTCTGATTCATCAAGTGCTGCTCGAGACGTCGCTTTTGGGCTGGAAAGAAATCGAGTACGAAGTGCTGCGCGACGGTGCGAACAATTGCATCATCGTGTGCAACATGGAGAACATCGATCCCGTCGGCGTGCACACCGGTGATTCGATCGTCGTCGCGCCCTCGCAAACGCTTTCGGACCTGGAATATCAGATGCTTCGCACGTCGAGCCTGAACGTCATTCGAGCGCTCAACGTGCAGGGCGGCTGCAACATTCAGTTTGCATTGCATCCGCAGCGCAGCGAATACGCAATTATCGAAGTGAATCCGCGGGTGTCGCGCAGCTCGGCGTTGGCCAGCAAAGCAACGGGCTATCCGATTGCAAAGATCTCCACCCGGATCGCGCTAGGCCAAACGCTCGACGAGATTCCCAATCCCGTCACCGGCGTTACGAAGGCCGCGTACGAACCCACGCTGGACTACGTCGTCGTGAAGATTCCGCGCTGGCCGTTCGACAAGTTCCCGCTTGCGGATACCTCGCTCGGAACGCAGATGAAGTCGACGGGCGAAGCAATGGGCATCGGCCGCACGTTCCAGGACGCGTTGATCAAAGCGGTGCGCGGTTTGGATCTCAAGCGGGAAACGCTCACGGGCAACGCGCTCACGGAGTGGAGCGACGCCGAACTCGAAAACGTCATCGCGCACCCGAATCACGAACGGCTTTTCGCGGTTGCGGAAGCGCTGCGCCGCGGCGTTACGATCGAACGCATCGTGGAACTTTCCGCCATCGACAAGTTTTGGCTGTACGAGATCGCGGAGATGGTCGAAGACGAGAGGAACGGCCAGACTCGTCATGGTGAGCCTGTCGAACCACGTGCGGTGTTTCGAATGGTCGACACTGCGGCGGCCGAGTTTCCCGCGAAGTCGCCGTATTATTACATCTCGCGCGGAGAAAGCGACGAAATGCGCCCGACGCCGCACGAGGCAGTGGTCGTCGTCGGAAGCGGACCGATCCGCATCGGGCAGGGGATCGAATTCGATTACTCGTGCGTGCATGCCGCGTGGGCGCTGCGCGAAGCGGGCTGTTCGCCCGTCGTCATCAACAACAATCCGGAGACCGTTTCGACGGACTTCGACATCTCGGACACGCTGATTTTCGAGCCGCCCGGCGCCGACGAAGTCGAAGCCGCCTACCGTTCCACGCGCGCACGCGGCGTCATGCTCGCGTTCGGGGGACAGACCGCGATCAATCTTGCGGACGAGCTGGCGCGCCGCGGCGTGACGATCATCGGCAGCGATCGCCGCAGCTTGGATATGGCGGAAGATCGCGAGAAGTTCGATGCGGCGCTCCGCCGTTTGGGCGTCGCGCGTCCGGAAGGTAAGGCAGCGCGCTCGTTCCGCGAAGCCCGGGCGATTGCGCGCGAGCTCGGGTTCCCTGTGCTCGTGCGTCCATCGTACGTGCTCGGCGGACGTGGCATGGAAGTCGTATACAACGAAGGCCAGCTGGCATCGTACGCAGAGTCCGCGCCCCCCATTCTGGCCGACGCGCCGTTGCTGGTCGATAAATATTTGCGCGGCCTCGAAGCGGAGGTCGATGCGGCCTTCGATGGCGAGGACATTCTCGTTCCCGGCATATTCGAGCACATCGAACGCGCGGGAATTCACTCGGGTGACTCGATCAGCGTCTATCCGGCGCAGACGATCTCGCAGGAGATGAAGCAGCGGATCGTCGACGTTACCACCGCGATCGCGCGCGAATTAAACATTCGCGGCCTCATCAACATCCAGTTCGTCATCCACCGTGGCCGGCTGTATATCATCGAGGCGAATCCGCGCGCCAGCCGCACCGTGCCGATCATCCAAAAAGCGACGGGCGTGAACCTCGTCGCCGCCGCGACGCGCATCGCGCTCGGCGAGAAATTGCGTGACATGCCGTATGGAACCGGCCTGACGCCCTCCGCGCCGTTCGTCGTCGTGAAGATCCCGGTATTCTCGTTCGCGAAAATGCGCGGCGTCGAAACGATCTTGGGACCGGAGATGAAATCCACCGGCGAGGTGCTCGGGATCGACGACACGTTTGCGGGAGCGCTGCGTAAAGGCTTCATCGCAGCGGGCGTTCGTCTTCCGCACGAGGGCGGACGCATTCTCGTCTCTATCGCGGATGAAGAAAAAGAAGAGTCGATTCCGATTCTCGAGCGCTACATCCGGCTCGGACACACGCTCATCGCTACGCCCGGCACGCGCGAGTACTTACAAGCGGCCGGAATACCGTGCGAAGAAGTACAAAAGATCGCGGACGGCTCGCCCCACGTCCTAGATCTCATTCACGATCGCAAGGTCGATCTCGTCATCAACGATGCGCAAGGCCCGCGCGAAATCTCCGACAACTACCGCATCCGCCGCGCGGCGGTCGAAGCGAACATTGCATGTCTGACGAGTTTGGATACCGCGGGTGCGCTCGTGGAAGCGCTTGAGAACACCGCCGGACCGCCGCGCTCGCTCCAAGAATACCGATGCGCTCAGACGCAGGTTCCATCGTAGACCTCGCGGGCAAAGCGCCGAGCGCATTCGTGCTTGGGGGCAACGCGAGTACGCTGGTCTTCGTGAGCAGCCTGCGCGCGGATGCGCCCTCCGTGAGCGCGCAACTGGTTCCAATCGCACAAACCCCGGTCGGGACCGTTGCCGGGGATGCCTGGCAAAACGTCACGGTCGCGACGGACAATGTGCTGGATTGGCTCGACAAAACGTTTCCGCCGCAGGACGAGCGTTCGTTCATTGCGCCCCTGCGCGACATCGAGCTGCTCGCGCGCATCAATTGGCAGGCCGAGCCTCCGTCACGCCTTGACGACGCGAGTGTTCTCAACATCGAAGATGTGCCGGACGAGATTGCCGAGGCGCTTTTGCACGCGCCCGAGCCGCTGACGCAATGCGCGGCATGCCGCCGCCTATGCGTACGCGACCATTTCGTTTGGCGTGAAAAGCAGCTCTGCGCGTGGGATTACCACCGGCAGGTCTTCGGCAAACGCGGCCCTTGGCATACCGGTGCGTATGAAGCGCGTCATTTCGAAACGCTTCCGCTCGCGGCGTACGTTGCGCCGCCGCTGTTGGAAGAGGCGGGCGCCGACGTGGTGCTGGCAATCGCGGGCGTGGATGACGCGATCGCGCAACGAGCGCTGAACGTGGTGCTTGACGCGGACGCCGCGCAGGCGTATCTCGCGGTGCGTACGCCGGATGGCTATACGCTGCTGCGCGAACGTTCCGGCGCGCCGGCGTGACGCCTGCAACGATTTCGCGGCTGCGCGCGCTGTTCGCAATCTTGTTTGCGATGCTCGTCGTACGTCAAGCGTACGTGCAACTGATCGCCGGCCCCGCAATTGCCGGCAATCCGTACAATCCGCGTCATGCGCTGCTCGGGGTGCACCGCGGACGCATTCTGGCGAGCGACGGAACGGTGCTCGCGCAAACCGCAGACGGAAAGCGCGTGTATTCGTTCGGCGCATCGCTCGCGCAAACGGTCGGGTACGTTTCCCAGCGCTATGGCACCAGCGGCTTGGAAGACGCGTACGATCGCGCGCTTACGCCGCCCGATACGACCGGTGATGCCGCAGCGCAATTCGCCGAGATCGTGCAGGCAGTGACCGGAAAGAGCTCGGTCTCGCAAGGCGCAGACGTCGTCACGACGATCGAACCGGCCATTCAAAACGAGCTGTACGCGCTGCTGTCGGAACATTCGCGCGCGGCCGGCATCGCGCTCGACCCTCGAACCGGCGCCGTGCTCGCGATGGCAAGCGTTCCCAGTTTCGATCCGAACGCCCTGACGGCGGACTTTTCATCGCTGGTTGCCGATCAGAGCAGCCCGCTGCTCAACCGCGCCATCGATGGTCTGTACCCGCCGGGTTCGACGTTCAAGATAGTCGTTGCCGGTGCGGCCCTGGATTCCGGCACGGTGACCATGCAGTCGACCTTCTACGATCCCGGGTATCTGACGGTCGGCAATGCGACGCTGCACGACGACGAGAGCGAAGCGACCGGCACTCAAGATTTGACCGGTGCTTTCGCGCTTTCGAGCAACGTCGATTTTGGGCAAATCGCTCTCAAGATGGGAAGCAACACGTTTTACCGGTATCTGGATCGCTGGGGGATCGGCTCTTCGCTCGATTTTCAGTTGCCCGCCTCTCCAGCACGCGTTCCGTCCGCTGCCTCGGTACTTCCCGGCGAACTGGCGCAAATGGGATTCGGGCAAGGTGCGCTGCTCGTTTCACCGCTGCAAATGGCGCTCGTCGCCGCGACGATCGCGGACGGCGGCTCGGAGCCGCGTCCGTATATCGTACGCCAGGTCGTCCGGCGGGGCGGCGCAACGAGCAGTTACGGGGCCGCGGAGCTGGCGAGCCCCATATCGGCGGATACCGCGCAGAACGTGAAGAAGATGATGGTCGCGGTGGTACAGCGCGGAACGGGCACGCCGGCGCAACTGCCGGGCGTCACCGTCGCCGGAAAGACCGGCACGGCAACGAACCCGGCCGGAGCGGCACATTCATGGTTCGTCTGTTTTGCGCCGGCCGATAATCCGCGAGTCGTCGTCGCCGTCATCGTCGAGAACGCCGGATACGGTGCCTCCGTCGCCGCACCCATAGCGAGAAATGTGTTACGCGTAGCCTTAGATCATACAAAATAAGTGATAGACGAAGCGCACGTATTTAACAACCGCTATCGCCTCGACCGCAAGCTCGGCGAGGGCGGCATGGCCACAGTCTATTGCGGCACCGACACGCTGCTGCGCCGCCGCGTCGCCATCAAGGTGTTGCGCGAGCAGTATGCGTCCGATCAAGAGTTCGTCCGGCGGTTCTATCAGGAAGCCGAATCGGCAGCGCGTCTCTCGCATCCCAACATCGTCAACACGTACGACGTGGGACGCGAAGGCGACATGTACTACATCGTCATGGAACTCGTCGACGGACCCTCGCTTGCCGATTTGATCTCCTCCGACGGCAAGCTGCCGGAACCGGTCGCAATCGATTACGCGGCGCAAATCTGCAACGGCCTCGCGTACGCGCACCGTCAGGGCTTGCTGCACCGCGACATCAAGCCCGCCAACATCCTGATTACCAAGGATGACGTCGTCAAACTTTCGGACTTCGGCATCGCGCGCGCCATGTCGCAGCAGACGATGGCGATGACGCGACCCGGCCTCATCATGGGTAGCGTGTACTATCTCTCGCCGGAGCAAGCGCAGGGACACGAGCTGCACGAGACGTCCGACCTGTACAGCGTCGGCGTGGTGCTCTACCAAATGCTTACCGGCACGCTGCCGTACACCGGCGACTCGCCGGTCACCGTTGCGCTCAAACACGTGTCGGATCCGGTGCCGGCGATCGACCCGGAACAAACCGGCGTGAGCCCCGCCCTCGCGTCCATCGTCAACAAACTGCTGCAGAAGCATCCGGACAACCGGTTTCAATCGGCCAGCGAAGTGGCTTCCGCCTTGCGCGAGGCGCGCGAGCGTCCCGCGGTCGCCGCCTATACCACGCAGGACGATTCGCCGGCGCAGCCGTTCACGGGGCCGCTGGCGCCGCCGCCGCGACCGTCGCGCTTGCCCGACCGCCAGGCGCTTATCGAGGAAGACGAGCCGCGTTCGCGATCGATCGGCCCGTACGTCATCTTCGTCCTTGCCGCGTTCGTCATCGCCGCGGTCGCCGCGTATTTTGCAACGCGTCCGAACGCACCGGAGATCACGCTGGACAACTATGTCGGCATGACGGACACGCAAGCGCAGCAGTCGATCGTGAACGCCGGGCTCACCGCGAAGATCACCAAGCAAAGCAGCGATAGCGTTGCAACCAATCGCGTTATCAGCCAAAATCCCGCCGCAAGCACGCGAATTCCCAAGGGCAGCGCCGTCGATCTCATCGTCAGCAGCGGAAAGCCGACGATCGGCTTGCGCGACGTTACCGGGTACACGCTTTCCGACGCGCAAAAAGATCTGAGCTACGACAAGTTCGGTGTGAGCGTCGACCACAAGTACGATCCGTCGCCCAAGGACACCGTCATCGCGGAAAAGCCCAAGCCGGGCACAAAATTGCGTGAAGGTTCGACCGTGACGCTCGTCGTGTCGGATGGGCCCGCACCGGTGAAAATGCCGAAACTCGTCGGGTTGACGCTCGATAAAGCGCGCGCAATCGCCGCGCGCGACGGCTTTACGATCAACATCGCAGAAAAGGGCGCATTCAGCAACATTCCGCCGAACGCTATCGTCTCGCAAGACATTACGTCCGGAACGACGATTCCCTCGGATCATTCGGTGACGGTAAACCTCGTCGTGAGTACGGGCGGCGGCCTGTCGACCGTGCCGAACATCGTGAACGACGATTACGTCAGCGCGAATTCGGCGCTGACGAAGGCGGGTTTCAGCGTGAAACTGATGTACATGCTGCATCCCGCATCCGCGGACAACGGTCTGGTCGTGCAGCAAGATCCGGCCGGCAATACGCCGCTGCAAAAAGGCAATACCGTAACGATCACGCTTTCCGTTCCCGGCGAGGTGCCCGACACGGAAGGCATGGCGCTGCAAGACGCGGAGAACACGCTGCTCAACGCCGGGTACATTCTCGGCAACATCACGCCGACGGACGAGGGCGCGGACGGTAAGGTCGTTCGCACCGAGCCTGAGGCCGGCACGAACCTGGATCCTGGACGCTCCGTAAACCTCTATGTGAACAGCGCGAGCGCGCAGCCGCAGCGATGACCCACCGCGTTCTCGGTATCGACCCGGGCCTACGCACGACGGGCTACGGTGTCATCGAATTTGGCGCCGGACGTGCGCGGCTGGTCGAGGCCGGCGTCGTTACACCGAACGTGAAAGGCACGTTGGAGCAACGTCTGCACGAATTGCACGAGGGCATCACTGCGGTCGTCGCCTCGACGCTGCCGTCGGTCATGGTGATTGAGGAGCTCTACAGCACCTACAAAAATCCGCTCACCGCAATCATGATGGGCCACGCGCGCGGCGTACTTTGTTTGGCGGGCGCGCAGTACAACGTTCCGGTGCACACGCTCGCGCACTCGCTCGTCAAACGCGCGCTCATCGGTTCGGGAGCCGCACGCAAGGATCAAGTCAATCAAATGGTGACCCAGCTGCTGGGCCTGCGGCGCCGCCCGGAGCCCAACGACGTTTCAGACGCGCTCGCACTGGCGCTGGCATTCTGCAACCGGAGCCTGCGCTAGTGTTTTCGCGCATTCGCGGCACGCTCGTCGAACGCGGTGAGGGAAGCGTCGTCCTTGACGTTCACGGCTTGTCGTACGAGATTCTGCTGCCGCCGTGCGTGCAGGAGAAGATCGCCGCGCACGAGGGCGAGGAAGTCGCGTTGGAAATCCACGCGGTGCTGAACATCGACGGGAACACCGGGCACTATACGTTTTACGGGTTCAGCAATGCTGTGGAACGCGAATTCTTCGAAGCGCTCGTCAGCGTCGCCAGCATCGGTCCGCGCTCGGCGGCACGCGCGTTTTCGCAGCCGATGTCGCGAATCGCCGGCGCCATCGACCGCGGCGACCACGGCTTTTTGAAGACGCTTCCCGGCATCGGCCAGCAGAAGGCGCGCGACATCGTCGCGAAGTTGCAAGGCAAAGTGACGAAATTCTTGCTTATCCAAGAGGCGCAGGCCGCGCCGGCCGTACAGATGCCCGATTTCGCGGACGAAGCGCTCGCGGTGCTGCTGCAGCTGGAATACAAGCGGCTCGAGGCCGAAGAAATGATCCGCTCGACGCTCGATGCCTTGCCGGACATCCGCGATGCGGAAACGCTGCTGACCGAGATCTACCGCCGGAAGGCGCAAGCCAATGTCTGACGACGCCCGCAAGAAGCTGTATGGTCCGGAAGACGCCGCCCTCAGCGATGAGCGCATCGTTAGTGCGGATGATACGCTCGAGGACGAAGTTTACGGTGCGAGCCTGCGGCCGCGATCGTTCGATGAATACGTCGGGCAGACGAACGTCGTCGAGAATCTGAAGATCGCGATCGATGCCGCGCGCCGCCGCGGGGAACCGCTCGAGCACATTCTCTTTTACGGTCCGCCCGGCTTGGGCAAGACCACGCTCGCGGCGCTCATTGCCAAGGACTTGGGACAATCGCTGCGCCCGACGAGCGGCCCGACGCTCGAGAAGCCCAAAGACCTTGTGGGCATCCTCACCTCGCTCGAGGAAGGCGATATTCTGTTCATCGACGAGATCCACCGGCTCGGCCGCGTGGTCGAGGAGTTCTTGTATCCCGCGATGGAGGATTACCAGATCGACTTCGTCGTCGATCGCGGTGCGTACGCCAAGACGATCAAACTGCCGCTCAAGCGTTTCACCCTGGTCGGCGCGACGACGCGTGCGGGGATGCTTTCCGCTCCTCTGCGCGAGCGCTTCGGCATCATGCATCATCTCGACTACTATAGCGTCGAAGAACTCAAACGCATCGTTCTGCGTTCTTCGAGTGTGTTGAACGTGCCCATAGACGACGAAGGAGCGCAAACGATCGCCGGGCGCAGCCGCGGCACGCCGCGCATTGCAAACCGGCTGCTGCGACGCGTGCGCGATTACGCCGAGGTGCGTGCCGAAGGGCGGATCACCAAGGGCGTCGCCGACGAAGCCCTGCGCCGTGAAGGCGTCGACGAGCTGGGTTTAGACCGGCTCGACCGCGCGTTTCTGCGCACGATCGTCGAACAGTATAAAGGCGGACCGGTCGGCATCGCGGCCATCGCGGCAACCTTGACCGAGGATGCCGAGACGCTCGAAGACGTCGTCGAACCGTATTTGCTCAAGTGCGGTTTCGTCGTGCGCACTGCGAGCGGACGAAAAGCGACCGCACACGCGTACGCGCACCTCGGCGTGAACGGCGCGTCGGAGCCCGCGCAGGAGCGCTTGCTTTGAACCGCGCGCAATTCGTTCTTGCGGTAGGAAGCGCGCTCGTCGCTCGCCGTTCGATACCGCGCGCCGGCCGCGACGGCGATGATAAGATCGATCCGGCCAGCACGGCGCAAGGCCAGGCGCTGCGCGTGCTGCTCGGGACCGGAGACGCGCAGCGTATCGACGACGCGAGTTTTACATTCGAAGGGAAGCGTTATCGCGGGACGTTTTCCGCGCTGCCCAGCGGTGAAATCGTCAATACCGTGCCGCTCGAGCAATATCTCTACAGTGTGGTGTCGCGAGAGATGCCATACAGCTGGCCGCAGGCCGCTTTGCAAGTTCAAGCGATCGTCGCACGCACGTACGTGCTGCAGCGCAGCAATCCGGCGCACGCGTACGATCTCGTACCTTCTGAGGCGGATCAGGTGTACAGCGGAATGGATGCGGAACACGCGCCGAGTACGGCCGCCGTCGATGCAACGGCCGGAAACGTTTTGCGTTTCGGCGATGCGTTCGCACAGGTGCTGTATTCGTCGTGCTGCGGCGGCCACACGGAGTCGAACAGCCAGGCGTGGGGCGGAAAACCGCTTCCGTACCTTGCCGGCGTACAATGCCCGTATTGCACCCAGTCGCCGTGGTACACGTGGACGAAACAACTACCGGCGGATCAGGTGCAAAGCGCGCTCGCGCAGCAGCTCGGATCGGTCGGACCGTTACGCGCCGTTGCGCTCGATGCGCCCGATGCCAGCGGGCGCGCGCAGTTTTGGAATTTTACGGGTGCAAACGGCGTCGTGCGGGTGAAGTCGGAAGACGTGCGGCGCGCGCTCGGCACGCGGGTCTTGCCGAGCCTGCTCGTGCGCTCCGTGACGCTCACGCAGGCCGACGGCCGTGTCGCCATCGAAGGGGGCGGCTTAGGACACGGTGTCGGGTTGTGCCAGTGGGGCGCGCGTGGCATGGCGCTCTCCGGTGCCGGCGCCCGGGCGATTCTCGCATACTATTATCCAGGTACCGGGATAGGGAATGACTGACGAACAACCCGCGGACGGGCGCGAAGGCGGCGACAAGCGCACGCAAGGCGTCCGCTTGCGCAAATACATCGACGTGATCGTCGAAGACCGGCTCTCGTCGATGCTGTTTCGCGGCGCGATCGCGGATATTTCCGAGACCGGCATGCGGATTATCGCGGATCAGTACCTGCCCAAAGGAACCAAATACATCTTCACGATGAAGAGCCCGCCGAATCTCTCGCTTCGCGGAGAAATACGCTGGATTCGCGATTTCGAGCGTGAGACGTATCAAGTCGGCGTGCAGTTCATCGACGTCACCGACGAGGATCACAAACGGCTCGCGAATTTCCTGGACATGGAACGCCGCAGATTGACGACGCCGGGCTAACCGCAGCCTACCATTTCGAACTTCCCGAACGTTTGATCGCGCAGCAGCCCGTCACGCCGCGCGACGCGTCGCGTTTGCTGGTGCTGCGCCACGGAACGATCGAACACCGCGTTTTTCGCGATTTGCCTGAATTCATGCGCGACGGCGACGTGCTCGTTCTGAATGAGACGCGCGTCATCGCGGCGCGCGTGTTCGGATCGCGCCGTTCGGGCGGGCGCGTGGAACTGCTTCTGCTGCGCCCGTCTCACCGTCGCAGATATGATCCCGCGGCAACGCTATGGCAAGCGCTGGTGAAACCCGGGCGCCGTTTGCGCGAGGGCGCCGAGATTGAATTCGGCAACCTCGGCGAGGCGCGCGTCGTTCGCGTTCACGACGACGGCGTGCGCGAGGTCGAGTTCGCGTTGCGCGTACCGTTCGAGGAGTTTCTCGAACGCGCCGGCACGCTGCCGTTACCGCCCTATATTCATAACGACACCGCGGAGGCGCAAGAACGCTATCAAACGATTTTTGCGCGCGAACCCGGAAGCGTCGCCGCGCCCACGGCCTCGCTCCATTTTACGGAGGACGTCTTTTCGGCACTGCGCGAGCGTGGGGTGCAGCTGGTGAAACTCGTGCTCGACGTTGGGCTCGGAACGTTCCGGCCGATGCAGGGTCAACGTCTGGACGAACACGTGATGCACGCGGAGTCGTTTTCGATTCCCTCCGAAACCGCCGATGCAATCGTTGCCGCCAAACGCGACGGCCGTCGCGTCGTCGCCGCCGGAACGACAGTCGTGCGCGCGCTGGAGGGGTCGGCTGCGGCGCACGGCGTGCCGCGCGCGGGCAGCCAGGAAACCGGGATCTTTATCACTCCGGGTTTCCGTTTTCGCGTCGTCGACGCGGTGATCACGAACTTTCATCTCCCGCAGTCGACGCTGGTCGTGCTCGTGAGCGCATTCGCGGGCCGCGAAACGATCTTGCGCGCTTACGAGGAAGCCGTCCGTCAGGAATACCGTTTTTTCTCGTTCGGCGACGCGATGTTCATCGAACCGTAAAGGGGGAAAGAAGCCGGCATGCGTGCGCTCGAGATTTCCGCGCCGGGCGGCCCCGAAGTGCTGCGCGTCGTCGAACGCCCCGCGCCGGTACCGGCAGCCGGCGAAGTGCTCCTTCGCGTGAAGGCCGCGGGCATGAGCCATGCCGACGTGATGCAGCGGCAAGGGCGCTATCCGCCTCCGTCGGGCGCGTCCGACATTCCGGGTTTGGAAGCCGCGGGGATTATCGAAGAAACCGGAGAGCGCGTCTGCGCCTTGCTGACGGGCGGCGGCGATGCGCAGTACGTGGCGGTGCCGCGCGAACAAATCTTACCGATCCCGGACAGCTGGGACTTCGTCGAGGCCGCAACGCTTCCGGAGAACATGTTTACGGTGTACGACAATCTCTTCACGCGCGCAGGCTTACGCGCGGGCGAGAGCATTCTGGTGCACGGCGGCAGCAGCGGGATCGGGACGACGGCGATCATGCTCGCCAAGGCGTTCGGCGCTTCGTTCATTGCGGCGACGGCCGGCAGCGAAGCAAAATGCGATGCGTGCCGTTCGCTCGGCGCAGATCTTGCGATCGATTATAAGCGCGAGGACTTCGTCGAAGGCGTCCGTTCGGCGACCAGCGGCCACGGCGTCGACGTCATTCTCGACATCGTCGGCGGCGACTATATTGCGCGCGACATCGATGCGCTCGCGCCTGACGGAAGAATCGTCTGTTTGGCGGTGCCGGCCGGCCGCGTCGTGCAGCTGGACCTGCGCGTTCTCATGCAGAAGCGCGCGGCGATCATGGCGTCGTCGTTACGCGCGCGCACGCCCCAGCAAAAGGGCGCGATACGCGACCGGTTGTTGCGCGAGGTGTGGCCGAAACTGCCGGCGCGAAATACGATCCGCCCGCTTGTGGACTCGACGTTTCCGCTCGAAAAAGCAGCCGACGCGCACCGCCGCATGGAAGCGTCGGAACACGTCGGCAAGATCGTCCTCACTCTATAAACAAACAAATCGCTCCGTCGTAACGGAGCGATTTGCTTTACCACCTACGCACCCAAAAGGGGGCCCCAACGTAGTTGGGGGGCGCGGAGGCTCGGCCGGCGTGCCTTTCTAATGAAAGAACGGCTGGTGGGGGCCGGTGACCATAAAGAACAGCATCGGGATGGACAGCATCGTATTGACGCGCGATGCCAAAAATGCCACGCGGCGCGCCTTGGCTTTTTGTTCGTCGGTCGCGGGCTTCATGCCGAGAATCAACTTTTGATTCTGCCAAATCGGCCCCCAGACGTTGACGAGCATAATCGTGCCGAGCCAAGCGCCGATTCCGATGGGCGCGAATGCTCCCTGCAGCGTAAACGCTGCCGAAAATCCATTCATGCCGTTGTAGTCGTACGTGCTCAGCAGCCCGGCGCCGACCAGCCACGTGAACACTGCGGCCCAGCGGAAGTAGAACAGCGCCGGCGGCATGATGTACTTGCCTATAGGCGCGCCTTCACCGGCAGCGTTGGCTTTTTTTGCGGCGTCGGTATTGACGAAGTTGAAGAAGTAGAGCAAACCGATCCACATAATGCCCACGAAGACGTGAGCCCAGCGTAGGATTGCATGACTCCAGTCCATATTATGCTCCTCCGGTCGCGCGCGCGCCGTTGCTCACGAGCCATTCGGCGAGAAAATAGAGGCCGACCGTCAAAAGCAGGCCGCATATGACGGTTCCCCAGATCGAATCCAGCGGATTTTTCACGGATAACTCCTCTACAAAGCAGCTGCTTAGCTGTTTCATTTGCGACTCTTGTCGCAAGGTCCCCTTGCGCGGCGAAGGAACCTGCCCGCTTGGGCGCGGTTATGCAGACGGGTACAAGCCAAACGTGTCCATATCACAGTGAGGAGCCATAATTTTTCAATGAAGACGTACACACCGAAGAAATGGGACCTGTCCGGCTTGCAAGGCATCTCCGACGCGACGCTCGAGATGCATTTCGGGCTGTACGAGGGATACGTCAAGAACACGAACACGCTCATCGAGCAAACCGCCGACCTGCGTTCGAAAGCTGAAGGCGCCGGTTCGAATCCCAAATTTGCCGAGCTCGTGCGGCGCATGGGCTGGGAATTTAACGGGATGCGGCTGCACGAGTACTATTTCGATAATCTGACCAAGAATGCAAAAGAATTGACCTCGGGTCCGCTGTACGAAGCGCTCGGTTCGAGCTATGGCGATTTCGAGACGTGGAAAAAAGACTTTTTTGCCGTCGGCGGCATGCGCGGCGTCGGTTGGGCGATCGCGTTTTACGATCCGTCGGCGCAGCAGATCACCAATCATTGGATCGAGCAGCACCAGAACGGCAATCTCGCCGGTTTCATTCCCGTCGTGGTGATGGATTGCTGGGAACACGCATTCATCAAAGACTACAAGCCGTCCGAGCGCGGCAAATACATCGAAGCGTTCTATGCCAATCTGAATTGGGCGGCATGTGAAGCGCGCCTGAGTCGCGCTCGCACGGAAACGGGCGAACTGACGGCCCGTTAAAAATGAATGGAGCCTCGGCAACGCCGGGGCTCTTTCATTTAGGCTTCCGGCGCAGCGGGCGCGACGTATACCGACTTCGGATGCGTGTAAAACACGAGACCGGGCGCTGCGCCGGGCCGTTTGCGTACGTATTTACGCTGCGTATAGTCGACGGTCACCTTGGGACTGTGCTTTGCTTTGGAATGCAGCGCGGCAAGCGACGCGGCAGCGGCGATGTCGCTCTGCGGCGCCGGCGTGCGATCGTGGCGTTGAAGGATGACGTGCGCACCGGGCTGATTTTGAACGTGAAACCAGAGATCGTCCGGGCGCGCGATGCGGAACGTCAGCTCGGCGTTTTCCAGCGGCGTGCGGCCGACGTAAATGCGCGAGCCGGCGGCCGTGTCGTACTGCAGCGGTTTGCGTTTTTTACCGGCGATGCGGCGCAGATTCGATCGCTGATGCGGTTCGAGGGCGGCGATTGCCTCCGCCGCGTCGTCCAGATCGGCGTCTGCCGAGCGCTCCAGTTCCCAGCGCAGCTGCGAGACGTCGTCGAGCGCTTCGGAGAGCTCCGCGCGGCGGCGCTCCAAATGCGTCACCGATGCCGCGGATTTTTTGTATGCGGCGAAGAGCGCCGTGGCGCGTTCTTTCGCGGCGTCTTGCGCGCTCTGAGCGAGTTCGTGCAGCGTCGCGTAGATCTGCTCGCCTTCCTCGCGCAAGCGTTCGCGCTTCTGTGCATCGCGCAACTTGCCGTCGACATGCCGCAGTTCGGTTTGAAGTTTCTTTTCGCGCTCGGCCAGCACGCGCTCGAGCGAGCGCCGGCGCTGCGCGACGCGATCGCTCTGCGCCGCATACGCGTGCGTCCGGCGCGCTTCGGCGAAGATCTCGAGAATTGAAGCCGCCCGCTCGTGCTGCAGATCGGCGAACTGCGGCAGTTCCACGACGTGCGCTTGCACCAGCGCACCGTCACGGCGGTACACGTGCAGGTCGTCCTCGGGGAGATGCTCGGCAAGCAGCGCGGCTTGCTCCTCCGAAAGGACGGGACTTGCCTTACCGCGCCGCAGCGGCGGAGGCTCGTACGGATCGCCGGCCTGAACCGTGCGCACGGCATTTTCGCCTGCGGCAAATTCTTTGGCCGCCGCCACGACGGTGTCGCCTTTGATCAAGACGATGTTGCCGAAGCGCGGGACGAGTTCGAATACGAGCGCCAGGCGCTCTTCGACGCCGAAGCGGGAACGCGAGCCGAATTCGATCCGCAACAAACGATCGCTCCGGCGGGAAAGCACGGCGGCAACAGTCGTTCCGCGCAATGCGGCTCCGGTCGCGCGCACAAAACCGGGCTCGGCCGCGATGGGTAACTCGCCGTCCTCGACGGTGACTACCGGCGTTGGTGCAAACACGTCGGCGCACAGCAGATGATTGCTGCCGCGCGACCACAGCGCAAGGGCGAAGCGCCCGTCGTCCAGGCGTCCGGCATCGCGCACTCTCGCGCCCTTGAAGCGTTGCGAGAGTTCGAGTGCCGCCCGCCGGATGAGCAGCCAATCCGTGTACACGACGAGCACCATTCGCGAACGGGTATGACCAAGCCATGCG
>DAISWS010000053.1:0-12303 GCA_036826275.1 Vulcanimicrobiaceae bacterium
AGGTCGTCCATCTCGATGACGATATGATCGACTCCGTAGACTTTTACGCTCATGGAGCCGATGCTACGCCCGCACGTATAGTCGAGGTCAACCCTTCGAGGGGCTGCGGATGAGCCGTGTGGAAGGCGAAGCAGGTGCACGAGCAACCGCTTCTGGCGCCCGTCCCCATGAAGAACCGGCGCGTTTGGCGCGACCTGGCACGGATTCTCTCCACCATCTTCAATCCGTTCCTGACCGCCCTGGCGCTGTTCATCATTCTGTCGCACATCCGGGCCCACACGACGGAAGAATTTTGGTGGATGCTTTTCCTCTCCACGTTCTTCACGTCCATCGCGCCGATGCTGTTCATCTTCTGGCTGTATGCCACGGACCGCATATCCGATCTGGACATGTCCCTGCGCGAAGAACGCGAGAAGGTCTTCGGCATTTTCGTCATCTTCTATCTGCTGGGCACCATTACGCTCTGGCTCACCCATTCGCCTCGCCTGCTCATCGCAACGATGGCGGGCTATACGCTCTCCACAATCGTCGTGCAGTACATCACGCGCTACTGGAAAATCAGCACGCACGCGCTGGGCATTACGGCGCCGCTCGTCGCCCTTTGTTTGCTGTACGGGCGGCAGCCGCTGCCGTTTCTGGTGCTGATTCCGATGGTGTGCTGGGCGCGCGTGTACCTCAAGGCGCACACCATCGGGCAAGTCCTCGCAGGCGCCGCGCTCGCAACCGCGAGCGTCGGACTGTTCTTCTGGCTGTTCCACGTTCGCGCAATGGCGTGGTAGCGGCCTCGCGCGGCGAACCGGCTACCCGCCGCGCTGGGAAACTTGAGCGATCAGTGCGGCGCGGCTCTTCACGCCGAACGCTTTGAAGATAAGTTTCAGATGGTTCTTGATCGTGTACTCGCTGCGGCCGAGATTCTTCGCGATCTGCGCGGTTGAGAGCCCGCGGCAAAGTTCCTCGAACACGCGCTGCTGCATTCGCGGAAGCGGCGGCAGCGCCGATTTGCCGCACCCGTGCTTGCGCAATTCGTCCGCGAGCCAGCTGTTGGGATAGCGCCGCAGTTTTTCGGCGGCAATATGCAACTGATCGATTTCGCCTGTGGCCTCGAACAGCCGCAGCGCGCAGCGTCCCGCGCGCCAGTCGTAGCCGATGCGATCGTAGCTTTCAAAGCTCCGGCGCAGCAGTTTGATTCCCGCCTTGGAATTGCCGAGCGCGAGTTGCGTGACGCCGGCCGAGTAGTCGGCCTGTGCCTGCAGGCGGGTATCGTCGTGGCCGTATTGCAGCATGGGAACGCGCAGATCGCCCAAATCGCGGAACAGCGCCATGTATTGCGCGGCGCGCCCAACGTCCACCGTTGCGAACATCTCTGCGAGCAGTAACAGCCCGATTCGCTCCTCGTTGCGCGTGGTTCGCCAATCGACCGCTTCCGCGAGCTCCTCCGCTTCGCTCAGCTCTTGGCGCGCCCAACGCTCCTCGTTCAAGCAGCGCGCGAGATACGCCCGATCGGCGGTCGCGATGGTTTGCCACGCCGGCGACGGCGCAAAAGCCATGCTCTTCTTCAAATAGCGGAAGGCATTGAAGTAGTCACCGCGCAGCGCGTAACTCCATCCCAACGCCTTGAGCGATTGAAAGCGCTGCACGTTCAGATCCGCCGGCCATGCGCAGCCGCGCAGATGCCGCTCGATGACGGGCAACGCTTGGGGCAAATCCAACTCGCGCGCGAGGATCGCAAGCGTGTAGGTTGCGTACGCGGCGTGAAGTGCCAGATCTTCGTCGGCCGGATCCATCTCTTCGAGCAAGCGCACAAGACCGGAGGCTTGCAACGCATAGCGTCCCTCGAGGCCGTACAGGAAACTTTCGAAGTGCTGCGCTTCAACTTTTCCAGCACGCGTTGAACTTCGCAACGCCAGCTGCTGCTGCTCGCGGGCCCGCGCGAGTTCGCCCGCATACGCGTAGCGGCGGCCGCGCCGCATCGCGATTTCAGCAAGCGCGTCGAGGTCGCCAAGGCGAGACGCCAGAGCGTGCGCGACTTCGAAGTACTCGTCCGCGGCCTCGTATTCACCGACGCGCGAACAAGCCGCGCCGAGCCACAACGTGCGTTCCATCTCGGCGCGGCTCCGGCCGAAGCGACGATCGGAGAGCAGGCGAATCGCGGCGGGCGCGCTGTCGCGCAACACCTCGAGTTTGCCCGCAAGCAGAATCGTCGCGGGATCGTTCGTCTCGCCGATTTCGCGCAGCAAGTCATTCGCTTGCTCGAAACGCGCCCGCGTAATGGCCGTTTCGATGGCCGCAAGGTTCCCGCTTGGCGTCGCAACAGCGGCCCGGCTCCGTGTTTGCATGTCGTGGAGTATTTCCGCGTAAGGGCGGCACGCCCATGCGTGCCGCCCTTGCCGTACGTCACGGAGTTGCGGGCGCCAGCGGCGTGGGCTGCGGCGGGAAGCCGCCGCCGCCGTCCATCGGCGTGCGGTAATGCGTGGCCGGCACCAGTCCGGTGCTTCCGGACGGCGTACAGGCCGCGACAACCGTGGCAAGGGCGAGCGCCGCGAGCGCGATTCGAACGATCGTAGTCATGAAAGCCTCCTATAACTAGCCCTTTGTGGCTAGTCTAGGATGCTAACATACGGCGTTGCCCTTGTATATCTGACGCCCGCCTCTGTAGCAGGGTGCGCCTGTAACCGACACGAACGGGCTAGGAGCGTCGGCCGGGTGTGGGCCCCTTTCGGATTGCGCTTGCCTACTGGGAGGCGTATCCTGTACATCAGCGGGAGAGAAAGGCCATCACTGCAGGGTGGGTGCCCGAATTACCCTCCGCGGCGATTACGATATTTGGCGCCGCGATGAATTGCGTGCCGAGCTCAACACCGTCGAACTTACAGACGACGTGACGATCGATCTCAGCCAAACCACGCTCATGGACGCCGGATCGGCGGCGTTGCTGATTCTGCTTCACCGGCGTTTGCACGACAAGAATCCCGACGCGCGCGTGATCCTTGAAAACGCGCCGCCCATCGTGCAGCGCATCCTCTGGTTGTGCGGCGCATCGCACCTATTCGTATTTACGGCGAAGGGGTAGACCGGCGCGTACGTGATTACCGTAGCCGGGCACGTGTTCGACGCTCAGATCGCAGCTGAGTTGACGCACGATGAAGAGTCCACGGCCGGATTCGCTAAGCAAGTCATCCGGTAGGCGCGACGGCGCGTTGAACGCGGCGCCGCGATCCAGTACGTGCAACGTGGGATGAGCGTCAAGCCACTCCAGGTCGATGTCGATCGCGCCAGGCGCGTGGCGCACGACATTGCCGACGAGCTCGCCGAAGACGAGTTCGGCCGTTTCCACCGCCATTTCATCCTCGGAATTGCGCCGCAGATATGCAACGAATTCGCCGCGCGCGTCCTGCGCCGCTTTTGCATTCTCCGCATCGAACGACCACCGGATGCCGGATTCGAACGTAATGGTCAACACGGCCACGTCGTCCGAGACCGCATCGCCAAGGCACGCCTCTTCGATAAAGCGCGCCGGACGGTGCGTGTGTAAGAGGGCGTCACGGGCGACCACTTCGTACAGGCGTTTGTATCCGTCGAGCACGTCGTGGCGCGCTTCGGTCAATCCGTCGGTATAGAGCACCAGCATGCGCGCCTCGCGCAAATCCGCAACGCACGATGAAGCGGGCGGCATCTGCTTGCGCAAACTGAGCGGCAGTCCTTCCGCTTGCAATTCTTCGATCCCGCGTGACGTGCGCAGCAACGGTGCGGGATGACCGGCGTTCGCGAACGTGATGCTCTGATGATCGGGAGCGATGAAGCCCAGAAACGCCGTGACGATCGTGTCGGGATAGCGGCGCGCGAGCACCGACTCCACCGTATCCAGTATTCGCGCCGGATCGCGCTCGTAGGACGGCGCGATTGCGAGCAAGTGACGCACCTTACCCATGATCACCGCGGCATCGGCACCGCGCCCCGTCACGTCACCGGCGCTAACGACCGTCGTGCCGTCTTCCAATTCGAACGCGTCGTACCAGTCGCCGCCGACTTGCGCCTCCGTAGCGCTCGGCAAATAGACGGCATCGAACGACAAACCTTCGACTTCCGGCAGCGACGGCGGCAAGAGCGAATCTTGCAGCGTCTCGGACATGCGCCGTTCGCGCTCGAATACGTCGGCGTTCTCCAGTGCAACGGACGCGTGCCGGGCAATTTCCGCGAGTAACTCGACGTCCTCGCGTTTGTACTCACGGCCGCCGCTGGTGTAATAGACCACGATCGCACCATGCACTTTGCCGCGCGAGTGCAGCGGGACCGTAACGAGCTTTTGCGGGGACAGCGCCGTTATCTCGCTCGAAAGGTACGGCCAAACGGTCTTTGCGAGCGCATTGGGCGTAAGCGTCGTGCCGACGAGCGGCTTGCGCGAGAGAAGCGAGTGCACGAAGCGTCTTTCCGCATCGGGGTGCATCACGCGAATGCCGACCAGCGAACGCACGACGTCATCGCACTCGGGATCGCGATGCGCCGCGCCGACGACCCGTGCGGCCTCTCCGTCTTCGACGCGAAACACTGCGGCCATGTCGCCGATTTCGGAAACAATTACCTCGGTCAGCTTGCCGAATGCGCTCGAGAGGTCGAACGATTCGTAGACCGCCTGCGAAGCACGCCCCACGAACTGCAGCCTGTGCCGTTCCTGCTGCTCGTGCGTGAGGGCCCGCATCGTTTGAATGCGCATCGCGGCACGCTCCGCAAGCATCGTCAGCACGTCGGCGTCAGCGCGCTCGAAACGGCGTCGCGACTCGGAACTATAGACGATGACGCCGCCCAGCGTCTCGTGGCCATAGCGCAATGGGGCGACGATCGCGGAGTAGAGGTCCATCTCGCGCAGCAAGTTCAGATGCTGGTCGTCGTGAGCGGCCGCGCGCAGCATCTGGTCCGAAACCGCGGGAATAACCGTGGCTTCCGGGGCCGAGAGCATGCTTCCGAACGCCGTATCGTCACCAACGGGATATTGCCGGAGGAATTGCTCGATGTAACGCACGCGCGCCGGATCGCGGTGCGCGAACGCGGCAACCTTGAGATGCTCGACGGGATCGCGGACGACGAGGAACGCCCAATCCGCGAATCGGTGCACGCAAATCTGCGCAAATTGCTTGCATACACGCTCGACCGAGTCGGCCGCATTGAAAACACTGGAGGATTGGATGACGAAATCCAGATTCTCGACGGCGCGTTTTTGCGCGTCGATGTCCGTCGAGACGCCGACCCAATTCGCGATCTTGCCGTTCGCGCCGCGCACGGGTTCCGCGCGTGAGAGAAACCAGCGGTAGGTCTGGTCAGCGCCGTGGCGCAAACGGAATTCAGCTTCGAAGGGGCTGCCGGTGGAAATGGATCTGTGCCAGCGCTCTGCTACGTCCGGCGCTTCGTCCGGATAGATAAGCGACGCCACGTCGCGCGAGCCTTCCGCATCGGCACCGATCCCGGTGTACTCGCACATCGCGCGATTATAGAACACGACGCTGCCGTCGTCACGACAGAGCCAAACGAAGTTTGGAATCGCATCGGCGAACGCTTTGAAGGAAGCCTGATCAGCCTCCAGCGCCTTCGCGAGCGAGTTCAATTGCAGCTCCGACACCGTCACTCCAGGATGCAGCGAGTACCGCGGGTTCTAAATCTCCAACTAGCGTAATCAGATTTTCTCGAAATGCCTCCAAGTTACCGCTCGTCATGCAGAGCGTCGACCCGCTACCCGCCGGGATGCGTAGGCCGGCGACCAAGCGGGCGGCACGTTCGGCGTGCACTAACGCCGGATCGATAAGCGCTACATCTGGTCCGAGGACCGCGGCGAAGTGGCTTTCCAGCAGCGGGTAGTGCGTGCATGCCAAGACGACCGAGTCGACGTCGCGCGGGAGGTTTGCGCACACGGCCGCCACCGCCGCTCTGGGTTCCTCGCCGTAAATCTTGCGTGCTTCCACTAGTGGTACGAGCGCAGGCGCGGCGATCTCCGTCACATGCGTCCGTTCGCAGCGCGAGCCGATGGCCTCGGCGTATGCGCCGCTGCGAGCCGTTGCGGCTGTTGCCACCACGCCGACGTTCCGGTATCCGCCGGATTCGACGGCTATAGCCGCCGATTCGATGAGATCCAAAACCGGCGCTTGCGAGTGCGGCCAACCGAATTCGGCGGCCGTCGCGCACGACGTGTTGCACGCCATGATGATCGCGTTGACGCCGGCAGCGTTCAGCCGTTTGAGGTTGCTCTCCGTGAGTTTGAGCAATTCGCCCGGCGTTTTGTCGCCGTACGGCACGTTCGCCTGATCCGCGAAGTACAGCAGATCGTGGTCGGGAAGCGCTTTGCGCAGTTGCCGCAACACGGTGAGCCCGCCGAGGCCCGAATCGAAAATGCCCAGCATTATTGGCCGCTCGTCGCGGAGGCCGGCGGCGGCGATCCTGCGTAGTCTTCGATGCCGTCGGCGATGGCTTGGGCCATTTGCTGGCGCCATTGCGGATCTTGAAGCAACGCGCGATCGTCGGGGTTCGAAACGTAGGCCGTTTCGATCAGCGTCGCCGGCATGTCGGCGTGGTGAATAACGTAGAATTTATCTTTCAACACGCCGTCGTTCTTGAGATTGAGTTCCGAAGCAACGCGCTTATCCACGGCTTGCGCAAGCGCCAGATCGTCCGGTTTGTAATAGTACACGGTCGCGCCGTGCGGTCCGGCGTTGATGAAGGCATTGACGTGCACGCTGACAAGCAGGCGTGCTCCGTTGTGATTCGCAACGTCGTCGCGTGCCTGCAACTCGTCCGTTGCGGAGTCGTTGGGCTCAAACACGTCGCGGTCGGTGTCGCGCGTCATCATCACTTGCCAGCCGCGCGCCACGAGAATGTCGCGCAGGCGCTTCGAAATGTCAAGCGTGAGCGTTTTTTCGACCGCATCGCCGCGATAGGAACCCGGATCGCTTCCGCCGTGGCCGGGATCGATCACGATCAGCCGCGGATTGGCGGGAACGTACGGCGTGTCGGACGGCCGCGGCGAATATTTCCAACCGTTCGCTGCGACGGCGGCCGCGCTGCCGATCGTTCCGGAACCGGTGCGCGGCACGCTATCGGCCGCGAGTGCCGCATTGACGGTAATCGTCACGCCCGTTGCATTCGGCGTAACGTCTATCGTGTCGAAGTTTGCAAGCGACAGCGCCACGCGCACGGTATCGGGATCCTCTTGATGCACGCGCACGGAAGTGACCGGATCGCTGCCCGATTGGTTGGACGGCGGAATCGCTAGACGCGCGTTGTGCACGTCGAGCCAAAACCGGTTGTCCGGCGGACGCAGCCGGTGCCAGTCGTATGTCGCGTTGCCGTTGGCGGTGACGCGCACGAGCAGCGCGCCGTTCCGCGGCTGAACGTCGACGGCAGTCACCTGGACCGGCGCCGCAATCGTTGCCGCGGGCGAAGGCGGCGCAGTCGTATCCGCGGCGTTACCACCGAATGCGAGCGTGAAATTGCGTTGATCGTCGGTACCGGCGCTGCCATGCGGGGTACCGGCAAGCAGATAGAGCGTAAGCTGCGTCTGCGGATGCGTCACCGTTCCCAGCGTCTTTACGTCGATCCGGTCGACGGGAGCCGACGCCAGGAGCTTTCCGGAGTGAAGCGTGCTTCCGACGCCATCGAACGTGAGCACGATCGTGTTGCCGCTTTGCTCGGTGATGCGGCCGTCCAGCGGCATGCCGGCGTGCGCAACGAACCGCGTCCCGCCCGGCGAGGCTTGCACTTCGATCGACGCAATCTGCGGCTGCAAAATGAGCTGCGAACCATCGGGCTTGACCGCAAAATCGAGCGCGTGGATCAGTTCGTCCAACGGAACGTATGGATGGCCGTCGAGCAAGTATGGCGCGAACGGAGCGGTTTCGCGAACGGGGCCGACGTCGTAGCCGGTATCGCCGACCGCAAAACTCACGACGACGGGTTCGGCGGTCGTAAACAACACGTAGCGCTCGCCGGGCTGCCAAGTAAACGTCGCACCGATGCGGTGCAGAAATGCAAGCAACCCCGGATCGTCCGCGGCAACCGCGCGTGCGGATCCCTGCGTGCGCACGTGCGTGAGAATGACCGGCCGGCCATCGAAGCGCAGCACCATGCGGTCGTCGGCACGCGCCGCAGGAGCGCAGAGCACGATCGCCGCGACGAGCGCCAGCGCGCTACCAATCCGAACGGCGTAACGGCTCATCAATCTCAAGGTGTCCCCCCGGAAGCGTGCTCAACTGTTGGCCTTGTACGCGAACCGCAACCTGATCGATGCCCGGCAGCGCGGTCAGCGTCCACACCAGCGCTTTGAACGCTCCGCTCTCACCGGAAACGCCGGACGTCTGGTTTGCGACCTCTTTTGAAAGATCGACCGTTGCGGTCGAATCGTTAACGCTCGCCGAGCGCACATGCGTTCCATCGGGAAAACGAATCGCCGTAACGCCGCTTGGCGGTCCCGCAACGGCTTGCGTCGCGGCATACAAAACGGTATTGCTCAGATGTTCCGCATTACTCTCGCCGGACTGCTGCGGGCGCATCGAAACGTTCCACGGCACTTCCGTGACGCCGTCGTCTTTGGTGTAATACACGGTGATGTGATCGCCGACCGGGCTGCGCGGATGGGCGAAGTGCCAGGAAACGCCCGCGACGACGATCAGCAGAGCGATCCAAAAAAGAACCCGCGATGTTCTCACGGGCAGAATTCTTCGGCGGCCACGCGATACCGGCCTTTACCGGTGCGCCGGATACACCAAACTCCAGCCGTACCACATCGTCACGCAAACCAATAGAAAGCCTAGTAAACTGAAACCAGTCGCCGGCCACGGGTTTTTCGCGCGATCGAAGATGCGGCGGCCCGCGATATACGCTGACATCGCGAGCAGCGCAGCGACGATATGAATCCACACGCTTGACGGAACCGGCCGATGCGCAATGCCCATCCAAACAAAGAGCACTACGCCGATCAGTATCTGCAAGCCGATAACGCCGCTCATCGTGCGCCGGCCCATTTGGACCCAGCCGACGAAGAGGGCTACGAACAATACGAAGAAGGCGAATCCCCAGTGCACTTCGAGCGCGATATCCATGCCGGCCGCCTTCGCCGCGGCGGTGGCGCGCGACTGCCGGCTTCAGCGGCGGTTGAGCGGGAGCACGGCGCGCACCATGAAGCCGTCACCGTCCATTCGCCCGTACGAAACTTCTTCGCACACCTGTTGCACGATGAACAGCCCGCGGCCGGATTCCGCGTGATCGTCCGGCGTACGGCTCGCAGCCTCCGACGAAAAGCCGCCTCCGGCATCGTTGATGCACAGCGCAAATTTATCGCGATGCGGCTCGAGCCAAACGCGCACGCCGCCGCGCGGCGCGTGCTTCACCACATTTGAAACCAGTTCACCGTAGACGAGCGCGGCGGGAAAGAGATCACTTCCCTCGCGCGTGTGGTCGGAAAGGTAACGCTCGAGCAGCGGCCGCCCCGCCAGGGCGTCGCGGGGGCAGTCGGTTTCGAAGTACCACGGGTGTTTCGCGACCTCCGCCATGCTGCATGTCGTTCCCGTCCGCAGGGGGAGCTAATACTGAAAGTACGCATTCGGACTAATTCACGTCGAGGAGGCGCCGCAATAGATGCGCATCGTGCGGTGCGGCAGCGAGCGTGTCGTTGTTAAAGTACACGTAGACGTCTTTGGCTCGCGCGGCAAGCGTGCGGATGCGGTGCGCCCAGTATTGTAGTGACCGCCGCGGATAATTTCCCACGTATAATGCTAGGTATCCGTGCAGGCGCACGTACGCAAGCTCGCTCGTGGTTACGATGTCCCGCGTGCGGCATCCCGGATAATCGTGAATGCAAAAGGCCATGCCGCGCTCTGCGAGGATGCGTTCGACGTCCGCCACGAGCCACGACGGATTGCGGAATTCCACGACGTAGCGGTGACGATCCGGCAGTTTGTCGAGAAAGCGGCGCAGATGTTCGTCATCCCGCTGCAAAAACGGCGGAAACTGCACGAGAATTTGCGCGACTTTGTCCTGATGAAAGCACGCCGCGCGCTGCATGTAGTTTTCGATGAATTCGTCGACGCGCTGCGGCAGCGACTTGCGGTGCGTGATGAGGCGGCTCAATTTGAGCGTATAGATGAAATGCGGCGGAACTGCCGTACACCAGCGCTCCACCTGTTCCGGCTTTGGCAAACGGTATGTCGTGGCATTCAATTCGACGGTATCGAAGCGCTCGGCGTAATAACCGAGCCAATGCCGCTGCGCAAGCTTTTCGGGATAAAACCGCCCGCGCCAATCGGCGTAGACCCAGCCGCTGGTGCCGATACGAATCAACGGTTAGGTCGCAATCTCCGTTTGACCGATCTCATCCCTGACCGCGCTCGGCAGTAGGTCGCGAATTTGGTTGAGCAGAGTTGCGATTTCCTCGCGATGGCGTCTGGCCATCGCGGCGGTGGACGAATAGCCGTGTGCGCGCGCATCCGTTTCCAGCATCAGCGCCGCGGCGTGCGCCAAACTGAGGGCCGTATAATAGCTGCGCAACGAACGAGCGAGCGTTTGCACGTTCAATGACTTCGCCGCCGCAGTCATCAGCTCGCCGGCAAGCGACTCGGGCGAAAATTTCTGCGGCTCCGCCGTGCCGCCCAAGCGGCGAAGGTGCTCTTCCATTTCGTCGATATGAGCGTTCAACGTGCAAACGAGGCGCTCGAGCAGCCATCGCGCATCGGGAAACGCTTCCACTAATCCGGCGCGCAACTGCCCGGCAACAGGCGCAAGCATCGCGCGGTCCGCATCGATCATTCCGCGCACGTGCGCGCGTATCTCCAAGATGTCGTTGCCCATTGTTTCACCCTCGGTATACACCATTACCGTGGCCCGGCCGCTGCAAACCTCGCGCCGATAAAAAAGAGGCACGCCCGCGGGCGTGCCTCATCGTTTGGGCTCGTTGTGGTAAACGCTAGAAGGCCGACGAGCCGTCCGGCGTGCCCAATCCGGTGGGACCGTCCCAGCCTGTTGCCGCAGTGCAGAGGATGCTTCCGCAGCTGGCGGTGCTGCCGGTCGTGACATCCCACAACGACGACGTGTGGCTATACGGATACGACCCGTAGCTCACGCTGCCCCCATTTCCCGCCAGACCGTATACCGATGCAACGAGCGGCGATGCGACGCTCGTGCCGCCGAATACCATCCAACCGGATTGTCCCAAATATGCCGTGCTGTCATAGACGGCTACGCCGGTGTTTGGATCGGCAACCGCGGAGACGTCGGCAACGGCACGGCGGCTGCAGACTGCGGCCAACGCACTGATAGCGGTTTGCCACGAAGGCTGCGGCTCGTACGCGCTGCAACCGCTTCCGGCGCCTTGCGTGCTGCTGTTGCTCCAAACCGATTCCGTCCATCCCCGGGCATTACTTGCACGCGAGAGTGACGTCCCGCCCACCGCGGTGACGTATTGCGAAGCGGCCGGATATTCCACGCCGTATCCGCCGTCGCCGGAGCTCACGGTGATTGCGTGTCCGGGATGGTTGTAGTACGACGAATCGTACGAGGTTTCCGACGAACTTTCGCTTCCGCCGTAGCTATTGCTAATGGCGTTTGCACCCAAACTTGCCGCGGTGTTCTCCGCCGTACCGAGATCGGCGAAGCTTGCGGTGCTCGCTTCTACGAGCAAAATATGACAGTTCGGACAAGCCGCCGACACCATGTCGAGGTCGAGCGAAATTTCCTGTGCCCAGCTGGCATTCGAATTCGGCGGCGTGCTCGTACCGTTTTCGTTCACCTTCTTGAAGCAGCCGTTTGCGGTCGTGCATGACGGTAAACCGTACTGCGAACGGTAGACGCCCAGATCGTTTTCGGCGGTCGGATCGTCATACGCGTCGACGATCGCGATCGTTTGGCCCGAACCGGCCGTGCTGGACGGTAGCGAGTACGCGGATTGAAGGTCGGCCGGCCCATATCCGGGCGGTGCGCTCGAGGGCGGCGTCGGCGTTGCGGTCGGCGCGGACGTCGGCGTCGGCACGGGCGTCGGCGACGGCGCCGGCGTCGGCGTATGCGTCCGCTTCATCGGCTGAATGCGGGGCGGATACAAACCGTGGTAACCGTTGGGATCTCCACCCCCAACGTCCGTGCGCACCAGTGCGAAGCAGCGGGCGAAGCCTTCGGGCACCACTCCACACGATGCCGAAACGTCGGATTGACGGGCGCCCCCCGCGGCCGGAACAGATGAGGTTCCCGAATTGGAACACGCTGCCAGTGCGAAGGCACCCGCCAAGCCAAACAGCAAGACGAATTTTCTACTCATTGTTGCTCCTAACAAGAGTG